>CAMCTU010000023.1 GCA_945878525.1 Sphingobacterium thalpophilum
TATCAACATATCCCTTGTAAAAAACAGGGAATTCATCAGCTTGTGGTCGGTACATAAGTCATATTACTATTTAAAACAATCCGGAAGGTTGTGCCTTTACCTATTTCAGATTCTTTGACAAATACACTTCCCTGGTGATAATTTTCGACAATCCTTTTGGTGAGTGAGAGACCCAGGCCCCAGCCACGTTTTCGGGTGGTGTAGCCGGGTTGAAAGACCGCTTCAAATTTTAGACGCGGTATACCTCCACCAGTATCAGAAATATCTATAAATACCTGCTCCTTGACCAGGTTTTCTCTGATCTCAACTTTAATGCTGCCGGCTCCTTCAATGGCATTTACAGCATTTTTTAGGATATTCTCTATTACCCAGTCGAATAAAGGAACGTTGATCAAGGCTTCAACCTGCTTATCCCCAGTCAGAATAAATTCAATCTTATCACTCACCCTAACTCTGAAATAGTTTACAAATTCCTCAACTACCTCGTAAACCACATGATTATGCAAAATAGGTTTGGATCCAATCTTCGAAAACCTGTCGGCCACCATTTCGAGGCGCTTGACATCATTTTCCATCTCTAGAATCAATGGGTCATCCTGTACGTTAAACCTTGATTTCAGCAATTCTGTCCAGGCCATTAATGATGAAATAGGTGTGCCCAACTGATGTGCGGTTTCTTTGGCAAGTCCGACCCAAACCTGATCCTGTTCCAATCTTTTCGCAGAGCTGAAAACCGCATAGGCAATGAGTAAAAATATAGCGATCACCGATAATTGGATATAAGGAAATGCTCGGAGTTGAGTTAAAAGCAGGGAGTCTTTATAGTAAACATACCATCGCTGGTTACCCATAGTATTAAGATCTAGTACGATAGGTTGGGGATGCTGTGATTTCATCTCCTTTAATTCCCTCCTGAAATATTTCGGATCGTATTTTTTGGTCGTATCCGAATCCAGTTCAAAATTAGTTTTAGTACTGTCGAGTCCGCGCCAGGTGACAATATTATCTGCCGAATCAACCACAATTGCAGGAACAGCCAGACTGTCCCTCATGCTGTAAATGAAGGTGATGTATTCATCATTCACGTCCGGCATAGCGATGATATTACGGGTACTTTTGGCCCATAACTCGGCCCTGGTACGCTCTGCTATTGATATATTCCTGACCAGATAATCGGTATACCAAAGTGAGGCACCGGCAATAACCACTGCAAATGCAAGTAAAATAAACTTCCAGCGGCGTTTCCATTCGTATTGGTTCATATCGGTAAGCAAATTACAAAAGGAAATTGAAAGGTAGTAGGATTTTCAATATAAAACGGGGAGGTGTTGTCTGTTGCATGTTGTCTGTTGTCAGTCAGGTATTGATTAATTGAAATCGAACAGTCATAATTAGCACAATGTCTCAATTCTCAATTCTCAACTATGAATTTAATGCCTAAGTTCCCTCCTGCGTCGGGATGACACCCTGCTTTGACCCACTCTCCCTTCTCAATTCTCAACTTTCAATTCTCAACTATTCCCTATCTTTGCCCCATGCCTGATATCACTAAAAAAGTTAGAGTACGATTTGCACCCAGCCCTACAGGAGGATTACATCTTGGGGGAGTAAGAACTGTATTATTTAATTACCTTTTTGCCCGTAAACATGGCGGGGATTTTATACTTAGAATAGAAGATACCGATCAAAGCCGATACGTAGAGGGGGCAGAACAATACATACTGGATTGTCTCGCTTGGTGCGGATTAAACCCCGATGAAGGCCCTCAAAATGGTGGACCTTATGCTCCATATCGTCAGAGTGAGCGCAAAGACAATTACCGGAAATATGCAGAACAGCTGGTAAATGATGGTTATGCCTATTATGCATTCGACACTCCCGCAGAACTAGATGAGCAACGACAAAAATTTCCAAACTTTCGTTATGGCCATGAAAACCGTGATGGTCTGCGAAATTCCTTGAACCTGTCTCAGGAAGAAACAAAGGCGCTTATAGATCAGGGAGTACCTCATGTTATCCGAATCAAGGTACCTGTAGACGATACGGTTCATTTTTACGATATGATTCGCGGGGATGTCAGCTTTGATACCAATCTTGTAGATGATAAAGTACTTTTAAAGGCTGACGGTATGCCTACTTATCACCTTGCGGTAGTTGTGGATGATTATCTGATGAAAATAAGCCATGCCTTTCGTGGCGAAGAATGGCTCCCTTCAGCACCGGTTCATATTCTACTTTGGGAGTATCTGGGATGGAAAGCAGATATGCCGCATTGGGTACATCTTCCATTGATCCTCAAACCTGATGGAAATGGTAAATTAAGTAAGCGTGATGGCGACCGACTTGGTTTCCCGGTCTATGCCATGAACTGGAAAGACCCGAAAAGCGAGGAAATTACGAGAGGATTCCGTGAAATGGGATACCTGCCCGATGCTTTTGTGAATATGCTGGCTCTTTTGGGCTGGAATGATGGAACCGAGCAGGAGATCTTCAGTATGGATGAATTGATTGAGAAATTCAGTATCGAACGGGTGAGCAAAGCCGGCGCAAAATTTGATTTTGAGAAAGCGAAGTGGTTTAATCATGAGTATATAAAAAAGTGTCAAGTTTCAAGTATCAAGAACCAGGTACTTGAAATACTGAAAGCAAAAGACATCCTTGTTCAGGATAATGAGTATTTCGATAAAGTTCTTGAAACTGTCAAAGAGCGCATGACCTTTCTTCAGGATTTTTGGGATCAGGCCTCATTCTTCTTTGAGCAGCCTGCAGTTTATGACCTGAATGCGGTTAAGCCTAAATGGAGCGATGCCAAAACCGAATATTTCAAGGAGCTGATTAAAACCTGGGAGGAGATAAATGAAACAGATGCATGGGAATCAGTAAATCTGGAAGCTGTTTTTAAAGCTTTGGCAGAAGCAATGGGTATTAAACCAGGTGAACTGATGTTACCTTTCAGGGTTATGCTTGTTGGAGGTAAGTTCGGTCCGGGGGTTTTTGATATTGCTGTGCTTCTTGGAAAAGAGGAGACTATTCAAAGGGTTGAAAAAGCGGTAATTGCTTTTACGGAGGAGTAAAATTATCAAATTTAGATCGATTTTAATACCATTCTTTGTTCAATATTCATAGGTTTCTACCTTGCTTGATACGATCGTTTAAAATGTATTGAAGAAGGTTGCCGCCTTCGAAATGACGGCCTTTTTAATTCTGCACTGTCAACTCTCAATTAAATTAAACCTCGCTCCTCAATACCTCCAGCGGTGGCCTGTTCAAAACCCCTCTGCTGTTAAATAATCCAATCAAAACCGTTAAGGAAGTAATCAGCAAAAAGACAATCAGTATCGGAAGTATTTCCGGAGAAAAAGCAGTCTCAAAAACGAATCGCGCTAATCCCCAGCTTGCTATCAGTGCTAAAACTATTCCAGCACCAGCAGCCAAGGCACCCAGGAAAAAATATTCCAGGGCAGTAATTGTTAGAATCTGCTTACGACTTGCACCCATCGTTCGTAACAAAACACTCTCCCTAATCCGCTGATATTTACTGATCAGCACGGAGGCAATCAGAACAATCAAACCCGTTATAATACTGAAAGCAGCCATAAAACGGATCACAAATCCCATTTTATCGAGAATCTCATCCAATACACTCAATACCAGTCCGAGATCAATAATCGAAATATTAGGGAAAGTTTTCACCACCGCCTGCTGATATTTCGCCGACAATTCATTGGAAGGTACCTGAGTTAGCAGCACATGAAACTGTGGCGCATCTTCCAGAACACCAGTCGGAAAAATTAGAATAAAGTTTGTCTGTATCCGGTTCCAATCAACCTTTCGGGTGCTGCCAACCAGCGCCTTTAAGGGAGCTCCCTGCACATTAAAGGTAAGCTCATCTCCAATTTTCACTCCGATTCGTTTTGCATAGCCATCCTCCAGGGAAACATAAATCGGCTTACCCGGTTCAGCTTTGCCAATCCATTTTCCTTCTATAATTTCTTCAGAATCACTCAGGCTATCCCGATAGGTGACACGGTATTCCCGTTCAAGTCCGCGCGTTGCACCCCGGGCCACACTATCCTTTTTATAACTCGCTGCATTACGACCTTTGATCTCGGTCATCCGCATATTAACAATCGGCACTTCCTGCAAAACAGGTAAATTCAAACTCTTTGTTAAATCAGATACCGCCTGCTTTTGATTACTCTGAATATCAAAGAGCACCATATTCGGCTGATTCTTACTTGAAGAACGGGTAACCCGGCTGATCAGAATATCCTGAACAAAGAATAGTGTGCAGATAAAGGCAGTCCCCAGACCGATTGAAACCACCAGAATCAAGGTCTGATTATTTGGCCTGAACAGATTCGCAAAACCCTGTCGCCATAAATAAGACCAGGAAGAAGGAAAATAACGTCGCGCAAGCCACATCATCGTATATGCCAGAGCGGCAAGGGCAAAAAATCCGGCAAGAACGCCCGAAGTGAAGAAAGCTGTCTTCTTTAATGACCCCATTTGAAGGTAAGTAAATCCAAAAATGAAGAGTACAATAAAAAAATACACCAGCCATTTTACCGGATCCTTAAACAGGGAAGTTTCTTCCAGAGAAAGTCTGAGTGTATTTAAAGGCGATATATTCCTAACCGAAACCAGTGGAAGAAGTGCAAATAATATCGAAATGATCAAACCGAGTAAAAGACCCTGTCCGACAGCCATCCAAGAAATTGCTACCGTGATTTCAACCGGTAAAAAGTCTTTCAGAACCACCGGTAAAAACTGCTGGATTAGAGTTCCCAAAATAGTACCAATCAGGGAGCCAACCAGACCAATACCTACAATCTGTATTAGATAGATTAGAAATGCCTGTCTTGAGCTGGCACCCAGGCAACGAAGAACAGCGATGGTATTGATCTTTTCACGGATGTAAATATGAATGGCGCTGGCCACACCAATACAGCCCAATAATAGCGCAATAAAACCCACAAGAGCGAGAAATTCGGTCAAATCTTCAAAAGAACGGCCTGTATTTTCCTTCCGGGATTCAATCGTTTCATAATCCAGTTCTGCTTTTTCAAGCTGCGACTCAAGGCGCTTGGCTAATTTATTTACATTGGTTTCGGAGGAAAACTTGTAGTAAAAATTATAGGTGATGCGGCTTCCTTTTTGTGAAAGTCCGGTTTCTTGGAGATAAGAAAGCGGAATATAAACAATTGGTGCAACGGAAGCAGTAAATCCCGTCTGACCCGGAGCTTTGTTCAGAACCCCCGCAATCTCAAAAATAACCTCACCTACTTTAATGGAATCACCAGGTTTGGCATCATACTGAAGCATCAGCGTTTTATCAACCAATGCCTGCCTGCCGAGTCTGAAACTGCGACTGGCAGTTTTTGGTGTAGTTTCTATATCTCCGTAATACGGAAAATCTCCAGATAAAGCCCTGACATTCACCAGGCGGGTGCCCCCATTTTTCTGAAAATAGATCATGGAAGCGAAAGTCCGCTCTTCTGAACGCTCAGTCCCCAGGGATTGGAGCATTGGAAGGGATTCTTCCTTGACGGTTTTATTGGTCTCAATGATCAGATCAGCACCAAGCAAAGTCTTTGCCTGGGAGTCGATATCATTCCGGAGGTTGTATTCAAAAGAATAGATGGCAACCAATGCGGCAATTCCAAGGATGATCGAAGAAATGAACAGAAATAAGCGCGAGCGGTTCCGCCTGCTATCCCGCCATGCCATGAGCAGGAGCCATTTGAAATTAAGAGATGCTTTATGCTCCTCTATACCAGACTCGTTAAGCTCCGACATGATCCGGCCTTTCAGAGTTTTCAATCATGGTCTTCACATCCGACACTAGGGAGCCACCTTTGATACGGATGATCCTTTGGGTTTTTGAAGCCATTTCAAGATCATGCGTCACCAAAACCAGAGTTGTTCCAGCTTCTTTATTCAGATCAAAGATCAATTTTACGACCTTCTCACTCGTTTCTGCATCCAGATTTCCGGTAGGCTCATCAGCGAATAAGATCTTTGGGGAATTTGAAAAAGCCCTTGCTAATGAAACTCGTTGCTGTTCTCCCCCGGATAACTGCGTTGGGTAATGATGCCCGCGATCTGCAAGACCAACTTTGTCAAGCAATTCCAATGCACGCGGACGGATATTCTTCTCAGCTCTTAACTCTAGCGGTACCATTACATTTTCCAGAGCTGTCAAAGTAGGCAACAACTGGAAGTTCTGAAAAATAAAACCTACATACTGATTCCTAATCTGAGCCCGCTGATCCTCATTCAGATTATCAAGTCGGATATGATTCAGTTCCACAATGCCCGAAGTGGAACGATCAAGTCCTGCACATAAACCAAGGAGCGTTGTTTTACCACTTCCCGAAGGACCGACGATTGACATAGTCGAGCCCGCCTCTATCGCAAAACTTATATCATCCAAAACGGTCAGCGTGCGGCCACCACTTTGATAAGTTTTACTCAAATTCTGTATATTCAGTATAATGTTCAAGCTTTCTGATTTAAAAATATTGGATTTAAAAATCGTCGCAAATTACACAAAATGAAGGTCTTAGACAGACCTTCTTTGTAAAAATCTTCTCATTTTATTGGATGGAGGGGATGGAGGTGGTGTTACAAGCTTATAGTTTACAATTTTGGGGATATGCATTTCAGATGAGTGTTTTTGTTAAAGTTTTTAGCATTGTTCGTAGAGGCATTAATTCATAATCCAATATATTACAGTGTAGGACTAAGCTGGAAAAAAACAAATTAAAAAGCCACTTTCAATTTCCATTCTCCACCTAAAGGCGTATATTGTTTTACAAATCCTGAATTATTCTTATATTAATTTGAAAAACCGGATTTGATAAATAAGGCAAAATAAATTTACCATGAAAACCAATCTCATGAAAAAGCACTTAAAACTCACCATCGCCAGCCTGTTACTGTTTTTATTTTTTGCACCACTGGCACAAGCATCCAGACCTGTAAGAATCGCAACAATTGGGGCTTCCCCTTCCATCAATAAAAATCAGTCGCCTGAGGTATTAGTTGATCAGATGATTATTTTCTGGCAAGGTCAGCTCAATCAGGTTCTTAAGTCAAAACTGGATTTGATTGTATTGCCAGAAATTTGTGATGTGCCGAACGGCTTGAATACTTCAGAGCAAAAAATTTATGTCGAAGCAAGGAAAAACAAGCTTTCAGACTTTTTTGCCAAAATAGCCCGGGAGAATAATTGCTACATCGCATATGGATCATTACATAATGCTGATAAAGGTCTTCGCAACTCCCTGATTTTACTGGACAGGACCGGAAAAATAGCCGGGACTTATCATAAGAACTTTCCAACTATTCCTGAAATGGAGCAGGGAGTTGTCCCGGGTGATCAAAGCCAGATTTTTCAATGTGATTTCGGAACGGTTGGTATGGCTATTTGTTTTGATTTGAATTATGATGAATTGCGTGCAAAATATGTACAACAACAGCCAGATATCATCCTCTTTTCCTCTGTTTACCATGGCGGTTTGATGCAAGGCATATGGGCTTATTCCTGCCGTTCTTATTTTGTAAGTGCTATTGGAGTTGTACAATTGCCATCGGAAGTTCTTAATCCTCTGGGAGAGATTGTCGCAACTAGCACCAATTACTTCAATTATACCCTCGCCACGATTAATCTGGATTATGAACTAGCACACCTGGATTATAACTGGGATAAACTTAAGAAGCTAAAGGCTAAATATGGGGATGCCGTTAGTATTCATGATCCTGGAAAAGTTGGCTCAATAATGATTACCAGTGAAGATAAAGCCATTAGTGCCCTACAGATGGTTAAAGAATTCGATATTGAACTTCTGGATACTTATTTTGACCGCTCGAGAATGTTTAGAAAAAAAGAATTAAATAAGTCCGCTGATTTGTAGCAGAAAGCAGAAAGCCAAAAGTTCGAATTACGAAATCATATGGGTGGGTGGAATTTGTTATTGTCTTTGCTTACCAGGATAGCAGCTGACGAATTTAAAGGTATGACGCCTGGATAAATTCGTAAACTGTTAGTTATCGGGTTTGAATCATCCTAAATCTGTATTTTCGGTTTCCCAATTTCAAAGATTATGCTCAAAATCAAACTATATGGTGTTCTGTTCATTTTCGCCCTTCTAAGTGCTTGCGGAAACGAAGAAAATAAAAAAGCAGATACTGCCTCTAATGATAGCCTGAAGGTGTCAAGGGTGGACGCAAAAAAAAGTATTCTTGTATTCGGAAATAGTCTTACTGCAGGCCTCGGCGTAGAGCCTGATGAAGCCTTTCCGGCACTTATCGGGAATAAAATTGATTCCTTAAATCTTCCTTATGAAGTGATCAACGCCGGATTAAGCGGTGAAACAACTGCCGCGGGAAAAGAGCGTATCAATTGGTTGCTTAAACAAAAAGTGGATGTGTTTATACTTGAGCTGGGTGCAAATGATGGCTTAAGAGGAATTCCTCTTACTGAAACCCGCAAGAACCTACAGAGTATCATTGATCAGGTTAAGGCCAAGTATCCGGATGCAAAACTTGTAATGACTGGAATGGAAGTGCCGCCAAATATGGGCAGCAAATATACCTCAGAGTTCAGGGTAATTTTTCCGGATCTCGCTAAGAAAAACAATATGGCATTGGTACCATTCCTGCTCGAAAAGGTTGGCGGTATTACTGAACTGAATCAGAGCGACGGTATTCATCCTACGCCCGAAGGTCACAAAATATTAGCCGAGAATGTTTGGATGGTATTGAAAAATCTTTTGTAAAAAGAATGGCTCCGATCCCGCGGAGCCATTAAAACCAATCAACATTTTTGTTTAAAGCATGCTCATTCAAATTTGAATGCTCAAGGCTCTATCTTTTAAACAATGTATATATAAGACGAAAGAAATTCGGATTGGTTACAATTCATTCTGAAAAAATGATTTTAGCATATTTAGTTAGGGAACCGGAATCTTCAGATTTTTTAATTATACTGAGTTCTGAATAAATTAGCAAATGGCTCTTCTGGCGAACTATCAGTCCCGATGAAAGACAGCTCCATTTAAAATAAACCTTGCCGGAGGAGGTAGCTTCCGGCTTTTCTTAAATTAAAAAAGAGCAGAATTTCTTGCCGGAACTACCCTGGAGGAAAGGGCTGGACCAGCCTATAAAACACAGGTTTTGCTTTCCAAAACAATTTCTGAAAAATTGTAACCTTGTTAATGAACCTCCCTGCTATCCACCCAATAGCCAAAAGGTCAAAAGCTATTGTACCTCAATTACCTATTCTCCCTTACCAACCAGTTCCTTTGGAAATACAATCGTAAAAGTTGTTCCCACAGAAACTTCAGAAATGATACCAATTTTGATCTGATGATAGTCGGCAATACTTTTTACAATCGATAGTCCCAGCCCATAACCGGCAGACTCTTCCGATTGATGTGCCTTTTTAAAACGGTTAAATATGCTTGCCAGTTCGTCTTCAGGTATGCCTATACCGGTATCGCTGATAGCAAGTTCAAACGATCCATCGGGATTTACCTGATCCCAGATACGGATGCTCCCATTCGCCTTATTATATCTGATGGCATTGTTCATTAGGTTGTAAACCAACTGGAACAAAAGATCACGGTTAACGTTGATGAGTTCCAAGTTTTTTGAGAGATTTGTCTCCAGACTGATTTCCCTTTCGCTCAATCTATGATTGATCTCATCCAAGACATCCTCAAACAAGCCGGCTACTCTTACTGATTCCTTTTTGCTGAACTGTTCATTTTCAATTCTTGAAATCAGTAATAGGGAGTGGACAATTCGTTTGAGACGGTTAAGGGTAGTTTGCATACCGATCAGTCGTAATTGAACCAGCTCTGTTACTTCCGGCTCCACCATCAGGTTTTCTATCTTATTTTGAAGTATACCTATTGGTGTCATTAATTCATGAGATGCATTAGCAGTAAATTCTCTTTCCTTTTCAAATGCTTCATGAATTTGCTCCATGAGACTGATAAGTGAGTTATCCAGAGACTGAAAATCAGTAGTGGAGGTTTGAACCGGGACTGAGTTCTCGTTAAAAGGGAATTTCCTGTTCTTGATTTTGGTGTTGATGATTTTTCCCAAGGGACGAAGGAGGTAGCGTGTGTAAAAAAGATCTACAACCAGAGTGATCAAAATCAAGGCTAATAACACATGAGTAGCAATCCGCTGCAAAGGCCGATTATATTGATCGATGGTATCAATGGTTTTTCCCACTTCTATCAGATAAGTGCTGCTATCAGCGGGAAAAGAATGGGTCAATACCCTGTATTTAAGGGTATCCTGCTCTATGATCCGTTCATCAGTATAAATTGTATCAATATTAAATCCTTTCACAACGGGTTCCAGAGAGATATATTCTTCTTTCAGCATGGTATAACTACCGTAGCTTTCCTCACCCTGAAGGTAGGATTCCACGCCATTTTTGGACACCACATCAAGAACCTTTTCCTGTTGCTGCCTGAGGTAATAGTCGGTATAAGTTCTGGCGATACCACCGATAAGATAGGGCAGGGTCAAGACAAAAAGCAATACGATAGCAAGCTTTGAAAGCGTAATGAAAAGGGTAAGCTTGCTGATTAAATTCACTGTTTCCTGATTTTGTATCCTACACCTCTGACGGTTTCAAGCCACTCTACTGATCCGAAAGCACTAAGTTTTTTGCGGATATTCTTGATGTGAACATCAATGTAATTAGAATCATAATCATCATCGGCAAAAGTACCCCAGATATGTTCACACAGCTGCATCCTGGTGAGCACTCTGTTTTTATGCAGAAGCAGATAGCTGACCAGGTCAAATTCCTTTCGGGTCAGTTCAATTTCTTTTCCTGAATGGCTGATTATCCGTTTTTGAAGATCTATCTTGAATTCACCCAGATCTATCTCATGGCTATATAAATTAAATTTTCTGCGGGATATTGCCTGCATTCTGGATTGTAACTCAAGTAGTGAAAAGGGTTTAGGCAGATAATCATCGGCACCCAGATCGAGACCAACAATACGGTCTTCGATGTTTCCTCTTGCTGTAAGAATAATGTAGGCTGCATCAGGATTTAACTTTTTTGCTTCCTGTAAAACCTTTAATCCGTCGAGGTCTGGCAAGCCAAGATCCAGTAAAACAAAGTCATAAGGGTTTACTCCAAGCATTTCCAGTCCCTTTCGTGCATTATGCGCAAGATCGCAGATATAAAATGCCTTTTTTAGAAACGCTTCAACTTCGTATGCAAGAGTTTTTTCGTCTTCGATGAGGAGTACTTTCAAATCAGAATTGGTAGTATAAACTTAAATTAAAAAATGAACGTGTGGTTTGCTTAGACTCTGTAACATTTTTCCCTAATGCTGAAACCTGCCATCCGGTCTCGATCAGGTAATTACTTCGGTTATAACCCAATAAAATATTCATATTGTAGGAAATCATATCGTAACTGCTCACTTCCCTTGTTATCAGATAATTTTGTTCACGGTTTATTAATCTGGGATTATTGTTTATTGGGTTAAAAGGCCTGTCGCGCCTTTCAATATATTCTTCCAGATAATGCAGTGTACCTGCAACCAGCTCAAATCCCGGTTCAAAAGAAATAAAATCATTCTTGCTAAACAGACTTCCCAGATTTATGGCCTTCGAGGTGCTGAATGACATAAATAAATCACGCTGTGTACCAAAAGCATAATAGGTATTCAAACTGGTTTTAAAAATGTTCAGATCATAGGCCAAAGTAGCACTTAACGTATTTTCATTTGCGGCTCCCAGTAGTGGTGAGTTTTGAGCAAAAATAGAACGGCTGTATCCAAAGGCTGCATTTAAATTTTTGGATATATCGGCCTCAAAACCAGCAGAAAAATCAAGCACGGATAGGAAGGGGCCTCCTTCATTAATTAATTTATAAGTACCTGCTGAAAAGTAAAAGCCATTCTTTAATCGCAGAGAAGCATTAGTAAGTATGAAGGGTAGTTTTTGTTCTGCAGTTTGTCCGTAATAGTTGGCATTATTTCCATAAATACCCGCAATTGTAAGAGTCGTCTGCTTGCTTTCTTCCTGGGTTGTATCCCGCTGGGCAAATGAATTTCCTGCAAAAAGTAAAAAAGTAAGTAGTAAAAGAATTCTTGTTTTCATGCTAAAAATATGGAATTCTTAAAAATTAATACCTCCAATTCCTTTCTTCGGTATCCTCATTGGAGGCCTTCTAATTGGAATGCGATCTGTAACTGCCTTTGGCTTTAATTTGGGTATTGAACGTGGAACTTGCTTTATCCCTGATTTCTGACGAATCCGTTGATTTTCAGCTTTAATTTCCTGGATGCGCCTCATCTCTTCCGGCTTAATTTCACCCGGTCTTGTTTCGCCAGGTCTGTTTTCACCAAGTCTGTTTTCATTCGGCTTATTATCTCCTGGTCTGTTTTCACCAGGTCTGCTATTCTGAGCAGGACGATCCTGGTCTTTTTTATCGCCTCCCCTTCTTATCGGAATAGAATCCTGGAAAATAACAGGAATATTTTCAATAGCGTTTATTCTGACTGGTCTGCCTTTAATTTCAATCTCCACGGCATATAGCACAGCCGGAAGGATGCTACAGATGGCAAACAGAATAACAGTAGAATAAACAGCTATTAATTTCATTTTGTATAAAAATAACGAAAGTTTGCCTCAGGAGAGGCAAACAATCATTCAATATAAAGGCAATAAATATGATAGAAGCCTTAAAAGCTCCGAACTCCAGTATTTGTTCGGATATTTGGCTGGCTGATTCTGGTTCTATTTCCAGTTCTTGTTCTATCTCCTGTGGTGCCAACGGCACCTATGCCTGTACCCTTAGACCTAGGATTACAATTACCTCCTTGTCTGCGCGCTCTGGTTCTCTCTCCATCTATAGGCCTTTGCCCTGTTCTTTGGACCTCAAATCCTATTGTTTGAGTTCCGGTAGTTCTTCCTGATCCTGTCTCTCTGCCTCTTCCCCCTCCTCCTCCAGTTTGAGAATACGCAGCGCTATAAAATAGAAATACGATTAAAAATAGAGTATAAGTTTTCATCGCTTTAAATTTTAGCCTAATAATAAATTATACTCAAAGATTGACCGTCAAAATGAAGAAAAGATGAATTTTTTAAATTTTTAGATTTATCTCAGTGAATTAATATAGGCAGCGATTTTCAAGCCATCCTCCTTTTTTACCTGGGGCATTGGCGGCATTGGCGTTGGATATTGAGGCCAGTTCTCAGGCTGTGGATTATGAATGAGCTGCAATATCTTTTCAGGGCTGTAATTACGTTTGGAAATATCTTTAAATGAAGGCCCAACCAGCTTTCTATCCGGATTATGGCATGATAAACAAGTATAGGATGCCATCATTGCTTTGACATCATTGAATGTTGGTACCTTTTCGGATTGAGCCGGTTTAACTACTGCCACTGTATTAGCAGCAGTCGTTTTTTGAGGCAAAACAGTACTTTGCTGTGTTTTTTCGGGAATCAAAGCTGAATTTTTTGTACTCAATTCAGATTGTGATAATTTTGAACCTTCCGGAATATTATTCAAGGTATAATAAGCTGTAGGATGTACCAGTGAATAAAAATTCTCCTTCTCACGAATTCCATCAAGCTTTATGGTATGTACATAGTATCTCCGAAGATTATCCACTACAATTCTAGCTTTCAAGCCATCAGCAGAAAGTTTTACACCTTTAATATTGAGGTTTTGGGTGTTTACCGGCGGACTTCCATAAACAGGCTGGTATTTATAAATATAACTTTCAACTGAGTAGGAAGCCAGATCCTCTGCTGATTTTGGATCTACAGGTTGTGTAAATTCAATCTCAAAACCATCAGGCATCGCTCTAACCGCTTTCATTTCAAAAGGCATTTTATTGGTCCAAACCAGTCGTTCCAAACCCTCATTTGCTTCACCTGCAGAACCCCAACCCCTGTTAGTTTCACCTATAAACAGAGAACCATCCCTTGCCCAAGACATCCGCATCACCCCGGATCTGAAACCGGTTCTGAATACGAAAGATGCGCCCTGATATTCTCCGTTAACCTTTTCCATGAATACCCTCGACAACATACTCATCCCCTGGTCACCAACCAAAATTTGTCCTTCAAACGGTCCGAAATGACCCTTTGGAATAGTGATTGGCTCGGATGTTGAAATTCCAAGAATCCCATATGGGAGCCAAACAGCAGGCAAACGCAGTTCAGGAAATTCGGTTTTCATATCAAAAAGAGTCTTGAAATTCTCATTGACAATATTTTCAGGCTTGATGTACCGTCCCTTTTCATTTTTGGTTTTACGGGGATCTATCTTTAAATTAAATTGTGCTTCGGTCAGTTTGACAGGAGATTCAGGACGGCCGGTCCAGGCTAAACCTGCTGGATGCCCCATAAAATCACCTTTCTCCATTTTCCATAATGCACCTGAACCCATCCAATCGCCCTGGTTATCGGTATAAAAAAGTTCGTTGTTTAAAAAACCAAGTCCGGCCGGTGAACGCATTCCGGTTGCCCATGGCTGCATTTTTCCATCTTCAGTAATGCGCATAGCCCATCCTCTCCATGGCACACGGCTTTCGCCTCTCCACCATTCCTCGCTTCCAAAAGCTACGTTTCCGGTGACGAAAAACGATCCATCGGGAGCGATCTTCGGACCGAAACTATATTCATGATAATGACCTGATAATGGCCAAGAGTAGATGGTTTCATATACATCGGCCTTGCCATCCATATTAGTATCAACTAATTTAGTCAGCTCGCCTCTCTGTGCACAATACAATGCATCATCCTTGTATGCTAAACCCAGAACCTCATGCATTCCTGATGCAAACTTTCTAAAATATGGTCTGCTACTAGTTGGATTCTCAACAATGAAAATATCCCCACGTCGAGTTGAAACAGCAAGATCCCCATTTGGCATACTTACAAGTCCGCCAACCTCAAGGATATTTCCTTCCGGTGTGGCAACCTTCATTATCTTAAAAAAATCTTCTTCCTTTGGAGTTTCCTGCCCATTGGCAGAAATACTATTAGCAATAATGGCTATGAGAAGAATAGAGTGATATATTTTTTTTAGGTGTCTCATGTTTGTATCAGAATAAAATTGAATAGCTAAGACTTTGAACTGCCGGAATGATTAATTCCTTTCGGCCATTTTGATCCCGGATAATGGCTTTTGCACCGTTCGTATTATCGAGACGAAGAAAATAGGATTGATCATCCACCAGATAAAGACCCTGAGATACTTCAGTGATACTTGCTGCTTCGGCCAGCCGGTAATAAATACCTGAAGGGCTGTCTGAAAGACTGATCTGCCTGTTGATTCCCTGTCCCTTTTCCAATAAATTAATAGCATCACTAACCGTAAGTCCATAAATTGAATATTTAAAGGTTGGTCTTCCCTCCGCATCGAGTACATAGCCTTTCGGGCGATATCCTGTTCCCGAAGTATCGGTACTCCAAGCCGACTGCCCGTTTGAAAGCCTTGATAGGGTCTGCACCGGTTTTCCAAATCGCTGTACCGTTCCCAATGGCCTTGAGGATCCATCGCCACGATCATGCCACATTGGAGTTGCATTCAGAAATCCACCTCTCCATACCTGGATAATTGCTGCATTATCCATGTCGTAGGTATAATGAACTTTCTCAGGACTTCCAACAGATACCGCATGAACCACTCTTGGAGATCCCGGCAGATCCATAAAACTTCTTAAAATATAATTCTCGGTAGGCTCAATATGAATCGGGTCAACTGCATTTACATTGGTAGGGGCAGCCTCAGCCGGCCTTCCATTATCAAATCTGCTGATCTTTATATTACGAAATGCTACGGCACCATGGTCACCCTGAATACGCAAAGGACCTGCAGCAACCTCGCCATCAGCCATAGCTCCCCGGGTTGGTCCGGATAATTCAACATTATCATGAATAAGTACCCCATTAAGCTCAACTTTCAGCATCACTGCATTAGCTGTCTTGCCTCCATTTGAATCAAAACGCGGAGCCTGGAAAGAAATTTTGAGCTTCTGCCATAAACCAGGGGCACGACTTGCATTTTGCCTTGGTGCATATCCCATATAACCTTTCTGCCCATTGGGTTTTGACTCGTTCCAACGTTCATAAATTCCGCCATTACTTCCAGATCTGATGGCAGTAGCACCCCAGGTGTCAAGCAGCTGAATTTCGTACCTGCCCTGAAGGTAAATTCCTGAATTTGACTCTGTAGCCATCAGATATTCTAACTCCAGATCTATATCGCTATGATCTTCAATGGTATACAAATCTTCCCCTTTTTGCTTTTTATCTGGCAGATTAAGCAGAACTCCGGATCCCTTTGTGAAGTAGAGGGTATTCGCTTTGTTAAGGTCTGCCTGAACACTACCAACAATCTGCCAGGTTTTGGAAGATTTTTTAAAGAATGTGAGATCATTCAGGCCTGGCTGAATAACCGATTGTCCGTAAAGCATTGTTGAAAATCCAATACAGAGAAATATTACGAGAGTTTTATACAAAGTGTTTGAAAATTTGAATGTGACAACCATTTCCTAATTCTATTTAACCACGAAAGATAGTAATGAAATGTCATATTGGGAACATAGCTGATAAGTTTTTTCAAAATCAGGGTTTGAAATATAAGTTTTCAGACCTGAGAACCTGCCTTAATTTCGGTAATGAAGAGCGTCCCACGACATGAAGTTTTAAACCTCTTGTTCACGATATTGAAAAAGCTGTTTAAGTGTTTTTATCCCATTATTTTCTACCGCTCGCTTTGGCAGGTGTACCAAGGATATCAGGTAATACATGGTTAGTGTTTCAGTTTTTAATTGCCTTCGGACTTACTTTTTCAAGATTTTCCATTACTCTGAATTTTACGATTCTACGAATGAGATCAAATGGAATTGCTCTATCTAAAGGAAATCGGATTGAACCTTTGCCGCTTTCATATTCAGATAGCTCCTGCTTAAACTTAGATATTCCGGAGGGTGCCGGATAAAATCCAATATGATTTTTATATGCTGCGAAATGAACCAGATTACCATTAAATACAAAAGTCGGAATTTGATAATTGATAGCCTCTTTTGCTCCGGGTGCAGCCCTTTGTATTAAAGTCCTGATCTTTTGCAACAGTTCCTGAACCTTTGGGGGATGGAGAGAAATGTATTCATCTATGGTTTCGGGTTTATGGCTAGAAGTTGTCATAGGAATTGCTAATTCGTAATTAATTTTCTTTTATCTCAAGCAATTCAACCGAAAAGGCCTCCTTTACCGTCCGTATTGGTTTTCCCTGGGTGTCACTCAATGTCTTGACGAAACATGCGCCATAATATAAAATAATAGAGGAATAAAATACAAAGAGAAGAATAAGAACCAAAGAACCGGATGCTCCATAAATAATACCAATATTGCTTCGGATCAAGAGATAACCCAATATCCATTTCCCAAGATTGAAAAGAATAGAGGTAAAAAGTGCACCGCCAAATGCAATGTTCCATCTTGGTCTACCGATGGTAAGAAATCTAAATAATATTGTAAACCATATACTTATAACCATTACAAATACCAGGTCATTAATTAGATAGTAAAAAAATCTTCTTCCCAAACCAAGGACTCCGCTGAGATAATTTCCCAAAATCACTTGTGTTCCTTCCATCAACAAAGCTGCCAAAAACAAAAAACCAGCAAAAAAAATGATAACAAGTGAACGCATTCGATAACGAATACTGAACAAAATACCTGATTTGGGGCGTTTTCTGATATGCCATATCTGTTCCAGAGAATTCTTAATTACATCAAAAAGTGTGGTGGCTACAAACATCAAAAAAAGAAAACCGAACACGGTAACATACCAGGTTTGGTTCAAACCACTGACTGCTTCCAAAACCCCTTCTACTTGCTCTGCACTACCTCTACCCAAAATATGCCCCAACCTGCTGATCAGTTCTGAACTCAGAACATTGGGGTCAACCCAAAATCTAAAAAATTGTGTAAAAATGATGAGAATGGGGGGCAAGGCAAAAGTAGTAAAGAAAGCCGTGGCTGCTGCCATTCGAAGGGGATCATTCAGTCTGAGAAGACTAAGCGAACCTTTCATCAGAGTGAAAAACGCAGCTACCTTTTTAGCGAAACTCTGATCTTTTTGCATATTCTTTACCAAGGTATAAAATTAGGAAAATTGGACTTAAGCGTTACGGTAATAAATGGATGGGTGAGGATAAAAATTGAAAGCTGAAAGCCAAAAGCTTAACAAGCTCTAATCTTAATAGACTTTACTAAATACTATTTCCCCACTATTTTTAATAGTAACTCGGGCTCATTGGTTGTGATAAAATCAATTTTCTGATCCAGGAACCATTGCAATAATTGTGGATCGTTAACAGTCCAGGCATTAATTGTTAGTCCATTGGCTCTAGCCTCTTCTATCCATCCAGGATTTTTCTGAAAAACACTTTGATTATAATCCAGTCCCCATAATTTATCCGCAGCAAGCAAAGACGGTGCTTTATCTCCATTCAGGTAAGCTACCCTGGCAAACGGATCCAAACGCATTAGTTCAAGGCAAATATTATAGTCAAAACTGATATAATCTATCCATGCCTGTGCTTTCATAACTTTTACCATTTCATATACCTTTCGGGCACTTTGTATGGCTCGTTCCTTATTTATTGTTGGTTTTATTTCGAGCACTAGCTTAGTTGAATTTTGCTTCATACCTTCGCTTAGATACTCATCCAGACCCGGCATATTCTCTCCATTGGAAAGCTTGAGATGCTTCAATTCAGCAAAATTTGTATTATGAATAACATTACCCTTGAAAGAAGGATCATGGTTAACAATCAGCGCAGAATCCATAGTCATATGCACATCAAACTCAGTACCCTGACAACCCAGTTTCACCGCATGCTGTAATGCTGCTATTGAGTTTTCTGCTGCCCCGGTGTTTTTCCAGGCTCCCCGGTGGGCAATTACCCGATTTTTATGAAAATTGTCATTTACCAATCGGAAATTTTGCTCAATTTTTCCTGATGCAGTTTGGACTTCAATGGTCAGATCATACCATTTGGTTGCAGAACCGATATATTTTTTAAGAATATAAAGCTGATTTTCCTTTAGTTCAAATCGTTTGACATTTTCCCCTATAAGTTTGAATTTACTGGCAGATCCAGTCAAGCTGATTTTACCAATCAAATTATTTTCACTTGAAAATGTGTGATTGCTTAAAAAAAGACCGGGATTATTTTGGGCTGATAACTCGATGGTCAGGCCAGTCATTAAAAATATGGAAACAACAAGGTAGAGGTTTTTTATCATGGCAGGATGTTGAGTATTGAGTAATTTATATTCTATTTAATTCATTTTCGTTATGTATACAAGTGTTTAATTAATGTTAGCAATTAAAATTACGGAATTAACAAAAAGTATTCGTTAACCTAATAATATGAATTTACCCATCAATTGCACAAATTATTAGAACATGCACCCCCTCGTTTGGAAGTACTTGGTGCTGCCAAGCGGGTATTATGATGATTTATTTGATTAAACGAACTAGGTTTTGTTTCATTTTATTTTCTGGAAAAATACGGAATATCATTGTTTATGCGTTGATTCAATATGAAAAAAATTCTGTTCATTGGCTTTATTGCGCTCATTACTTCCAGCTGTGGAGTGTCCCGAAAAATCAGTCTTCTGGAGCAATGCAAGTACGATATAAAATCTGCTGATAGTGTTTATTTTGCAGGCAAGGATATTACCAGACAAATTAAAACAGGGACATTTAACCTTGGGAGTATTCCGGAACTCGCCATCGGACTTTTAAGAAAAGATATCCCACTTAGGGCAAGATTAAATCTTGGAATAAACAATACCGGATCAAAAGCCATTGAAATAAATCAGTTCGACTATATTATTTTATTTAAGGGTCAGGAATTAGTAAACGGGACTACCGATAGGCGCATTGATATAAAACCTGATGAAACCACCATAGTGCCGATAATAATCAGGGCAAATATTTACTCTATCTTATCAGATAAAAATACAAGGCAAGAGATCTTTTCATACCTGCGGGGAGCAAATAGTACGAAAAATAGTCTGATCAGCATAAAAATTCGTCCGAGCATTAGAGTAGGGAATAAACTGATCAAATATCCGGGATATATCACCATTGATCAGGAAATGAATCATAACATGTTTAAATAATTGAACCCAATAAACCCTTTCCAGATTTTTAAACGGTTTTAAAAATTTGATAAATTGGGCTTATCTCAGTTTCTATACTTCGCTCTAAGTTTTTAAACCCGATTGAAGCGGATACCGGCCTGTGATTAAGGCCTGTGGGGTATGAGTGAAAAGCGGGACCGCCATTCAAAAAGAGCAGAAAAGAACCTTTCCCAGAAAAAAACATAAATACAGCCTCAGAATTAATCATAAACTTTATCATAAAACTTAGGAACAAGCCATTCGGAATGTTAATTTTATCTGCCAAACCGAACTCCCATCAATTTTATTCTGTACCCTTTCAGCCTTATTTTTATTATCTTTCATACCTGAAATAGAAATTTATTAAACTGATGAAATCATTTAAGATCCTGTTTATTCTGCTATTTATTAGCCAGATCACATTTGGCCAAAGTATTGTCAATCTGATTAACCGAGCCGACTCGTTTTTCGACTCAATGGACAAGGGTAATTTTGAAGAGGCACATGGCTTTTTTGATGAAAGTGTAAAAGGCCAGATCACTTCCGACGAATTAAAACTTTTCTGGCTCAGGCTTGGAAACAGTCTGGGAAGCTACCAATCTGTAGATGGTGCCAAAAACTCTATAAAAGGCGATTATTTTCAGGTAATTCTTACTTGCGGATTTTCCAAAGGAACTCAGACATTCACTTTTGTATTTAATAAAACTGAAAAGCTTGTAGGATTTTTTGTTACTCCTGTTGCAGCAAACGCAGAATATGTAGCTCCAGTATATGCAGATACAACTCTATACAAAGAGACGGAAATCAATATAAAATTTGAAGGTGGTCAAATGGCCGGTGTATTTACAAGCCCGAAAAATGCAAGCAGTTTTCCGGTCGTGATCATGGTTCATGGTTCTGGCCCTTCAGACATGGATGAGACTGTTGGTCCAAACAAACCTTTTAAAGATCTTGCTGCAGGATTAGCGGCGAAAGGTATTGGAAGCATACGTTATGTTAAGCGTAGCATGATTTATCCAAGATTATTTAATAAGGCTTTTACCGTTAAAGAGGAAGTAATTGATGATGCCCTGAGTGCAATTAGTCTGGCAAACACTCTACCGGGTGTTAATAAAAGTCAAATTTATCTTTTAGGACATAGTCTGGGAGGAATGCTCGCTCCAAGAATTGCAACTTTTGCTCCAACGCTGAATGGGATTATCCTGGCAGCGGCTCCGGCAAGAAAATTATCTGATATGATTTCGGAACAAAATACTTTCATCTACAAATCTTCAGGAGATACAAGCACAGCAGGGAAACAGCAATTTACACAATCATCCATTGAGATCGACAAGTCAAGACTTCTAAAACTGGGTGATATTGCTCCTGATTCAATAATCCTTGGAGCACCAGCTGCATACTGGATTGATTTGAATAATTATGATCAGCTGGCTACATCAAAAAATATTAAAAATCGTATACTGATTCTTCAGGGTGGCAATGATTTTCAGGTTTCTGTACAGGATTTGAATATCTGGCGTACCACACTGGCTGCCAACAAAAATGCTTCGTTTAAACTATATCCGGATCTTAACCACCTCTTATCAACTCAAAAAGAAAAAGGGAATGGTGCGCAGTACCGGATACCTGCAAACGTTAATGCAGACCTGATCAGTGATATTTCGGTCTGGATTAAGGGGCAATAGTAAAAAGAAACTTATCAAGAAAGCTCCGGTAGATTTTGCCGGAGCTTTCTTGTTTTAATCCCTTTCTTCAACTATTCCATGGGCCGGTTATGGCAAGTGTTAGTCCGGGGGACTGAATATTTACAAACAAAGTTTTGCCTGAGGGTGAAAATACCGGACCTGCAAACTCAGATTGACGGTATCCAACATTTTTTGCAATTAAATATGTCTTTCCTTCGGGGGTGATACCAATAATTCTGGCATCAGATTTATCCTCACAGATTATGACATCGCCCCATGGAGCAATGGTCAGGTTATCACAACTTTGAAATGTATCTATATCATTAGATTCGACGAATAGCTCTAGTTTTCCGGGCAATTCGCGTTCACGATCCTGACCTTCGTACTTACTTGGGATGTACTTAAAAATTTGGCCATAACCTTTGTGTCCACCATTTGTGCAGGCAAAAAACAATTCATTCTTTCCATACCAAATGCCCTCTCCACGAGCAAAACGGGCAGCACCATTTTTAAAACCTCTTAAGCGAAGATCATCGTCAGGAGCCTCTACATTATCCAGATCAATCCAACTTACATCAAAGCTTTTCCTTTGTGGGAACTTATCTGTTTTCAGTTTCTCCCAGTTCCTGGTATCTGCACTTGCCCAGTCAGAAATTACCAAACATTGAAGTTTGCCTCCTTTGTGCAGATCTCCAAACTTATGGGGCAAATACCGATAAAAAAGACTGTCTCCGCTATCTTCTGTCTGGTAAACAATACCTTCAGTAGGATGAACAGCAACTGCTTCATGGACAAACCTACCCATTGCTTTAATTGGAACGGGAGCGGTTATTCCGACTTTATCGGATGCGAATATTTCGAAATTATAGCCATGATTCTGCTCAAGATTACCTTTCTCTCCACCTTTAACAAGGGTACTTTCCTCACAGGTAATCCATGAATTCCAGGGTGTGATACCTCCTGCGCAGTTTCTAACCGTTCCGATAAGACTTAAATATTCAAGCTCTACTTTCTGTAGTTTTTCATCGTAAACCAAGGTGCTTGTTCCGCCGTAACACAAACTTTCGGCTTTCCCAAAATCATAAATTTCACTTTTATTGACCTTACTTAACAGTTCATCATTTTTACCAAAAGGTCCGTTAACAATTGACCCCGGTGAGAGTTCGTGGTTTCTTATAAGGATAGTCTTATTATTTTTCCATTTAAACACTCCCATCCCATCAAATGCTCCGGGAACAGAAAATCCATCGTTCATTAGATCCCCTTTCTGTGATATCACTTTCGCAGTAAACCCCTTTGGCAGGCTCAAGATATCTCCCTGTGCGTGAGACAAGGGTCCAAAGTTGCGCATAGAATTACCCTCTTCAATAAATCCCAGAGCAGCTGCATTTGCAGCAAACTGACTCAAACCAAGAAAACCAAGACTGACGAGACCTGAATTTTTGATAAATTCTCTTCTATTGATATTCATCTAAATAAAATTAAACCTAAAATTTAAAAAAATCACCCATATAAAATTGAATATATGGCTTGAAAAATAACTTGATGTTAAGGCTATATTATTTAATAAATACCTGTTTAGAACTAAATTCTTAGTTTTGAGTCTTAATATTCGGCAAAAACACGGTAATAAATCCAATCAAAGGTAAAAAAGCACATATTTCATAGACATATTCTATGCTGGTCCGATCGGCGATTCCACCCAGAACTGCTGATCCAATGCCCGCCATCCCAAAAGCAAATCCAAAAAAGAGTCCTGAAACCATTCCAAGCTTTCCGGGAAAAAGTTCATGTGCATAAACCAAAATTGCAGAAAAAGCTGAGGCAAGAATCACTCCGATTGGGATTGTAAGAATCACCGTCCATAAAAGATTCGCATGCGGCAATAGGATTGAAAATGGCGCTACACCCAGAATTGAAGCCCAAATCACATATTTTCTGCCAAATTTATCGCCTAATGGTCCGCCAATGATCGTTCCCGCAGCAATTGAAAAAAGGAATACAAAGAGATATACCTGAGAGTCCTGAACGGATACCCCAAATTTATGGATCACATAAAAGGTATAGTATGTAGTCATACTGGTGAGGTAGATATATTTTGAAAAAATCAAGACAAGAAGAATCAAGACAGAAAAAAATATAGTCTTTTTAGGTAATATCTGAGTATGGGCTAACTCGGTTCCAGGCCGCTTTGCTTTTATTCTGATCTTGCGTTTATACCATCCACCAATATTGATCAATAAAATAATAGCAAACAGGGCAAGAGCAGAAAACCAAATGATATTTGATTGTCCGTAGGGAACAATAATTAATGCGGCAAGTAGCGGACCTATAGAACTTCCAAAATTACCTCCCAGCTGAAAAATGGATTGGGCCATTCCCCTACGTCCACCAGAAGCCAGGTGAGCCAACCTGGAGGCCTCGGGATGAAAAATTGAAGAACCGATTCCCACCATTGCAACTGAAAGAATCAGAATGTCGAAACTAGGTGCGCGGGATAGAAATACTAGTCCGATCAGAGTGAATCCCATGCCTATTGCCAGAGAATAAGGTTGGGGTTTACGATCGGTATAAAACCCAACAAATGGTTGTAGAAGTGAAGCAGATAGTTGAAAGGTTAAGGTAATTAAACCTATCTGCGCAAAGCTCAGGCTAAAAGTATCTTTTACAACAGGATATATTGCAGGTATTATTGATTGTAAAGCATCATTCAATAAATGGGAAATACTAATCGCAATTAGAATCGGATAAACGGTCTTCCCGGAAATACTGTTTTTGCCTTTTTGAGCTAGGCTTTTTGGCTGCTTGTCCATTTATTCAAAACTAAACTTCAGGTAGTTTATATTTTTATTCTTGGCAAGATACTTTTTCTCGTAATAAGTTTGGATCGAAAGTATATCATTCACAAAGGCTGAATTATAAAGATCGGCGGTATTTATATGCGTAACAAGGCCTAATTCTTTGATTTTGGAATTAGTGAAGACATACAAAAGGTCGCTATCTGTTTTTAAGTGCACCGGACCACCTTTTTTAAGCACCTTTTTGTACATGTCCAGGAAACGGCTGTAAGTAAGTCGCTTTTTCTCCCGGCTTACCTGTGGTTGCGGGTCCGGGAATGTGATCCAAATCTCTGAAACTTCAGATTCAAAAAAATAATCTAGCAGGTTTTCAATCTGAATCCTAAGGAATGCTACATTTGAAATTTTTTCGTCAATTGCAGTTTTTGCACCTCGCCAGATGCGGTTTCCTTTATAATCAATGCCTATAAAATTTATTTCGGGAAACAACTGGGCAAGTTTGACGGTATATTCACCCTTACCACATCCCAGTTCGAGGACCAGGGGATTATTGTTTTTAAACTGATGTTTGGCCCAGCAGCCTTTTAATACTTTTCCATCTTCAAGCTCTATGACATTGTCAAAAGCTGTAATTTCTGCAAAGCGTCGAAGTTTATCCTTTCCCATTTCTAATTTAAAATGCGAGTAAAAATAGTTCTATCTTTGCATACTCTATAATAATGGAAAGAACATCGAAAATATATATTGCTGGTCATCGAGGGATGGTTGGTTCTGCTATTTTCAGAAAGCTCGACAAGGAGGGGTATTCAAATCTAATAACTCGCACTTCTTCTGAACTTGATTTGAAAAATCAGCAGGCAGTGGCTGATTTTTTCGCAAAGGAAAAGCCGGAATATGTTTTTCTTGCTGCAGCCAAAGTTGGGGGAATAATAGCAAATGATACCTTCAGGGCTGATTTTATATATGAGAATTTATCAATCCAAAACAATGTGATCCATCAATCTTATTTAAACGGAGTAAAGAAGCTCATGTTTCTGGGTTCAAGCTGTATTTATCCTAAACATGCACCTCAGCCATTAAAGGAAGAATACCTTTTAACTGGTTTACTTGAAACGACTAATGAGCCTTATGCCATAGCGAAGATTGCAGGAATTAAGATGTGCGAAGCATATCGAGCTCAATATGGATGTAATTTTGTATCTGTTATGCCAACAAATTTGTATGGCTTTAATGATAATTATCATCCACAAAATTCACATGTCTTGCCAGCCTTGATAAGAAAATTTCATGAAGCGAAATCAAGTTCTGCAGATCATGTCACTATTTTAGGAACCGGAAGTCCCCGGCGTGAGTTTTTATTTTCAGATGACCTAGCGAATGCCTGCTATTTTCTAATGCATCATTATAACGAAGCAGGCATGATTAATGTCGGAACCGGCGAGGATCTAAGCATTAAAGATTTAGCTTTGTTAATTCAAAAAATAATCGGGTTTGAGGGTGATTTGGTTTTTGATCTTTCCAGTGCTGATGGTACTCCACGAAAGCTGTTGGATGTTTCAAAACTGCATAGCAAAGGCTGGAAACATGATATTAAGTTGGAACAGGGTATAAGGATGGTTTATAATGATTTTGTATTGCATTATGCATAATAAACCCCCAAAATAAGAACTGGAGTTATATATTAATAAGTTTCACTATCTGGTGGAATACCATAATTTTCAAGTTCAGGGTCTTGTTTTTTCTTCCTTTTACTTGATTTTATCCAATCTGATAATTTATTGATTAAATCGGTCAAAACATCTTTATTTACAGTTTTGGCTGTATTCTGTGAGAGTAATTCGACCAGTGATTTTAGAAGAAAGCCAGATCTAGGGAATATAAATTTATTCATCACAACCGGCAAAGCTATTCTGAATATGCTGGTTACCCAGTCCTGATTTAGACTTCTCGGTTCGTTTCTGCCTGGCTTAAAAATCGGACTTACCCAATCGTTAACTTTACCGAATAACATAAGGGGTATACGGAACCTGTTGGTAATCCTGTCGGTTTCGACTTTTAATTCACCTTCTATTTCAGATCTTATAGTCCTTAATCGAAGAATTTCCGACCGCAAATCACCACTATTTTGAATCTTTGTTCTCATGTTGGTCTTCGTTTCTGTCCTTAAAAATTTTTTCTATCACTAAATTAATGATTCGCTTCTCCAGATATTTTGCTTTGATGGAATTCAAAATGATAGCTCCGAGAAGATAGAGCCCGGCTACAATTAAAAAACCACCGTAGGTATTATTCAAAACTTCTGATAAATAAAATCCAAGAGCAAAGCTGCCAAATAAACCTGCGAGAACCGTAAGGATCAAGATAAGGCATCCAATTAGTAAGCCGGCAAATAATTGTGATCCTTTATCTACAGCACTGAGAACAGTCAGCTCTGTTCGAACCTGAATATATTCTTTAACTTTCTCAAT
>CAMCTU010000024.1 GCA_945878525.1 Sphingobacterium thalpophilum
GATTTTCTAATAACACCTAACCAATATTCATATTTAGAATTGGAATACTGTAGACTTCCCCAAAGTTCAGCCAATTAAATGTAGAATTTTTAATCTCATAGTTTACGGTTCCAAAATTTATAAGATTTTCATTCTTCATTAATACTTCCGTTATTTGAAGAATTTAAATAATATACAAATCAAACAATTTTGATCATATCTAGGTGAAAGTTCTCCAAGTTCTTTTTTCCCCATGTTACAGCTTCCTCATAAGCATGTGTTCCTTTGAATTGTACAAAATCCTTTTGGAAGTTCTTTTTGCAATTTAGGTATTCAATAATGTATTGTTCTTTCATGTTCATTTGTCTTTGGTTGAATGATTAATAGGCAGAAAAAAGTGATTTGAAGGCAGTAATTATGCTCCTGCGACTTCGATTATTGTATATTTTGCCTTTTATTGGTTTACTTGTCACATTTATTATTCGCATCAATTTTATCAATAAAATTAAACGGCAAAGCTTGATTTGACCGCTGTATTGTCAAAAAAAAACTAACTTTGCACTTCTAATACAGGCACCCAAAGAAAACGTTCAATGATCCACTTTTTTGCCTCCCCCAAAAACAAAGTTTTTGTTGTTCAATCAACTCTTGAGATCTCTCAGGAAGACGTGAAAAAACTAAACTGGCTATTTGGGGAAGCACATAAATCAGATCAAATGGCCATTCCGGGTTATCATGTTGGTCCGAGGACTGCGATGATCACACCATGGAGTACCAATGCGGTTGAGATTACCCAGAACATGGGTATTTCAGGCATTATCCGCATTGAGGAATTTGAAAAGGTTCCCGCCGATTTTATTGCCTTTGATCCGATGCTTTCTCAGAAATATACGGAACTGAATCAGGAGATTTATACGATTCATATCAAGCCTGAACCTATTTTGGATATCAGTGATATTGCGGCTTACAATCAATCTGAAGGACTTGCCTTAAGTACAGAGGAAGTTGATTATTTGAATAATCTGGCTATAAAGCTGGGTAGGAAATTAACAGACTCTGAAATTTTCGCCTTCTCGCAAGCCAATTCAGAGCATTGCCGTCATAAGATCTTCAACGGAACATTTGTAATTGATGGGGAAGAAAAACCAACCTCTCTGTTCAAACTGATCCGTAAAACCTCTGAAACAAATCCCAACGATATCGTTTCGGCTTATAAAGATAATGTGGCTTTTGTGAGAGGCCCGAGGCTGGTACAGTTTGCTCCAAAGACTGGCGATAAAGCTGATTTCTATGAAGAAAAAGAGTTTGATTCGGTCCTTTCCCTGAAAGCAGAAACCCATAATTTCCCCACTACTGTTGAGCCTTTTAATGGCGCAGCAACTGGTTCGGGAGGAGAGATACGCGACCGGCTGGCCGGGGGACAAGGTTCACTTCCTCTTGCAGGAACAGCTGTTTATATGACATCGTACTCCCGCTTAGAGCAAGAACATGCTGATTACCAATATGCTAGTCAACCTGATGACAATCAGGGTCGGGGATGGGAGAGTGCAATGCCCGAGCGTCCATGGCTCTACCAAACCCCGATGGATATCCTGATCAAAGCTTCCAATGGAGCTTCTGATTTTGGAAATAAATTCGGACAGCCTTTAATTGCGGGTTCTGTACTGACTTTTGAACATGATGAAAGTGGTCGAAAAATTGGCTATGACAAGGTGATTATGCAGGCTGGCGGAGTTGGTTACGGTAAACTGAATCAGGCGATAAAACACAGTCCGCATGCAGGTGATAAAATTGTTATCCTTGGCGGAGAGAATTACCGCATAGGAATGGGCGGTGCTGCGGTTTCATCTGCAGATACAGGTGCTTTTGGTTCGGGGATTGAATTGAATGCAATCCAGCGTTCCAATCCTGAGATGCAGAAACGTGCGGCCAATGCGATCCGTGCATTGGTGGAAAGTGATCAAAACCCGATTGTTTCCATTCATGATCATGGGGCAGGGGGGCATTTAAACTGTCTTTCTGAACTGGTGGAAGCTACCGGAGGACTCATTGATCTGGATAAATTGCCTGTTGGAGATCCTACCTTATCAGCAAAAGAAATTATTGGTAATGAATCACAGGAACGTATGGGACTGGTGATTGGCCAAAAAGATATAGCCACCTTGAAACGTATCGCCGAACGGGAACGTGCTCCGATGTATGAGGTGGGGGATGTAACAAATGATCATCGTTTTACCTTTGAGTCGAAATCAACCGGTTTAAAACCAATGGATTATGCTCTGGAGGATTTCTTTGGAAGTTCTCCTAAAACCATCATGGCGGATAAAACGGTTCAGCGGATTTATGCGGATCTGAGTTATAATACTTCAGATATTCCAGCTTACTTAAATCAGGTATTGCAATTGGAAGCAGTGGCCTGTAAAGACTGGCTGACTAATAAAGTCGACCGTTGTGTGGGCGGCAAAGTGGCTAAACAGCAATGTGCTGGTCCCTTGCAATTGCCATTAAATAATACAGGGGTAATGGCACTGGATTTTAAAGGCAAGGAGGGTATTGCGACTTCCATCGGGCATTCGCCAGTAGCGGCATTGGTTGATCCTGGAGCGGGTTCACGGACTGCCATCGGAGAGGCACTCTCAAATTTGGTATGGGCTCCACTAAAGGATGGTTTAGCTTCGGTTTCACTTTCGGCAAACTGGATGTGGGCCTGTAAAAATGAAGGTGAAGATGCCCGTTTATACGAAGCTGTGAAGGCTTGTTCCGACTTTGCTATTGAGCTGGGAATCAATATCCCGACAGGGAAAGACTCGCTTTCCATGAAGCAAAAATACCCGAATGATGAGGTGATCGCCCCAGGAACGGTTATCATATCGGCGGCTGGTAATTGCTCTAATATCACCAAGGTTGTTGAACCGGTTCTGAAGCGTAATGGTGGGAATATTTATTACCTCAATTTGTCTCAGGATACATTTAAACTGGGGGGGTCTTCTTTTGCTCAGATTTTAAATAAGGTAGGGTCAGAAGTCCCAACAATTAAAGACTCATCATATTTCAAAAAGGGTTTTAATGTATTGCAGGATTTGATCAAAGATCGTAATATCAATGCCGGTCATGATGTTGGCAGTGGAGGTTTGATCACTACTTTACTAGAGTTAAGCTTTGCAGCAGTGAATCTTGGTGCTGATTATGATCTTAGTCTGCTAAATGAACCGGATACCGCAAAGGCATTCTTTAGCGAGAACATCGCAGTGGTTTTTCAGGCAGACGAATCCATTGAAGCTGTTTTTGCACATAATGAAATTGAGATCCATAAAATTGGGACTGTTGCAGAAGGTAATTCAATAAGCATCAAGAACAAAAGCGATTCATTCACTTTCAATATCTCAGAAACGAGAGATACCTGGTACAAAACCTCATTCCTTCTGGATTTAAAGCAATCGAAGAACGGAATGGCACGAGAGCGTTATAACAATTATAAAAATCAGCCATTACATTTTACTTTTCCTGCAAATTTTGATGGTAAATTTCCATTGATAGCCAAAGGAATAGCGAGACCAAAGGCTGCAATCATTCGTGAGAAAGGAAGTAATTCTGAACGCGAAATGGCAAATGCGATGTATCTGGCCGGTTTTGATGTAAAGGATATTCACATGACCGATCTGATTTCCGGAAGAGAAAACTTAGAGGATATTCAGTTCATTGGTGCAGTCGGAGGATTCTCTAACTCAGATGTTCTGGGTTCAGCAAAAGGATGGGCTGGTGCATTTTTATATAATGAAAAGGCAAATACAGTCCTGAAGAACTTTTTTAAGCGCGATGATACCTTATCTGTAGGTATTTGTAATGGCTGCCAGCTGTTTATGGAATTGGAACTCATAAATCCGGATCATGAAGTTCATGGAAAGCTGCATCATAATATTTCCCATAAGCATGAAAGCGGGTTTACATCCGTCAAGATTCAGAAAAACAATTCGGTGATGCTTTCCTCTTTGGAAGGAGCTATTTTGGGAGTCTGGATTTCTCATGGGGAAGGGAAATTCAATTTGCCTTATTCCGAGGATCAATATCATATTGTCGCTAAATACGGCTACGAAAGCTATCCTGCAAATCCAAATGGTTCCGATTTCAATACGGCCATGATGTGTGATTCAACGGGAAGGCATTTAGTCATGATGCCGCACATTGAGCGTTCAACTTTTCCCTGGAACTGGGCCAATTACCCAGAAAGAGGGCAGAAGGATGAGGTTTCTCCATGGTTGGAAGCTTTTGTGAATGCTAGGAAATGGGTTGAAGAAAGCTTAAAGCCTAAAGCTTAAAGTTTAAAGCGGAAAGCTGGGTTTGGGGGTTATTGAAAAATAGTTACTCTTAAGTAATTTTGTAATCCTATGAATCACTTTAATCCTGCTAATTTTAGTACATACCGGCCTCACCCCAACCCTCTCCTAAGGAGAGGGAGAAATGATGCCAAGGGGTTTTGAGTTCAATTCAAATGTTTAGTATTGATTACTATTTTAATCATCAAAATCACCTTAATCCTACAATCTTACAATCCTATAGTTTTATTCTTCCCGTGCCTAGTTAATTTGAAATTATCCATATTTTTATAGCTTATCAATTAGCTAACCATGTACAGATTTCTTTTAATTGTTCTGCTGTTCATTAGTAGCATGAATGGCTTTTCGCAAAATAAAGATCTTATCCTTGAGAAATGGCTGCCTGCGATTGGAAAAGCTCCTATTCAAATCTATCCGAATGGAAATAAACTCTCCGGTAAGCTGTTCTGGCTCAAAAATCCTCTCGATGCAAATGGAAAACCTAAGCTAGACAAGGAAAACCCGAAGAATGAATTAACCAGACTTCCGATTCTCGAAATGGTCTTTCTTTTTGATTTTGACTACAAAGACGGAATCTGGGAAGGTGGCACTATTTATGATCCTAAAACAGGCAAAACATCTAGTTGCAAAATCAGTACAGTAGGAAAAGACAAACTTAATGTCAGAGTTTTTGTTGGTTTTTCATTGCTTGGGCGGATTGAAACATGGAATAGGGTATAATGAGGACACTTATAAGTTTTATATTGTTTTTTTTGTTGGGTAATTCCGGTTTGAATGCTCAGAACATACAAATTTTACACAAAGATAAGGATACAAGTCTTCGTGGATTGTCGGTTGTAGATAATTCCATAGCCTGGGTAAGTGGCAGCAAAGGCTGGACTGCCCTCAGCAAGGATGGTGGCAAAGCCTGGGAATGGAAGCAGATCAAAGGCTATGAGAACCTTGATTTTAGAGATATTGAGGGTTTTTCGGGCAGTAAGGCGATTATAGTAAGTGCTGGCACACCTGCTGTAATTTTATTAACTAATGATTCCGGTCGGAACTGGAAGGAAGTTTACCGCAATGAATCTAAGGACATCTTTCTGGATGGGATGGATTTCTGGGGTACTGATCGGGGGATTATTTATGGTGATCCAATTAAGGGACAAATGGTTTTATTGGAAAGCAGGGACGGAGGTATGAGCTGGCAAAACATCAGTGACCAGAATACCATTAACTTAATGGATGGAGAAGCAAGTTTTGCAGCAAGCGGCACCAACATTCGCACAGGAAAGGGAGGGAAGGTTTGGCTTGCTACTGGTGGTGTCCATTCCAGATTATTTAGATCGCATGATTATGGTCTTAACTGGGAAGCAATCAAATTACCGATCATCCAGGGGAAGAATAGTACCGGACCATTTTCAATTGCATTTTATAAAAATAAGTCGGGAGTAGCGGCAGGGGGTGATTTTCTTTCAGATACCTCGAGAGTGAACAACCTGGTTTTGACAAAAAATGGGGGTAAGGACTGGAATAAACCTGGAATTCCATTATTCGGCTATCGCTCTGCAATAGAATTTTTATCAAAAAAGGAATTACTTGCAAGCGGACCAAAGGGCACCGATCGTTCTACCGATGGGGGTAAAACCTGGATAAAGCTTTCTGATCAGGGATTTCATACGGTTAGAAAGGCAAAATCAGGGGATCTGGTTCTGCTGACTGGTGGGAACGGGCGTATTGCTATTTATAATGACTGAAGCAATTCAGCTGGCAATTTTAAGACTTAAACGCTATTATGGATCTTGAATTCAATAAAAATGAGGACAGCAATAAGCAGCTTGTCTATGAGATGAAAAACCGGTTAAAGAAAATTTATGCCGGAGGTGGTGAAAAGGCTGCTGCAAAGCAAAAGGAGAAGGGAAAGATGCTGGCCCGTGAGCGAATCAGTTACTTGCTCGATTCAGATAGCAAATGGCTCGAAATCGGGGCATTTGCCGCAAACCAGTCGCCAATAGAGAAGATATTTAATCCAGGTATTTTACAGACTTAATGAAAGATATGAAGTGTTTATTTGCTGTTTTAATGTTATTTGTGACTCTGGGTTTGAATGCTCAAACAGCAGCAAAAATCCATAAAAAAGCCATTGTTGTAGACACCCATGGGGACATATTATCCGATCAGATTAAATCGGGAATTGATATTGGTATCCGACAGAAGGATGGCAATTTTGATCTCGTTCGTGCGAAGGAAGGTGGATTGGATGTTCAGGTCTTTTCGGTTTGGAGTGATTATACCGGTGGATTTGCGTTGGCAAACCGGCAGATTGATTCGCTTGATGCGTTGATCAGTCGCCATCCTGATCAAATTGCCAAGGTTAGAACTACTTCAGAATTGAAATCGGCTGTAAGACAAGGTAAAATGGCGGCTTTATTTGGTGTAGAGGGCGGACATATGATCGAAAATAAGATTGAAAACCTGGAAGCCCTAGCCAAACGCGGAATGAAGTATATGACCCTGACCTGGAATAACAGTACTCCCTGGTCGAGTTCTGCTTATGAAGAAACTTTTAAAAAGGATAGTTTAAAACAAATCGGACTTAGTGATCTTGGGAAAATGATTATCAGGCGGATGAATGAGCTGGGTGTGATCGTTGACCTTTCACATGTTGGTGAAACTAGTTTTTACGATGCCATTGAGGCTTCTACAAAACCTGTAATGGCCTCTCATAGTTCTGCTTATGTGTTTAATGCGCATCAGCGGAATTTAAAGGATGATCAGATCAGGGCTATTGCCAAAACAGGTGGGGTGGTTTTTGTAAATTTCTATACTGGTTTTTTAGACAGTACATATAGCGGTAAGCAAAAGCAGTATAATGATCGGCATAAAGCAGAACTGATCGCTTTGACAGAGAAGTATAATAGTCGGGCCAGGGCTTCTGAGGAAATAAATACTAAATACCGTCAGGAAATGGAAGATATGCGTGCCCCACTCTCATTGCTAATAGATCATATAGATCACATGGTCAAACTTGTTGGTGCTGACCATGTTGGTTTAGGTGCCGACTACGATGGAGCAGAATCCTACCCAAAAGGATTAGATGATGTTTCCAAGTACCCGCTGATCACCCAAGCATTACTGCAAAGGGGGTATTCGGGTAAAGATATAAGAAAGATATTGGGGGGGAATTTTGTTAGACTCCTCGGGAAAGCTAAAAGTTAAAAGCTTAAAGCTGAAAGCAGGAATTTGAATTAACTGAAAAAATATTGTGTTCTAGTTTGGATGCCTATGCGCCCAGTATCCCCCGCTGGCGGGGGAATAAAAGGGGGCGGACGTCAATAAAGCTTAAAGCAAAAAGCTGAAAGGGAGGATTTGAGTTAGATTAAAATTCCTGCTTAGCCAGGCTGTCGTCCAGGACGTATCTTAGCCCTATTTATAATCGTTTGCAATTATCAACTCTCCATTCTTCACTCTCAATTATAACAGATCTCTCCTCGCGAAAAAATCACCATAACATAAAAATTATCTCCGCTCATCGAGATGACGGTTAACTCTCAATTCTCCACTCTCCACTCTCAACTAAATTAGATGTTCCACCAATACGTCATCTTCAATACCAGGAACCTGTTCTTGACAGAAAACGGTGAAGGCAGGTAGTTGTCGGTATAGACGATAAATATGTCGGATGCGGGTTTATAACGCCATTGTACACGGGTATTTACATTGATATTATCGCTTTGCTCATTGTACTGGACAAATCCTGTAAAAAAGAGCTTATTGGTCATGGTTACATCAAGACGTGGACCAACAAGCCAGAATTTACGGTTATTCCATGGATCGGGCAAATTGATATCGTTATAACTTGAACTAAGGGCAAAACTGACATAAGGCTGGAATCGATATCCAAACTCCGTTGTAAGATTCAAACGAGTTCCGTCGGCATAAAATCCGCCATAGCGCGTAGAAAAAGAAAAGGTATAGAGACTCTGCGGACGGGAAACAAATTCTGTACCAAATGAGCTCCATCGATGTTCTGTTCCTCTTGCTAAGGTAGCAATTCCGGCATTGGTTGGATCGAAGGGTTGTAATAACTTCACATAATCATTTGCGGTCCATGCTGTAAAGCTTGCCCTACTTCTAAAATTGAAGCTGTAGGCAACAAAATTAGTATTATCAGTCGGCTTAAAGGATTCGTTAAAGTAATTACTACTAAAGAATTTAGGTCCGTGGCTAACCAGTTTACCTCCCTTTGGGAAAAAGAGATAAGAGGCTGAAGGATTTAAATGGATATAACCGCGCCTGGGGACATATCCTACTTCGGCATTATAATTTATTCCAACATATTCGTGCTGCCAATTCAAATCCCAGTTTCCGGTCCAGTAACGCAGGTTGGCTGCCTGCATAATATCTTTTCCGCGTTTATTCGGACTGAATGATTTCATACTTACTGCCTTGCCTGTCCAGGTATTATTAGCTGAGGCCAGATTGTACTCTAATCCCGCTACACGGTTATACCTGGAGACCCCGGCTGCAGCATTGACATTATCAAAGTCCAGGGATTGTTTATTGATTACTATTGCACTGATACTTGACCTTGCAAACACTTTTCGTTGTAAGGCAATAACTCCGAAATTCTGAGCAGGTTCACTTGCGCTAGTGTTTTCGGTCTGCATATTCATTACACTAATTCTCAAATCTTTATTTAATTTTCCACTGAGACGGGCTCCATACTGTATCGGTACGCCCAGACCAATGCGTCTGGAGAAAAAGGGACGGATATTCTGATATCCGAAATTGGCGAAAAGGTCGCCGTTTTCCAGAAAATACTGTCTTCGTTCAGGGAAAAAGAGTTCAAATCGATCGAGGTTGGGAACCTGCCTGTCGACTTCCACTTGCGAATAATCTGGGTTTACAGTCAGGTCGAGATTAAGCGATGAGTTGATGGCTACTTTAACATCACCGCCAATTTCACCACGTTGATCCCTTTGTATAGGAGATTTTAGGTGATTGCTGGAAATACCTCCCAGCGCGTAAGGAATGATTGAAATATTTTGACCGGGTAAAGGTGGTGGCTGATCCCAGACCAGTGATCCGGTATAGGCAAGGGAAGCGGTTGCAAACTGTCTTGGGATAGGCGTCCAGCTTGATTTTTCGGTTGATTTAAGGTCCATACGACTGAAATTAATACCCCAGCGGGTGATTCCGGGTTTATAGCGAATGGATTTAAATGGAATTGAAGCTTCAAAAACATAGCGATCAGGGTAGTTTTTTACTGCAGAAGTCCATTTATTATCCCAGCTAAGGTCAATTTTGCTGCCATCATACATAATTCCATCCCATTGGGCTCCGGCTGCGTTTGTTCCGAATGAAAATCCATTGGTCAGGTCATTGAAAGGATCCATGAACATCAGGAAGTTGTCGTTCTTACCAAATGCAAAATCTCTGCGTAAGGATTCTACGAAATAAGGACCGGGCTCATGATAGCAAATGGCAATAATATACAGATGATCCTTATCATAGGTCATTTTTATATCGGTTTTTATCTTTGCAAAGCTTGTATCCATGGGTTGGACCATGAAGAAATTAGTGACTAGCTCAGCATCATTCCATGCTTGCTCACTTACGTCCCCGTCAATTTTGATTTCAGAGCTTGCAGGTTTGATGTGCAGTTCGTATTTGGCATTGATCTTTTGCGCCAGAGAATTTGTGGTCAGAATACTAAAAAAAGCACAGATAATGTATTTATAAAGAGATTTTAATCTTTGATAGGAGTTATTTAGGGATTTTGAATGAGTGTTTTTCAGATCTTCGAATTTTGAAGGATTGAGCATATCAACAGGTGTCAGGGATTTGATGTAATAATAACAACATTGGATGAGTTTATTTCAATAAATGTGAATTAATGGAAAGGAGTAAAAATTTTTATCGTTTCGGATCGCAGAAATCGGTCCGACATCATTAAATCAATTTGTCCATCCGCCTTCAAAAGCCTAAATTTGTATAAATTAATTTAGAAATGTCTCAAGAAACTGAACATGTACAATGTCTGATCATTGGATCAGGTCCCGCAGGATATACCGCAGCTATTTATGCTGCCCGTGCTGATTTGAAACCGGTTATGTACACCGGAATGGTACCCGGAGGTCAGTTGACACAAACAACCGATGTTGAGAATTTTCCAGGTTATCCGGATGGAATTATGGGTCCGGAGATGATGGAAGATTTCAGAAAGCAGGCTGAGCGTTTCGGTACACAAATACGCTTTGGATATGTAAGTAAAGTCGATTTTTCGTCTACTCCCCACAAAGTAATCATTGATGAAGACAAAACAGTCACTGCAGACACAGTAATTATTTCGACAGGCGCGAGTGCTAAATGGCTCGGACTTGAAAGTGAACAAAAATATAATGGATTTGGGGTTTCGGCCTGTGCAGTATGTGATGGCTTCTTTTTTAAGGGCCAGGATGTGGCAATTGTAGGTGCAGGAGATACTGCGGCTGAAGAGGCAACCTACCTGGCAAAGCTTTGCAAAAAAGTGTATATGCTTGTTAGAAGAGATGAATTCAGGGCTTCCAAAGCAATGCAGAACCGGGTGTTAAATACCCCTAATATTGAGATTCATTACAATACAGATACAGAAGAAATTCTGGGTGACGGTAAGAATGTTACCGGAGTGAGGGTGTCAAATAACCAAACCAAGGAAACCAAAGTGCTGGATATAACCGGATTTTTTGTTGCAATCGGTCATAATCCTAATACTGAGATATTCAAAGGAATTCTGGATATGGATGAAACGGGATATCTGATTACTAGGCCTGATAGTACAATGACCAATATTCCGGGTGTATTTGCATGTGGTGATGCGCAGGATAAGTTATGGAGACAGGCTGTAACTGCCGCAGGAACAGGTTGTATGGCAGCTTTGGAAGCTGAAAGATACCTGGCAGCTGCAGAACATGGTAGTTATTGATTACAGGTAATTAGTATTTTAGAGCTTCCCTTTATCGGAAGCTTTTTTTTTGATTTTTTAGTTTGAGCTTTTATCCTCCTAATTTAACGTGAACTTGACATGATTTTAAAAAAACCGCATACCTGCCTGCCGGTAGGCGGAGAAACATAGCATTTTATTATTCTAAGCTACACAGTAGATGCAGATAGCATTGAAGCGAAGTTTCAATCTATGTGATTTACAATCTATGTTTCCTTTAAAGCATTATAAAAGCCATTCTATGTGGTTAAATCTTATTTTTTAAATAGTTAAATATCGAACTCACGTTAATTTATTGTGCCTCAGTACTATGCTTTAGCTATTTTTATTCATTAAATTTGAGAGTAGCGTAATTACTATTTTCAAATTATCGGCAATTTCCAAATATGAATATCATTAAAATTATTACTGCCCTGTGTTTAACGAGTTTATTGATTTCTTGCGGGGAAGAAGAAAAGCAAGCTGTTGTTGTGAAGCAGGAAGTGAAAAAGATTCAGGAGCCCTTCCGTTTTCACAAGTTAATAGAAGTAAAACCAGGCCTTACCCTGGATATTGTCAGTTGGGGCAGGGGATCCGACTCCGTTGGAGGCTATCTTATTTTAAGATCAGATTCTACTCGTTTAACTTACCGATCTGTTTCAGGAGATCTGAAAGGTATGGTGGCAGATGCCTGGAATATGGATCTCGATACCGACGGTAATCCGGAGTTGTACATCCAGTCGGTAGGGCAGGGAAATGATTCCTATCTAAATATGTATATCTATGAGTATGGCGAAGGAGGTTCCAATCAACAGATTCGATTTCCTGATCTAAGCTCATCCTTAAAAGAGGGATATCAGGGCGAGGATTCTATTTATGTAAGAGATGGAAGGTTATTTCGTGAATTTCCATTCCATTCGGTTAAGGATACTACATCTAAAGTTGAACCAGCCACTAGAAAATTGGAGTATACTCTAAAGAACAATAGCCTGCAGTTTAAAGAAATAAAGGAAGAACTTGAAACTGAAGCCAAAAAACCTTAGGAATTCTGATTAATATCCTCGAATTGTTTGTGTAACCTTTCGAGGTTTTGAATCATTTCTTCCAGTTTTCCTTCTTCACGTTTAATGTAGATGCGCATGAGCACAAAATAGCATAAACCAATCCAAAGGAAGGTAAACAATACTCCAATCAGGGTAATCAAGAGGGAAGTCAGGAAGGAAATCTCAATGAAATAGAGAATAAATCCTGCAGTAAAGAAAATAGAATAAATGGTGTATTTTCTGGTATTGAAAATATACCGTTCGTGTTTGTATTTTTTGAGGTAGTCAATATAACATTCTGGCTTATCCAGCGGTTTATCATAATTTATACTGCGGAAATTACTGATAATCGAAAGGATATAATAAATGCAGCAAGATAGAAAGATGATCATTGCAAGGTGAGTAGTCCACATGGTAAAGGGACTCGCTATCCAAACATAGATGAGTACCGCAGCGGCAAAACCCATGCCTATCATTTCAATTAATAGTTTACTTGCAAGACCATCTCTTGTCTTTCGCAAATTTTTCAATACATCCTCGTGACTGACTTTCGGCAGTGCAATCTGGTCATGCCAGATGCTCTTCAATGCTTCAAAATCTTTCATGTCTGTTATATAATTCAGTCAGTTTTTGTTTAATTCGATGAATTTTTACCCTTAAATTTCCTTCTGATATACCCGATATTTCTGCTATTTCAGCGTAAGGTAATTCATCTAGTACCATAGTAATAATGATACGTTCATTTTCTTCAAGCTGGGCAATGCATTTATATAAGGTAGATAACTGTTCATTCTTTTCTGAGATTTCTTCGCCTTTAGTTTCAATTATTGTATCGGTAAGTTCATCTTTCGCCTGACGCTTTTCAACTCTCAGATAGGATAAACAAGTATTGACAGCAATACGGTAGATCCATGTAGAGATTAACGCCTGATTTCTGAATTTATCGAGGTTTTGCCAGACCTTCATAAAAGTTTCCTGCATCAGATCGTTCGCGGCTTCATCATCACCGGTATAACCATAACACAAATGATATATCTTTTTAGAATTGGCCTGGAAAATTTCCTTGAATTGCGCTTCCTTGCTCAAAAGTAAACAGTTTAGGTTTTTATGACTTTGCTATTGCTGAATTGTTACAAACTATGATTTTTGTTGACCCAGTGAGTTTGTTCTGAGGCAATTATTACAAGGGCATCAAATTCCTTTTGGTAATCATACTGAAGGTCTTCATGCAGTTTTGGTATCAATTTGATGATTTTTTCAAATTGCCGGGTCAATAATCCCTGCGTTGGTTTATGACTTGTTTTAAGATCAGCGAATTTTAAAAAATTACTGCAAAACCATAAGGCAAGTTCAATTTCTACCTCCTTTGACCCTGTGTATTTGGCATATCTGTTGATCAGCCGGATGATTTTTCGCATACTCTTAGTGCTGTAGTAATAATGCTTCTGCATGGTTTTAAAATCCTCAAGCAGGAAGCCTTTTATCTGTTCAGCATACTTCATTGGGTTATCAGCATCAAAAAGGAGATAGCTTAATAATTCTTTATTATCCTTTTTGTATTTGGCCATACGAAGACAGATGTCTGTTAATTCGTGTGTAGAAAGCCCTGAGAGCTCTTTTTTCAGATCACTTAGTTTCTCCGGCTTCATATTATGCTTTCATTTGCGGGGTAAATCTAATTAATTACTTTTGTTCGATATACTAACCAACATTTATGAAGTTTTCAAATCTCGGAATTATCGCTATCGCAGTGATCTCATTTTCTGCCTTGCTCACTTTTTTGGATCATTACAGTTTATTGAATGTTCCTGAACTAGTCTTGATGTTTTCGAGGTGGCTGGCTATTGTCGGATTGTTTTTATACGGATTTAAAAAGAAATCCCTTACCACCTGGATTTTGATTTCAATGGTAGTTGGTGCAGAGATTGGGCATGATTTTCCTGAAGTAGGAATTAAACTTCAGGTTTTAAGCAAGGTCTTCTTAAAAATGATCAAAACCATTATTGCCCCTTTATTGTTTGCTACGCTGGTCTTTGGTATTGCTGGACATTCTGATCTGAAGCAGGTGGGAAGAATGGGCTGGAAATCAATTTTGTATTTTGAAGTAGTAACTACGATTGCCCTTTTTATCGGACTTGCAGCTATCAATATTTCGAAAGCTGGTATGGGGATATCAATGCCAACAGGTGCTCATGAAGAACTTGAAAAGGTGCCGCCACAAACATTTAATGATATAATCCTGCATATTTTTCCGGAAAATATTGCCAAATCTATCGCTGAAGGACAGGTTTTACAGATCGTGATTTTCAGTATCATTTTTGGTATTGCGCTGGCTATGGTTCGTGAAGACAAGCGTCAGCCCATGCTCCGTGCCACTGAGAGCCTTTCTGAGGTAATGTTTAAATTCACTAATATTATCATGTATTTTGCGCCAATAGGAGTAGGAGCTGCCATAGCATATACTGTAGGGCACATGGGACTTGGGATTCTGGTGAATCTTTTCCAGCTGCTTCTTACTTTATATGTAGCATTGCTGGTATTCCTTCTTGGGGTTTTATTGCCGATTGCATTTTTTGTCGGTGTTCCGATTAAGAAATTCCTGCAGGCCATTGCTGAGCCTGTTTCTATCGCATTTGCGACTACTAGCTCTGAAGCTGCCCTTCCTAGAGCAATGGAGGCAATGGAACGTATCGGTGTTCCACGTAAAATAGTGGCATTTGTAATGCCTACAGGGTATAGTTTTAATCTTGACGGCACAACATTATATCTTTCGCTGGCAGCGATATTTGTTGCACAGGCTGCTGGAATGCCGATGACCCTTGGTCAGCAATTATTGATAGTATTCACCCTGATGTTGACTAGTAAAGGTGTGGCAGGGGTACCAAGAGCTTCTCTGGTCATTTTATTAGGTACTGCAGCCTCTTTTGGTATGCCGGTATGGCCAATTTTTATCATCCTTGGTATCGATGAACTGATGGATATGGCCAGAACATCGGTCAATGTAATTGGAAATTGTCTGGCTACAGTGGTGATTGCCAAGTGGGAGGGAGAATTTAATCCACCGGTAGACTTAAGTGCTCCTGATGAAAGCCGAATTCATAAGCTGGAAGATCAGACTAAACATTAATATTTAAAATTTTAGTAGACCAAGGACTGTAAACACATCAAATTTATGCGTGATAGAGGTAAAAAGATTTTTTTAGCGATTTGTATAATCACCCCTTTTCTATTATACACCGTTTATTATTATTCGATAATGGTTAAGAATGCCCCATACCGGTTTTCTGATTTTGATTCCATTACTTTTAAATACGGACTAGGAGATAGCCTGATCAATCATTATTATTCAAAAAGCGGTGATTTTCAATATGTGAATCAGGATGATTCCCTGATCAAAACGAATGTCAAAATGCGTAAGGATGACTTGCTGTATCTTCACCGCAAAGCAGCTGAGCTTGGTTTCTGGAATTTTCCACAGGAGCTTAAAGGCGATTCTGAATCAGCTAAAGGTAGAAATACACCAACTTATTACATTGAATTTAAGTACAAGGATAAAAGTAAATCATTACTTTATGATATTAGCTACGAGAAAGAACCCAAGCTGGCCAGTGCTGCTAAATCATTAATTACCGAGATCAGCAATATGATATCGGATGTGAGAGATCGGAATAAGGATTGATATATCGTTTTTAATATGGCTGCCAATCTTTCATGCTGGAGTAAGTTTAGATTTAACGTGAACTTGACATAATATTTAAAAAACCACATACCTGCCTCCCGGCAGGCAGGGAAACATAGCGATTTATAGGTTCTAATCTATATCTTAGATACAGATAGACTTGAAGCTTTGCTTCAATCTATAGGATTTAAATTCTATTTTTCCTCAAAAGCATTATAGATTCAATCTATGTGGTTAAAGTTAATCTTTAGATAGTTTCATATTCAACTCACGTTTGTTTCAATAATTTTCTTTTTAGAAAGCAAGGTCTGTTGTTCTTCGGTTCCGGCAGTCCCGTGTTCTGCCATAGTTTTTGCCCATAAATTCCTTTTTAACATAAAAATCTGCCTGGCAAAAAGCTACAGCTGCCACCCTGGTTTATTTCAAATGGCAGGTGGTCCTTTGGTCGGGCTGCAAGTCACCATGAAATACAGCCCCGGGTAAAATAAACCTTGCCGTAGGAGGTAGCTTCCGGTCGGTAGTATTTGAATCAGAACGCGATTTCATGCCGGAACTACCCCGAAGGAAAGGGCTGAACTATCCGAAAACACACAGGTATTGTTTTCCCAAAACAAATTATTTTGGCTCATGAACCTTTTATAATAAACAAGAATCATTTAATCTGAAATGATTGAGGTGCCCGATATCAGAACTTAATTTTAGCGGGAAAGTATTTCAGGTATTGTACCGAAGAGATCTTCCCCCAGACTAATTATTCCAAATTAGTTTTTCATTAAAAAGAATTATTCTTATATTTGCACCTCATTTAAAAAAATATATTAATAATGTACGCAATAGTAAATATAGCCGGACAGCAATTTAAAGTTGCTAAAGACCAATATCTTTTTGTACACCGTTTACAGGGAGAAGAAGGCGCTAGTATTGAATTTGACAATGTATTATTAGCTGAAAACAATGGTAAATTCTCTATCGGTGCAGATGCATTGAAAGGAGCCAAAGTAAGTGCGAAAATATTGTCTCATTTAAAGGGTGAAAAAGTAATCGTTTTCAAGAAGAAACGTCGTAAAGGTTACAAAAAGAAAAACGGACATCGTCAAATGTTCACTAAGATTGAGATTACAGGCATTACCTTGTAAGTTATAGGTTATAAGTTTTAACTCTTAACCCAAAACGATTAGAATAGTTTAAGTTTAAAATCCTGAATTGTTTACAATTCATAAATTATAAAATAACATGGCACATAAAAAAGGAGCCGGTAGTTCCAGAAACGGTCGCGAATCACATAGCAAGCGTTTAGGTATTAAGATCTTCGGTGGTCAGGCAGCAATTGCAGGAAATATTATCGTGCGTCAGCGCGGTACTCAGCATCATCCAGACAGAAATGTTGGTATTGGTAAAGATCATACCCTTTTTGCACTGATTGATGGTACAGTAATTTTCAGAAAGAGATATGATAACAAATCATATGTTTCTATTCTTCCAAGAGAAACAGCGGTTGTAGTTGAAGATGCTGCTCCAAAAGCGAAGAAAGCAGCAGCTCCAAAAGCTGAGGTGATTGAAGAAGCGGTAGAGGTTGCAGCAGATGCTAAACCTGCGGCTAAAAAGCCTGCAGTAAAGAAAGAGCCTGCAGCCAAAAAAGAGCCTGCTAAGAAAGAAGCATCTGATGATGCTTCGGAAGCTTGATTTGTAGAAACTAGTACTATTTATTTGTGAAAGCCCTGATGAAAATCAGGGCTTTTTTAATGCTCTCTGATCAGTAAATGTTCTGCAAATCCTCGCAGCAGCTCTTTTCTTGTGTTATCTACTGCGATTTTATCCAATGCATTCAGGGCTTTTAAAACATAATTTTCCATTTCTGCTTCTGCAAGCTTTCGTACTCCGATGGAATTGTAAATTGTAGTGATTGCGTTCACCTTATTTTCAGGCAGAACATCAGAATTATTTAGCCATTTATCCAGTTCCGAAGCGGTTTCTCCTATGGCCAGTTCTCTGGCTTTGATTAAAAGAAAGGTTTTTTTGTCTGCTAGAATATCGCCTCCAACCTGTTTTCCAAATTTTTCAGGATCACCGTACACATCCAGAATATCGTCCTGTAATTGAAAAGCAAGGCCAAGATTTTCGCCGAATTCATATAATAAATCAGCCTGCTCTTGTTCTGCACCGCCAATGATGGCACCAATCTGCATACTTCCTGCCAGTAATACAGCGGTTTTAAGTCTAATCATTTCAATATATTCTCCAAGACCAACATCATCTCTTTTCTCGAAATTCATGTCGGCTTGCTGACCCTGACATACTCCAGAAGCTGTGTCTGAGAATATATCCAGTACTTTCCTCAATATTGAATCTTCAACTTTAATCATGAGTTTGTAGGCCTCTACAAACATCACATCGCCGGATAATATTGCCGCACTTTCGTTCCATTTTACATGAACAGTAGGGTTCCCTCTTCTAAGTGGAGCCTTATCCATAATATCATCATGCATCAGGGTGAAATTGTGAAACAGCTCAATGCCTATTGCTGCATCCAATGCTTTTAACACATTCCCACCGAAGAGTTCAGTAGATATGAGCACCAGAACAGGCCTCATTCGTTTGCCGCCCAATTGCATCAGATAACTGATTGGCTCGTAGAGTTCTGCAGGTTCTGATGTATATTTAGTATCGGCTATAGCCTTATTAATAATGATTTGAAGCTGTTCTATGGAATGCATTTAATTTAAGCTATAGGCCTGAAGCAAAAATAATAAATCTGATTAGTTTGGCACTGTTTAATTCACCATGTGGACTAAAAAATTATTTCACAAGGGTAAAATCGATCTGACGCTTGCCCAGATCCACCTTTTTAACCATAATGCTCACCTCATCACCTAATTGATACTTCTTTTTACGCCGCTGACCAATGATACAATAATTCTTTTCATCCAGAACGTAAAAGTCATCATTAAGATCGCGCAAACGAATCATTCCTTCGCATTTATTGGCTATAATTTCAACATACATTCCCCATTCTGTCAGCCCTGATATAATTCCGTTGAATTCTTCACCGATATTATTCTGAAGGTATTCAGCCTGCTTATATTTTACTGAAGCACGTTCAGCATCTGCAGCTTTTTTCTCCATCTGTGAGGAGTGGATGGACATTTTTTCATATTCCTCTTCATTTACTGATTTGCCATCAGTTAAATACAATTCGAGTAAGCGGTGCACCATTACATCAGGATATCTGCGGATGGGAGAGGTAAAGTGGGTATAATAATCGAATGCGAGTCCGTAGTGACTATGCTTTTTCGTTGTATAAACCGCCTTCGCCATTGACCGGATTGCCAATTGGGTTAGAACATTCTGCTCCTTTTTACCTTCCACATCCGCCATTAAAAAATTAAGTGACCTTGCTGTTTCACGTCCCGAACTCATATCAATCTTATATCCGAATTTTGAGGCAAACTGTGAGAAGTTCAAAAGTGCATCCTCTTTTGGGGAATCATGAGAACGATATACGAAAGTATATTTCTGCTTTCCTTTACCCTTTTTTGCTACAAATTCAGCTACCTTTTTATTTGCAAGAAGCATGAAATCTTCGATCAGTTTATGGGCATCTTTACGCTCTTTTACATAAACCCCAAGTGGTTTACCCTGATCATCAAGACGGAATTTTATTTCAACGCTCTCAAAGCTAATCGCTCCATGTTTAAACTTACGCTCTCTGAGTTTGTAGGCAAGTTCATTTAACTTCAAGAGCTCTTGGCTATGTTTGCCGCTTTTACTTTCTAATATCTCCTGTGCATCTTCATAACTGAATCGTGTGTCAGAATGAATGATTGTCCGGCCAAACCATAGTTCAATTACATTGGCCTCATGATCGAGCTCAAATACGGCCGAAAAGCACAGTTTATCCTCGTTTGGACGTAGTGAACACAATCCATTCGATAATCGCTCAGGTAGCATTGGAATCACTCTATCGACCAGGTAAACTGATGTTCCTCTCTCAAAAGCTTCTTTGTCTAATGCTGAACCCGGTTTTACATAATGTGAAACATCGGCAATATGTACACCTACCTCAATATTTCCATTTTTTAATGTTTGGAATGAAATGGCATCGTCAAAGTCTTTGGCATCTGCTGGATCTATCGTAAAGGTCAGCACTTCCCTGAAATCCCTTCGTCTGGCGATTTCTTCTTTGGTAATCTCCTTCTTTATTGATTCAGCCTGTATTTCTACTTCATCTGGGAATGCCAGTGGGAAACCATAATCCGCTAAAATGGCATTCATTTCAGCATTATTTTCTCCCTGTTTACCAAGCACATGGGTAATCTCACCAATCGGATTTTTGGCATCTTCTGGCCAGTCAACAATTTTTGCGATGGCTTTATATCCATCTTTAGCCCCATTAAGTCCGTCTAAAGGAATAAAAATATCATGCAGCATCTTCCGGTCATCCGGCACGAAAAAGGCGAAGCGATCAGAAAGCTTGATAATTCCTGTAAAGTCTATTTTGGCTCTTTGCAGAATTTCGACTACTTCACCGTCTTTTTTACGTCCTTTATTCTTCGCATAAACATAAACTTTGACGATATCACCATGCAGTGCATTTCGTAGTTTACGTGGTGCTATGTAAATATCTTCTTCAAATTCATCTTCACTGACAATATAGGCAGAACCATCGCTGGTCATATCAACCTTCCCGGTTACGAATGTTTTAAGCTGTTTTAAGATAAATTTGCCTTTTTCAGGCTCCTGAAGAATTCCTTTTCTGGTTTCTTCTTTTAAAACCTCCAGTATTAAGACTCTGGTTTCATCATCATGGAGGTTAAGTTTTGATGCAACCTGTTTATAATTTAATGGCTTATTCCCTGATTTTTCAAACACATCAGTGATGAGTTTGGTAAGAACCAGGTTAAAGTTATTTGATTTCTTTTTTGACATATTTTAAAATTTCAGCTAAGATAAGGCTCAAGTAGCTAATAATAAGCTTCTTTACCATTTGATAACATTCAAATGATCATTGAAATGGTAGTCATGGATTCACAATTGTGATCTTATCGGTGGATAGCGCAGGTAAAGATTTAAACTTTAAAAGGATTTGAGCAGTGGTGATTACGTCTTTTTCACAATATATTCTGATCCGCTCAAGATCATTTTCTTCCCAGTATACTTTGTGCACCATACTTCCGTCGATATCATCTTTCGGACTGGGAATATTGAATACCGCCGCAAGCAGTTTAAGTGAAGTATAATTTTTATAATCACCGAATTTCCAAAGATCCATTGTGTCCAGATGCATGATTTCCCATGGCTTTTTTCCTTGAATATTTAATTGTGAGGGTATTTGAAGTCCGTTGATCAGCATCCTGCGACATAAATAAGGAAAATCAAATTCCTTGCCATTATGGGCACATAAAATAAGAGAATCAGATTGTTTGTTCAAGAGATCGATAAATGCCTGAATCACTACTTTCTCTTCATCCCCGTAAAAGGATTTTACACGAAGGGATAGTTCTTTTTTTTTTGTAAAGATCCCAACCGAAATACAAATGATTTTTCCAAATTCTGCCAGTATTCCTCCTCTTGAATAAAATTCTGCTGCTGTTTCACCATCGCGCCGTTGAAATCGGGTCTTTTGATCCCATAATTGCTGATAGTCAACAGGTAATTCGTTAAAAGAAGGGTATTGAGGAGCAGTTTCAATATCCAGTACTAAAACCTGCTGAAGATCAATATTTTCTAACATAGCTGAATTTTTATTTTACATAAAATTATAAATTCAAAGTGTATCATAAAAAACAGCTTAGACAACGGTTAGGATAAATCTGCCATGAGTTTATTAAATGCCTCTTTTAATTCTGACAGTTCTCTCTCCAGTATTTCAATCCTTACATTTAGCTGCTCGGCAGATGCAGGGTTTAAATAGGATTGATGATCAGTTGGCTCTTCAATACTGTCTCCAAGCAAATGAACATAACGTGCTTCTTTCTGCCCGGGCCTACGTTCAAGTACTTTTGCAAAGCCTCTTTTTGAAAGATCCTGCAGCGTAATTTGCACTTCTTCAATGTTTTCAAATTCATAAATTCTTCCAGAGTTGGTATTCAGTTCTCCCGGTGTTTGTGCTCCCCTGAGTAGCATTAATCCAATTAGAGCGAGCTCTGACGGTACCAGTGGGTAGACGATACCAAGGTTATGTTTGTATTTAACCACACGACTAGAACCTCCTGTTGCAGTAGATATTAAACTTTTTTTCTTCAAAGAATTTAAAGTCTCAATAATGGTTTCTTCATCATATTGAACTATCGGCGATCTGGAAGTTTTTTGATTACATGCCGCCTGAAGTCCATTAATTGACATGGGGTAATAATCTGGTGTGGTTTTGCTTTTCTCAATTAAGGAACCAAGAACACGTTGCTCTTCTGCACTGAGCTGGGCTAAGGTTTGACTCGAATCCATGCTCAAAGATAAGGTTCTATTTTATTTACAGGAGATAAGGTTTTGGTTTAGATGTCAACAAGCATCAAAGTTTGGGGACAAGCTGATTGTTAATTGTTTAGAGTAGAGAAAGTGGCTTACTGATTCTATTGGCCAATCATTACACCTGGCATGTTCAGGAGAGGAATTCTACTCAGATTGGTGTCAATAATACTTTCAGGTACAAAGATGAATTTTTTATCAAATATTTGTCCGCCGATATAATAACTCAACCAGTATTCATTTGTTAAACCAAGAACCTGTTCATCAATAAGTTCAATGGCTGCATAATCTTGGGCAGTCACAGTACCAATAGAATGACGCAAAATAGAAGTTTTCACCTGTTTACCATCTTTTTCACCATATCCTTTGGAGCTAACTAAAACGGTTTCAATAGCTTCATTTTTCAGGTTCAGAAGATATACCTTCCAGTTTTTAACTTCTGGTGTTGATGATTCCAGAACGACTGCTATTGCAACGTTTTCGACTATATTTTCAGGCAAATCTTTTTTCATGCGGGATTGAACCTAATTAGCTGATCAGTTCAGATAGCCTATTTTTTGACAAGCTTTTTGTTGCTTTTTTTGACTGCAACTTTCTTAACAACTTTTTTAGCTTTCGCTGCAAATGCATCAGGTACTTGTTCTTCGATTAGTTTCTTTACCGCTTCAATGGAAAGGCAAGCGAGTTCTTCAGGCGTATATTTATCGTTGGTGGCTTTGTTTTTTCCAAGTTTTAACATTTGTTTACCAAAACGTATGAATGGACCCCATCTGCCATTTTCAAGGGCTATTTTTTCAGCTGGCCAGGTTTGTATAAATCTGTTCGATTCTTTTTCTACCTTATTACCGATTAATTCATCAATTTCTGCCTGTCCGAGATTATCAAAATTGTAACGGGCAGGCACATTAATATAAAGGTTATTCCATTTTATAAATGGCCCAAAACGACCTTTACCTTTAGTAACCGGCAGGTTTTGAAATTGGGCAATTGGAGCCTCAGCAATATTTTTTTGATCAATCAGCTCAATTGCGCGATCCAGATTAACTGAAAGAGGATCCTCGCCCTTGGGTAATGAGATGAAACTTTCGCCCCATTTGATATAGGGTCCAAAGCGACCAATACCCACACTAAGTTCTTTGTTCTGATAACTTTCCAATTGGAAAGGTAGCTTGAACAGATCAAGTGCCTCAGGTAAAGTGATGGTTTCGATCATTTGTCCGGCACGCAGACTTGCATAGCGGGGTTTTTCATCTTCATCCTTTTCCTGTGATTCACCAATCTGAACAAAAGGTCCATATCTTCCAATTCGCACTGATATTTTCTTGCCGCTTTCCGGGTCTTTACCTAATTCTCGTTCGCCACTGGCTCTATTTGCAGTTTGTAGGGTGTTTTCTACCTCTGTGTGGAAAGGATTATAAAAGGAGCGAAGCATTTCCGTCCAGTTTTTTAAGCCCTGGGCGATCTCATCAAATTCTTTTTCAACTTTGGCAGTAAAATTAAAATCAACGATACCTTTGAAGTGTTCTACTAAAAAATCATTGACCACTGCACCAATATCTGTAGGAAAAAGTTTATTTTTCTCAGCACCTGTATTTTCGGTTTTGTACAGTGAATTAATCTGTCCTTCCTTCAGATTGATTACCTGAAAATCCCGCTTTTTACCCTCACGTTCTTCTTTAACTACATATCCGCGGTTTTGTATTGTGGAAATGGTCGGAGCATAAGTTGATGGCCTGCCAATACCCAATTCTTCGAGTTTCTTAACAAGACTAGCTTCAGTATAGCGTGCCGGCGGCCTTGAATAACGCTCCGTGGCATTCATTTCACGTAAATTCAGTTTCTGGCCTTTATTTAAAGGAGGCAGAATGGAATTTTCATTTTCTTCATCAAGATTAACTTCAGCTTCATCCTCGTCTTTAGATTCAAAATAAACCTTAAGGAATCCATCAAATTTCATCACTTCGCCATTGGCCACAAATTCTTCTGAACGTGTTGAAATAGCAATTTTTGCTGTCGTTTTTTCAAAATTGGCTTCTGACATCTGGGAAGCGATTGAACGTTTCCAAATTAATTCGTACAGCCTTTGTTCAGAATTATCACCACTTATTCTATGTTGTTCGAAAAAGGTGGGGCGAATTGCCTCGTGGGCTTCCTGTGCACCAGCAGATTTAGTTTTAAACTTTCTTAGTTGGTGATATTTTTCTCCATATGCTGACCTGATCTCATCTGCAGCGGCATTCAAAGCAGTATCCGAAAGGTTTACCGAGTCGGTACGCATATAGGTTATTTTACCGCTTTCGTATAATTTCTGAGCAACTGACATTGTTCTGGCAACCGAAAATCCTAGTTTCCTGCTGGCTTCCTGTTGCAGGGTTGAGGTTGTAAAAGGGGGGGCAGGACTTCTTTTGGTCGGTCGGGTTTCCAGACTATTTACCGTATAGATTGCATTGATGCAATCTTTTAGGAAATTCTCTGCTTCTGGTGCTTTTTCAAAGCGTTCTGGTAATTCAGCCCTGAAAATCTCTTTTTGATTATCAGTTGTAAAAATAGCTACCACACGAAATGCAGCCATAGCTGTGAATTTATTTACTTCACGCTCGCGGTCAACAATCAGACGTACAGCAACTGATTGAACACGACCAGCAGAAAGGGAAGGCTTCACTTTTTTCCACAAGACCGGGGATAATTCAAAACCAACCAGACGGTCTAATACACGACGTGCCTGTTGCGCATGAACTAAATTATAATCAATTTTTCGTGGTTTTTCAATTGCTTTTAAAATGGCCGTTTTGGTTATTTCATGAAAAACAATGCGTTTGGTTTTATCCTCCTTTAGATCTAATGTTTCGAAAAGATGCCAGGAAATTGCTTCTCCCTCGCGGTCCTCATCCGATGCCAGCCATACCATTTCTGCATCCTTAGCCAATCTCTTTAGTTCATTTACTACGGCTTTTTTATCCGAAGGTACTTCATAGCGCTGTTCAAAATTATTGTTCACATTGATTGCGTCGTCGGTCTTAATCAGGTCTCGTATATGACCATAACTTGATTTTACAAGAAAATCTTTACCAAGATAACCTTCGATGGTTTTGGCTTTCGCAGGTGACTCAACAATAAGTAAATTTTTGGCCATTAAATTCTTCGATATTCTGCAAATAAAGGGATTATAAAAGGGAAAGACAAATTTGAATCAAGCAGAAATTGATTTTTTGCACTAAATTAGAAATTTTTTAAGGTATTTTTTTATAAAATTGTTAATCATTAAGTGGAAGAATCAGACCAGAAATCCACCACCTATTAAGTCATTTCCTTCGTAGAAAACTGCCGATTGGCCAGGAGCGATACCGGAAACTGAATGATGGAAATTAATCCTGATCAGTTCATCTTCCTGAGTCAGGGTGCTCATCGCACCGGAATCTTTATACCTGATTTTACTTATTGCTTCAATTGGCTCAGGAATATTCTCATATTTTACCATATTGATGTTTCTTACCATAGCCTCTGATTTTTCGAGCTCTTCAATTGTACCGAGCATAACAGTATTGCTTTCGGGTAGTATTCGTGTTACAAACATTGGGTGTCCGAAGGCTATGCCCAATCCTTTGCGCTGACCAATCGTGTAATATGGATAGCCCAGGTGTTTTCCTACAATACTGCCATCATTTAGCATAAAATTTCCCGGACCTATGCGTTCATCTAAGTCCTGTACTTTATTTCTTAAGAAGGCACGATAATCGTTGTCAGGTACAAAGCAGATTTCATAGCTTTCAGATTTATTTGCAAGCTCCAATTGTCCCATATCCATGGCCATTTGCCTGATTTCAGATTTTGCAAAACTTCCCAAAGGAAATTGAGTACGTGCTAAATTTTCCTGAGATACCCCCCACAATACATAGGATTGATCTTTGTGTTCATCCTTACCTTTAGAAATCACATATCTGCCATTATCCTGCAAACGGATATTGGCATAATGCCCGGTTGCAATAAACTCACAGTCCAGCTTATCAGCTCGTTTAAGTAGCGCTTCCCATTTAATATGGGTATTACACAAAACACAAGGATTGGGGGTTCTGCCTGCAATATATTCATCCACAAAATTATCGATCACAAAATCTCCGAATTCAGAGCGTATGTCAAGAATATAGTGGGGAAAGCCATAGCCAACTGCCAGTGCACGGGCATCATTGATACTATCCAGACTGCAACAGCCTGTTTCTTTGGAAGAGCCTCCAGAAGATGCATAATCCCATGTTTTCATGGTTAATCCGATCACCTCATAGCCTTGCTCATGCAACATCACCGCAGCTACAGAGCTATCCACTCCACCACTCATTGCAACCAGAACTCTTCCTCTTTTACTCATTGAAATTCCAGGCCTTATACCGGTCTATTTTAATTATTTGCAAAGATAGGGTTTTTGAGTATTCAGATGGTCAGGCTGGGGTAAATTATGGATAGATGGGAGAT
>CAMCTU010000025.1 GCA_945878525.1 Sphingobacterium thalpophilum
TGGCCAAAAGCGCTATATGAACTCAAAGAACTGTGTGAGGAAAATACCCCCTGAAATCAGTTCAAAATTGGTCATTTTCGGTTTTGACAAAACATAACTAAATACTAATCAATACTTTAAATTTATTAAAAAATTTTCATAATCCTTTCAGCCTTATAAAATCCTGTTAGCTTTCAAAACTCCGACAGGTTTATTTCAACTTTTCATTGTTCTTATGCCTGTCGGCATCTCGTATATTTTTCTTTTCCATATTCTTAGCGAGTGCTTCGGTCAGATTTATGCCAGTCTGGTTAGCTAGACAGATCAGGACAAATAAAACATCGGCCAGTTCATCTCCAAGATCATGATTTTCATCTGATTTTTTAAAAGATTGCTCACCATATTTTCTGGCCATAATTCGTGCAACTTCTCCAACCTCTTCCATTAGAATTGCGGTATTAGTTAGTTCATTAAAATACCGAACCCCGGTTGTTTTAATCCATTGGTCGATATTTTCTTGTGCTTCCTGTAGTTTCATAAGAATTGCCTTTTTACTTATTCCCTTGATTTAGTATCTATAATTATAGTTACGGGGCCATCATTTACCAGACTGATTTGCATATCTGCACCGAACACCCCGGTCTGGATTTTAGTTCCGGTAAGCTGCCCTAACTCAATGATCATTTTTTCATATAGGGGAACAGCCAGATCGGGCTTAGCAGAACGCGTAAATCCAGGCCGGTTTCCTTTTTTTGTGGAGGCGAATAAGGTAAACTGGCTAATGAGTAAAATATTACCCTGCACATCATTCAAAGCTTTATTCATCAATCCATTCTCATCTGAAAAGATCCTCATGTTGCTGATCTTTTGTGCCAGCCAATTCAGGTCTTCATCGGTATCATTATCTTCAATACCCAGCAGAATCATAAAACCCTTACCAATTTGTCCGCTGATTTTACCCTCAATGTTACAGGACGCGCTACTGACTCGCTGAATAACTGCTCTCATCTTATGACCTTGTTTCGTTATTGTTGTAAATACTTAAGTAGCTATCGTACCTGGATGGTTCTAATTTACCTGCTTCCATAGCGTCTATAACAGCACATCCGGGTTCGTTGATATGCCTGCAATTATTGAACCGGCAATCATCCATTAACCTTCTGATTTCTGGAAATAATCGACCGAGTACCTCCTTCTCAATATCGAAGACACCGAGTTCACGTATTCCGGGTGTATCAATCAGGTATCCGCCGAAAGGCAGTCTGAACATTTCAGCAAATGTTGTGGTGTGTTTTCCTTTATCACTCCAATCAGAGATCTCACCAGTTTTAAGTTCATGGCCTGGTAATAATGCATTAATTAGGGTCGATTTTCCAACACCTGAATGCCCACTGACCAACGTCACTTTATCTTTTAATAGCCCTCTTAACTGATCAAGATTTGTTGCCTTTAATGCGGAAACACTGTAACAGGGGTAGCCTGCCTGCTCATAAATTGACTGGTAGTCATCTAAAATATCAAGACCTTCAGCGCTAAACAAGTCGAGTTTATTAAATATCAATTTGGCAGGAATATCATAGGCCTCAGCTGTTACAAGAAACCGGTCAATAAATCCCAGTGAAGTACGTGGAGAGGCCAGAGTGACTATAAGAAAAGCCTGATCTAAATTTGCCGCAATAATCTGTGCCTGCTTTGAGAGGTTAACTGACTTGCGAATAATATAATTTTTTCTTGGCTCAAGGTCGGTAATGAGCCCGGTATCCTGATCAGGTTCAGGCTGAATTGTTACACGATCTCCTACAGCAACAGGATTGGTTGTTTTAATATCAAGCGTTCGAAACTTACCCTTAATACGGCATTTAATGGCTATTCCCTCATCGGTTTGAACCTCATACCAGCTTCCCGTTGATTTTATGACTAGTCCCTGCATTTGATCATATAAGATACTTCCTGATTACACTATCAATAATTTTACGACTTATTTATTATCATTTTTATAAAAAATACCAATTATTTAAAATAAATTCATAAGAATTTGTGAATTCAAAAATTAAAACCGTTATTTACTACACAATAAAAAAAATGATAAGAACTTTTTATACCACCACAACAACCACTACCACGCTAATGCTTGGGGAAGGCAAATGTATGGTGTAAATTTAGCATAAAACATCAAAACGCCTTCCTCCGACAAAGGGGAAGGCGTTTTTTTTTATAAAAATTCAAGAAATTCCGCACATGCGGGGATCTAAATAAGTATACACTAATGAAAATTTTAAAGTTCGGGGGTACCTCAGTAGGATCGGTTGATTCGATCAGTAAGTTATTGCAAATCATAGAAAAGGAACAAAATCAGACAGGTAATCCGGTTATTGTTCTTTCAGCGATGAGCGGGGTCACGAATCTTTTGTCGGCAATGGCTGATAAGGCTGCACAGGGTGGAACTTTCAGCCATGAATTGAAGGAGATTGAAGAACGTCATTTTGAGGTGATTAAGGAATTATTAGCCGTACCAAAACAAAATCCGGTATTTACAAAGCTTCGAATTCTCTTCAATGAACTGGAAGATCTTTTGCAAGGTGTTTTAATTCTTCGTGAACTGACTCCGCGTACCCGGGATTTGGTTTTAAGTTATGGGGAGCGTTGTTCAACATTTATGATCAGTAAAATCGCCGGACAGAAGTCGGATGATGATGTTTACGTCAATGCAGCAGATGTTATTAAAACTGACAGCACTTTTGGGCAGGCGCGTGTGAATATGGAACTTACGGAGATCCTGATCAGAGATTTTCACAATAATAATCCGGGTAAAATACTGTTCGTTACCGGCTTCATTGCAAGTAATGTTGAGGGTAGAATCACAACCCTAGGTAGAGGAGGAAGTGATTATACAGCTGCCATCTTTGGATCAGCCCTGAATGCCGAGGAGATAGAGATCTGGACTGATGTGAACGGAATGATGACAGCGGATCCAAGAATGGTTAAAAAGGCCTTTTCATTGCCTGAACTTTCTTATACAGAAGCAATGGAGTTATCTTTTTTTGGAGCCAAGGTGATATACCCTCCAACCATGATTCCTGCGTTCATGAAAAAAATTCCGATCGTTATCCGGAATACATTTGAGCCTGAGTTTCCTGGTTCCATAATCAGACATGATTGTAAAAATTCTAGCCTTGCCATAAAAGGAATTTCATCAATTAATGATATCAGTATCATCAATCTTGAAGGAAGCGGAATGGTTGGTAAAGCGGGTTTTAGCGGTCGACTCTTTTCATTGCTTGCCCGTGAACAGATCAATGTTATTCTTATTACTCAATCTTCTTCAGAACACAGTATCACTTTTGCAATCCATCCTGCTGATGCGGTAAGAGCACAACAATTGATTGAGCAGGAATTTGAACTTGAGTTGCTCGCCAAAAAGATCGAATCACCTGTTTTTGAACAGGGTCTTTCAGTTCTCGCTATTGTCGGTGAAAATATGAAACAAACTCCTGGTATTTCAGGTAAGCTTTTTCATTCACTGGGACGTAACGGAATCAATGTGAGGGCAATTGCTCAGGGATCATCAGAATATAATATTTCTGTGGTAATATCAAGGGAAGACTTAAATAAAGGTCTTAACGCCGTGCATGATGCTTTCTTTGTTGAATTAAATAAAACCTTGCACGTATTTTGTCTGGGTACCGGAAATATCGGAACAACTTTATTCAAACAATTACTGGAACACAAAGACTTTCTTCAAAAGCATAACGGAATACAGATCAAAGTTGTGGGTATCGGTAATACCCGCAAGATGATTTTTGATGCAGAAGGTATTGAACTTGAAAATTGGCAGGATACATTGCATAATGCAGGTGAGCAGGCCGACCTTTCTCTTTTTGTAGAAAGGATGCGATCAATGAATCTTCCCAACTGTGTTTTTGCAGATAATACAGCGAGTTTAAAACCTATAGAACATTATCAGGAGATATTTAGCTCAAATATTTCTATTGTAACCTGTAATAAGATTGGGAATTCTTCTTCATTCGAACAGTACAAACTGTTTAGGGATACTGCAAGATTGCATGGGGTAGATTTTTTCTATGAAACCAATGTAGGAGCGGGTCTTCCTATTGTAAAGACCTTGAAAGATCTGATGATCAGCGGGGATCGGATTCTAAGTATTGAAGCAATACTTTCTGGTACTATTTCTTACATTTTTAACAACTATAAAGGTGATATAACATTCCATGATATAGTGAAGCAGGCTCAGGAGAAAGGCTATACTGAACCCGATCCTCGTGATGACCTTCGTGGCACTGATTTTATGAGAAAGATGCTGATTCTTGCCCGTGATGCAGGATATGAACTTGAAGCTTCAGACGTAGAGATTGAAAGCATGCTTCCAAAATCATGTTTAGGTGCTGAGACTGTGGGTGATTTCTATAAAACCTTGCTGGTGGAGAATAACTTTTTTGAAAACATGAAAAAGCAGGCTGAGAATGGCAGGAAAGTGCTCAGGTATATTGGTAAGCTTGAGAATGGCAAGGTTAAGATCGGTCTTGAGATGGTTGACGAAACGCATCCTTTTTATGCCTTGTCAGGAAGCGATAATATCATATCATTTATAACTGATCGTTACAAAGAAAGGCCAATGGTTGTTAAAGGTCCGGGTGCAGGAGCTGAGGTTACTGCGGCAGGAGTATTTGCAGATATTGTGCATGTAGGTGCTAACAAATTCTGATAGCAGCTGATTATTTTAATATTTTTGATTGTTCGGCTTAAGCAGGATTCTAGGGAGACATTAAACAAATATGAATAGATCTGTAAAAGTTTTTGCACCTGCAACAGTTGCAAATGTAGTTTGTGGTTATGATGTTTTGGGATTTGCAGTAAATGCACCTGGTGATGAAGTAATTATGCGCTTCAAAGATGAACCTGGCGTAATGATTACCAAAATAAGCGGAGATGATGGACGTCTGCCCTATGATCCTGCAAAGAACACGGTTAGTGTGAGTGTGCAGCATTATCTCAATCATATTGGTAAATCCGATGTGGGAGTTCAGATCGAATTGAATAAAAAGATGCCGATTGGCAGCGGATTAGGATCAAGTTCTGCGAGTACAGTTGCAGGCTTGTTTGCTATTAATACCCTGATGGATAGCCCTCTATCTAAAATGGAACTTGTGCCATTTGCCATGAAAGGAGAAGAATTGGCTTGCGGATATGGACATGCAGATAATGTGGCTCCCGCGCTGCTTGGGGGCTTTGTTCTTATACGCAGTTATGATCCCTTGGATATTATTCAGCTACCGTTTCCTGAAGAACTTTATTGCTCAATTGTTTTTCCGCAGGTGGACGTTCCAACACGCGATGCACGTCAAATTATAAGAAGTAAGATATTGTTGAAAGACGCAGTGGTTCAATGGGGGAATGTAGCCGGATTGGTTAGTGGTTTGTATACCAAAAATATTGATCTGATTGCCAGGAGTATGAAGGATGTGATCGTTGAACCAGTCAGATCGATTCTGATTCCTGATTTTTATAGATTAAGGGAAATTGCTATGGAAAATGGAGCTTTGAGCTTTGGCATTTCTGGTTCCGGGCCATCGGTTTTTACATTTACAAGGAATGATGAAGATGCACGGCGGATCAATGAAAAATTGCAGGCACATTTCAGATGGCTGGATACAGAAAGTATTGCATACCGGTCGCCGATTAATGCTCAGGGACCAATAATTTTAGATTAATGATTTTATACAGTACCAATAATAAAGCTTTGAGAGTTCCTTTTAAGGATGGAGTTTTCAATAGTTTACCTTCAGACAAGGGTTTATATATGCCGGTAAATATCCCGGTGCTGGATTCGGAATTTATTGCTGATCTGCACAACTATACCTTGCCAGATATTGCTTTCCAGGTATCTAAATCAATTCTTAATGATGCAATTCCCGAAGCAGATCTGAGGTCGATTATTGATGATGCGCTTAATTTCGATGCACCACTTATTGAAGTTTCTAAGAGCATAAATGTTCTTGAACTTTTCCATGGCCCCTCTTTAGCATTCAAGGATTTCGGTGCCAGATTTATGAGCCGGGTGATGAGTTACTTTTTGAAGGAGGGCGAGAAGCAATTGGATGTCCTGGTGGCAACTTCGGGCGATACAGGTGGAGCTGTGGCACTGGGTTTCCTGGGGGTGCCTAATGTAAGGGTAACTATTTTATTTCCTAAAGGCAAAGTAAGTCCGATACAGGAACTTCAGTTAACTACCAATGGAGAAAATATTAGAGCGATTGAGATTGATGGCACCTTTGATGATTGCCAGGCCATAGTAAAGCAGGCTTTTAATGATCCGGAACTGAAAGAAAAATTTCGTCTTACCTCTGCTAATTCAATAAATATTTCCAGGCTCATCCCACAAACATTTTATTATTTTAATGCTTATGCACAGATTCGTCGGATGGGGTATAAAGAAGTCGTTTTTTCTGTCCCGAGCGGCAATTTTGGTAACATTGGAGCGGGTCTACTTGCCTGGAAAATGGGACTGCCCGTTAGGGCATTTCTGGCTGCAACCAATGCTAATGATACCGTTCCAGTTTTTTTTAAAACCGGAGTTTATAAAGCAAAGCCAAGTGTGCAGACACGGTCAAATGCAATGGATGTTGGTGATCCTAGTAACTGGGTAAGGATCATGGATATGTTTGGAGGGGACCGAAGCTTAATTAAAAATTTGCTCAGTGCCAGTAGTTTCAATGATGATGAAACCCTTGAGGCCATAAAGCTTGTATATAAGGAGCATGGCTATATCATGTGTCCGCATACAGCTATTGCATGGCTTGCCATACAGAGCTGGATGAATAATCATAACTCTGATGAGATTGCAGGTGTATTTTTAGCTACAGCTCATCCTTGCAAATTTCCTGATATTTTTCCTGCTGATATTGCATCTAAAATAGATATACCTGAACAGGTAAAGGAATTGGAAGGAAAGGAAAGGTTTTTTACAAGTCTTGGAAATAAATTTGAAGGATTTAAGGCTTATTTGCTTGGGTAAAAACCACCTTAACGCTGACAGGGTTTTAAACCCTGTCAGCGTTAGTAACAGCGTTAGTAATTTACAAAAACTTCAATGATAAGTTATCGGGTAATTATTCAACGGTAGTTCTAATTGTTCAAATGGCAATTACCGTCGAATAATTCCTTTTTTTAATCTTCTGTTTAATAAGGGAATATCCGTTCTCTTCGTTTTATTAAAAAATAGCTTCAGCAATTCTCTTGGTTGGACCTGGATTGCTCATCGTATAAAAGTGCAATACAGGCGCTCCAACTTTCATTAGTTCTTTACATTGAGCAATCATATGCTCAATTCCAACCTCCCTGACTTCTTTTTCTGACTTGCATTGCTGAACCGCTTCGCTCAGTTCTTCAGGCAAATCGATATGGAAGATTTTCGGTAGACTGATTAATTGTTTGGATGAAGTAATTGGTTTCAATCCCGGAATGATTGGGACGTTTATCCCATTTTCACGGCAAAGCGCTACGAATTCAACATATTTGGAATTGTCAAAAAACATCTGTGTTACTATAAACTCAGCCCCCAGCTCAACTTTCTTTTTCAGAAAATTAAAATCTGTTTTCATGTTTGGAGCTTCAAAATGTTTTTCAGGATATCCCGCTACACCAACACAGAATTGTGTCTTGAACGCAGTATCGTAGTCTTCGTGAAGATAAACACCCTTATTCATATTTACTACCTGCTCTAATAACTCAGTCGCATAAGCATGGCCGCCGGCTGCTGGAATGAATCCGGAATCTGCATGACGGGCATCACCACGTAAAACCAAAACGTTATCTATACCTAAAAACTGCAGATCGATCAGGGTGTTTTCAGTTTCTTCTTTTGTAAATCCTCCGCAGATCAAATGGGGAACTGCATCAACATTGTACCGGTTCATGATCGATGCGCAAATAGCCACCGTTCCCGGGCGTTTACGATAGGAAACCTTTTCCAGCAATCCACTTTCGTGCTGCTTATAGATATAATCCTCTCTATGATAGGTCACATCAATAAATGGAGGATTGAAGTCCATGAGTGGATCTATTGCATCATAAATGCCCTGTATACTCTGTCCTTTTAAAGGTGGAAGCAACTCAAATGAGAAAAGTGTTTTGCCTTTGGCGTTTTTTATGTGTTCGGTGATTTTCATGCTTATTAGTTATCAGTTATCAGTTGCCTGTTATCTGTTGAATAATTGTTGTATTTATTTTATTTTCTGGTAATATTTAATAAAACCGCTTAGTAATTTCCTTGTGGTTTCAGTTAATGTTAAAAGTTGATTAAGTTTTAATTCTTCTAAATACTCCAAGTCAAAACTTAGGTACAATTGAGTTTCTAATTCATATATTGAGCCTCTTGCGATATAAAAGAATTGAATACTATCTTTTGGATAATTTCTTCCACAGCCTTCAGCAATATTTGAGGGAATTGAAATCGCAGACCTTCGCATTTGACTAATTAATCCAAATTGTTCTTCCTTGGGGAATTCAGCCGTTAAAGAATAAATGTCTTTAGAAAGTTTTCTTGCTTCTAACCATACATTTAAGTTATTGTACCGTTTTCCTGAATTTAGCATTTCCCTGAAATTGAATAATTTAGAATAATTTACATCTAAAACTCAATTTCCTAAAATTTATACCATTAACTCAATAGCTTGTACCATTTACTTATTTACCGGTAACTGATAACAGCTAACTGACAACCATTAGTACCCCAAATTCGGGCTCAACCATCGTTCGGTTTCCTCTAATGTCAAACCTTTACGAACAGCATAATTTTCTACCTGATCTTTATTGATTTTACCTAATCCGAAATAGCGTGACTGCGGATGAGCAAAATAATAACCACTAACTGCTGCGGTAGGATACATAGCATAGCTTTCTGTTAAATGAATTCCTGTTGCCTTTTCTGCATCAAGAATTTCAAACAATGTAGCTTTTTCAGTATGATCCGGACAGGCCGGATACCCCGGTGCCGGACGAATACCCCTGTATTTTTCCTTGATCAGATCTTCAGAACTAAGAGATTCATCGTTTGAGTATGCCCAGAATTCTTTTCTAACTAACTCATGCATACGCTCTGCAAAGGCCTCTGCAAGGCGATCAGCAAGAGCTTTTACCATAATGCTGTTATAGTCATCAAAATTCTTTTCAAACACAGCTACTAACTCATCACAACCAATTCCGGTGGTAACTGCAAAACCACCCCAATAATCAGCAATTCCTGAATCTTTAGGTGCGATAAAGTCTGAAAGTGCATAATATGGTTCATCTGTTGCTTTCTCGGCCTGTTGTCTTAACGTATGAATGGTTTTATAAACCTGTGTTCTGCTTTCATCTGTATAGAGTTCAATATCATCCCCAACAGAATTAGCCGGCCAGAAACCAATCACACCTTTGGCTTTCAAAGATTTTTCGGATATGATTTTATCCAGCAATATCCTGGCTTCATCATATAATTTCTTTGCTTCTGTACCTACAAATGCATCCTTAAATATCTTAGGGTAGCTGCCTCTAAGTTCCCATGTATGAAAAAATGGAGTCCAGTCTATGTAGGGTACAAGCTCTTCAAGAGAAAAGTCAACAAATGCTTTGGTCCCAAGGAATAATGGTTTTTGGGCAACAGCAGTATTCAGATCAATTTGAAACTTAGCGGATCGTGCCTGTTCAATGGTTTTAAAATTTTTATCTGTTTGTTTACTTAAATGAGCCTCTCTTGCTTTTGAATACTCATTATGAATGGTTGTAATGTATTCATCCCTGTTTTCATCACTCATTAGGGTACTGCATACAGTTACACTTCTCGAAGCATCAAGAACATGAACTGATGGACCTGAATAATTTGGAGCCACTTTCACTGCAGCATGAATTCTGGAAGTTGTTGCTCCGCCAAGAATTAATGGAATCGTAAATCCTTCCCTTTCCATTTCTTTTGCGAAATGAACCATTTCATCCAGAGATGGTGTAATCAATCCGCTGAGCCCTATTATATCTACATTTTCAGCCTTGGCTGTTTCAATAATTTTTTGTGCAGGAACCATTACCCCAAGGTCAATAACCTCAAAATTATTACATGCCAGAACGACTCCTACTATGTTTTTTCCGATGTCATGAACGTCGCCTTTTACTGTGGCCAGCAAGACTTTTCCGGCATTTTTACGCTGATTACTGTCTGCATTATTGAGTTTTTCTTCTTCAATAAATGGTAATAAGTAAGCCACAGCTTTCTTCATTACCCTCGCAGATTTTACTACCTGAGGCAGGAACATTTTCCCCTGACCAAACAGATCACCAACTATTCCCATCCCGTCCATTAGTGGTCCTTCAATTACCTCAAGGGGCTTGGCATATTTTTGACGGGCTTCTTCAACATCATCATCCAGGTAGTCGATGATACCTTTTACAAGAGAGTGAGATAAGCGCTCTTCCACATTTCCTTTACGCCATGCCTCATCCTTCACGATAACTTTACCTGTTGTTTTAATCGTTTCGGCGAAATCTACTAAACGTTCTGTTGCATCAGGTCTTCGGTTAAGTAGCACATCTTCAACTAGTTCCAGCAAATCCTTCGGTATTTCTTCATATACTTCAAGCATACCGGCGTTTACAATACCCATATCCAGTCCTGCTTTAATTGCATGGTAGAGGAATGCTGAATGCATCGCTTCTCTGACGGTATTATTACCTCTGAAAGAAAATGAAATATTACTTACTCCACCACTTACCTTGGCAAGCGGAAGATTTTGTTTGATCCAGCGGGTAGCTTCAATGAAGTCTACAGCATAATTATTATGCTCTTCAAGTCCGGTAGCTACCGTCAGAATATTTGGATCGAAGATGATATCCTGTGGAGGGAAATTGACCTCATTAACCAGAATGTTGTATGATCTTTGACAAATTTCCTTACGTCTTTCGAGAGAATCAGCTTGTCCGGTTTCATCAAATGCCATCACAACTACAGCTGCTCCATATTGCCGGATTTTCCCTGCATATGTTTTAAAGGCTTCCTCTCCTTCTTTCAGAGAAATTGAATTTACGATACCTTTTCCCTGAAGACATTTTAATCCGGCTTCAATGACAGTCCATTTGGATGAATCCACCATGATAGGTAGTTTGGAAATATCCGGTTCTGAAGCAATCAGGTTCAGGAATTTAACCATAGCAGCTTCAGAGTCGAGCATACCTTCATCCATGTTGACATCAATGATCTGAGCACCGCCTTCAACCTGCTGACGAGCAACAGAAAGTGCGGCATCAAAATCCCCGCTAAGAATCAATTTCGAGAATTTTGGAGATCCGGTAATATTGGTTCGTTCTCCGATATTGACAAAGTTCGTTTCGGGGGTTAAGGTAACCGGCTCAAGTCCGCTAAGCCTTAGAAATGGCTCAGGGTTTGCGGGTATCCTTGGCGAAAATTTCGCTGCTTTTTCGGCTATGCATTTTATATGTTCAGGAGTTGTACCACAACAACCACCAACAATATTAACAAAACCATTTTCTATGAAATCTTCAACAAGATGGGCAGTTTCATGCGGCAGTTCATCATATGCTCCAAACTCATTTGGGAGTCCGGCGTTGGGATAAGCAGAAATAAAGCAAGCCGATTTCTGAGAAAGTTCTTCAATGTGGGGACGCATATCTTTAGCCCCAAGAGCGCAATTCAGTCCTATACTCAATAAATTGGCATGATTCAATGAGTTTAAAAATGCTTCAACAGTCTGGCCGGATAAGGTTCTCCCGCTGGCATCAGTTATTGTTCCCGAGATCATGATATCAATCTTCCTGCCGCTCTCATTCTCATAATTTTTCGTAGCAAAAAGAGCAGCCTTGGTGATCAAAGTATCAGTGATTGTTTCGAAAAGTAGTACATCTGCACCCCCTTCAATTAAACCTTTAACTTGTTCGTAATAGGCATCCACCAATTCTTCAAAAGTAACAGCCCTATAACCAGGATCATTGACATCAGGTGACATGGAGGCCATTTTGGTTGTCGGACCGAGAGCGCCGGCAACAAAACGGGGTTTGTCAGGATTTTTCAATGTGTACTCATTGGCAATTTCTTTTGCAATTCGCGCACCCTCAAAACTCATTTCATATGACAGATCTTCCATTTGGTAGTCGGCCATGGAAATACGTTGTGTACTGAAAGTATTTGTTTCAATGATATCTGCACCTGCCTCAAGGTATTCTGCATGAATCGCCTTGATAATATCCGGGCGGGTAATGTTTAAAAGGTCATTATTACCTCTCACATCACAGGGGTGATCTTTAAATCTTTCTCCTCTGAAATCTTCTTCTGTTAGTTGGTATCGCTGGATCATGGTGCCCATGGCACCATCAATAACTAGGATTCGTTTTTTGAGTTCTTCTCTAATGCTCATATATTTTTTAGACATGAGATATGAGATGTGAGATGTGAGATAAAACTGATGGAATCCAAGGATTTTTGCACGCCAAAGTCTAATATCTCATATCTCATATCTCGTATCTGCAGAAAAGCTTATCTTCGAAAAGTCGGTAATTATTGACTTAACTCATCTGTTCCGACTTAGGCGGATAGAATGTAGCACCTTATTTAGCACAGGTTGCTAAGATTTCTCAGGGTATAATCCCTCCATCTTTTTGAATAAGCAGTGCAAAAGTGCATGATATTTTGATGAAATGCAAATGCAAGGGTGTGTTATCAGTTAACTGTTGTCAGTTATCTGTAATCTTTTCGTTTACGTGTAATTGCTTATGTAAATTAGATTTTCCGGGGACCAGATAACAGACAACAGACAACAGACAACCCAATCCTACTTCCGGTTTCCGAAAAGACGAAGCAGCATCAAAAACAAATTAATAAAATCCAGATAAAGGGTTAATGCACCCATAATTACCATTTTATTGGCAGAAGCATCGCCATATTCGATACCAGCAGCAATTCGTTTCAGTCGCTGCATGTCGTAGGCGGTTAATCCTACAAATAAGGCTACTCCAATAAAACTGATGATGTAATCTAACTGACTGCTTCCCAAAAAGAAATTTACAATACTGGCAATTACAATTCCTACCAGAACCATCATCAGGATAGAACCGAATTTTGTCAAATCAGTTTCTGTAGTATATCCTGCGAAAGCCATAACAGCAAATAATAGAGATGCAGAAATGAAACATCCCAGAACAGATGATGATGTATAAACAAGCAAAATATAGCTCAAACTTATTCCGGTTGCGGCTGAATAGAGAACAAAGATCAGAGCCAGCACTGGAAAGGAGAGACGGTTCATGCCGAAAGACATGACCATCACAAAGGCCAGTGGTGCAAACATTGCAATTGTACCTAAAGTGGTTCTTCCTCCATTTACAGGGTCAATAAGCATAGCAAGCAAGTCCGCATCAGCCGAGAAGAAATAGGCAAAACCTGCAGATAAGCCTAGTGCAATGAACATCCAGAGAAATACATTCGGAATAAAATTAGCTGAGGTTATCGCACCTTCACGCTGAACGATTGGATCGTTAGTATATTGAAAGCTTGTTTCTTTTTCTGACATATTATTTTTTTTATCAAATTTAACAAAAAAATCATTTGTTCTAATGTTAAACGAATGTAAAAGTACTGCCGTGCTTTTCGCTTTCACCTTTGGGTTTTCCTCTTAATTCAATCTTCGACTTAAAGCCAATTCCACTTCTACGAACAATTGATTTGGTTTTAGATTGCGCCAGGTCATATCATCCAGATGACCCCCCAAATTGATATAATAATCAATATTGTTCCGTCTGAATTCACTGATCACGTGTTCCCTGAAGTTTATACCTGCAATCCAGCCTTCCTCCACATCCTGAAACCATTCTTCGTAATAGCAATCGTCGGACGAATGAAAATTAAGTATGTTTTCACCAATTAGAATAAATTTGTCTATTCCCTCAATTACCATAAGGTCTAGAATTTCGCGCTTTAGGGTCATAATATCATTATGGAGCGCATCGTTCCATTCACCTATAAACTCGATGATCGAGTAACCTTTTTCATAATCGGCATACAGAACTTTCAGGTAGAGTGTTTGAGAACCAAAGAAATCCCACTGTGGATGAATCAAATAGTTGTAGATCTGCTTATCGAATTCAAATTCATTATACTTGGTTTCAAAAAATGGCGAAAGCGCATCTTCGGAAGCAATATAATCGTCTCTCCAGCGATAATATGGTTCTATCTCATGCATTTTATTTACAGTTCTGAGGAGTCAGCATTTTCAATTGCTTCACGGACGCTACCGTATCTTTCAAGTAATTTTTCTGCCGTGCCTGAGTCAAGGCCGGTAGCCTCCATTACCATGTTCAGGGCACGTCCGACAAGCTTTACATTACTAAGACGCATGTCAACCATTTTATTTCCTTTTACCTTCCCAAGTCTGATCATCGTTGAGGTACTGATCATATTCAGGACAAGTTTTTGGGCCGTTCCGGATTTCATGCGGGTTGATCCGGTAACGAATTCGGGACCGACAACCACTTCTATTGGGTGCTTAGCTTCAGCTGCTACCGGGCTTCCAGCATTACAAACAATACATGCCGTTTCAAGTCCGTTTTCATTGGCCTTTTTCAAACCCCCTATCACATAAGGAGTTGTGCCGGATGCAGCGATTCCAATTAAAACATCCTTGTCAGAAATATTAAAAAACTCAAGGTCTTTCCAAGCCTGTTCGTTATTATCTTCAGCATTTTCAACTGCTTTTCTGATCGCTTGATCACCCCCCGCAATAATTCCCACAACCAGGTCAAATGGTACGCCATAGGTTGGCGGACATTCTGATGCATCCAGTATACCAAGGCGGCCACTTGTACCCGCACCTATATAAAATAAGCGTCCTCCCTGGCTCATTTTCTGAACTATTACATTGACAACTGTTGCAATTGCCGGAATAGCTTTTTCAACTGCAAGGGGTACAGTCTTATCCTCACTATTCATGCCATGCAATAGTTCTTTAACTGACATTTTATCAAGATCGGAATAGTTGGAATCAGCTTCAGTTGTTCTTTTCATGCTTTGTCTTTTGATCTTCAAAAATGGGAATATTATCCAATTGCTTCTAATATAAATTAGTCATTATTTTAAAAGGAAAAATTTATTCAAAAGAAATTATAAAATGGACTTTAAATAGTTGTTTTGATGGATCATGATGCTAACTTTACGATCTTTTTCATGGGTTAAATTATAATGGGTTCGCTGACAAAAAAAAATTTATGGATTGCTGCGGGATATTCTTCTGTATTAATAGCCGGACTGATCCTTGGTCCAAAGTTTGCCAGTGAAAATCAGAACTCAAAGAACGGATCTTTTCTGTCTTTTGGACTATCCGACCTTTCTTCAAAAGTTGAAAAAGTTATCAGGATTATTAATGAGAATTATGTTGATTCTGTTCAGCTGGATACTGTTCAGGACATGGCCATACAGGAAATACTGAAAAACCTAGACCCTCATTCTGCCTATCTTGCCCCTGCAGACGCACAACTTTTAAGTGATGACCTGGAAGGAAATTTCAATGGTATTGGTGTAGAGTATTATATTTTGAACGACACCTTGCTGATAACTTCTGTAAAAAAGGGCGGACCAGCATTTAAGGCTGGTATAAAACATGGTGACAAGATTTTGGCAATTAATAATAAAACGGTTGCTGGCATAAGAGTCACTTCCGGGCATATCGTTGATCAGATCAGAGGGAAACGGGGCTCTTCTGTTCAGTTGCTGGTACAGCGGGATACCAGTCGTAAAAGCTTTAGTATCCTCCGTGATAGAATTATTGTAAGTAGTATTGATGCAGCCTATATGCTTAGCGGACAGAGTGCTTACATCAAAATCAGTAAGTTTGGAGCAAGGACTGATGAGGATTTTCATGCCAGCCTTATGAGTCTGAAGAAACAGGGAATGAAAAATCTCGTTTTGGATTTGCGTGATAATGGTGGAGGATACTTAAACTCTGCCACAGCACTTGCAGATGAATTTTTGGGTGATCAGGAATTAATTGTTTATACCCAGGGCTTACATGAGCCACGAACAGACTATTTCGCTAGTTCTAAAGGGGATTTTGAAAATGGTAAACTGGTAGTTTTGATTGATGAGAATACTGCTTCTGCCAGTGAAATTATTGCGGGAGCAGTTCAGGATTTGGAACGAGGAACAATAATTGGAAGGCGTTCTTTCGGTAAAGGTCTGGTACAGGAGCAATTTGATTTTGGTGATGGTTCTGCATTAAACCTGACGATTGCCAGATATTATACCGCTTCGGGCAGGTCGATTCAGAAATCATACAAGAAGGGTAACGATGCTTATTACAGTGAGGTTAAAGACCGATACCGCAACGGAGAACTTAGTTCTAACGGAAAAACCCTTAGTGACTCACTCTATAACAAGAGCAAGATTTTCAACACAAAATCAGGTAAGGTTTTATATGGCGGGGGTGGCATTATGCCGGATATTTATATCCCTGTAGATACTGTCGGATACTCAGACCTTTATTATGAGCTTTCCGGTACAGGGGTTTTGAATGATGTACTTTATAACTATCTGCTAAAACAGAATAGGATTTACCAATCAACAGAAGAAATAATCAAGAATTTCAAACTAGGTGAGCAGGATATCAAAAAAATGATACAGTTAGCTGCAAAACGAAATGTTAAGGCAGACGAAGGTCAGATCACTTCATCAAGAAAAGAAATCGAAACCCAGCTAAGGGCATTATTGGCACGATACTATTTTGGTGATGAAGGATTCTACAAGGTCTTGAACTCTGGAGATCAGGCAATAAGCAAGTCTCTGGAAGTTATGAAAGATTCTTTCAACTCAGCAGGCTATTGAATCGAGTCGACTGTAATAGTATCTAAATTTAATGAGTCGGTTTCCATTGCAGCTTTCAGCATAGAATCGGCTGCAGCAACTTCAGCAAGCGAATCTTGTTTTGCTTTTTCAGCCTTATCTACGCCGCTATTACATGAAACAACAACAAAACCTGATGCCAGAATGGTAAACAATAATTTTTTCATGGTTGGATGTTTTTAATTTATTTATAATTATTTCTGTCTAAAGAAAATTTGAATTGGTACTCCAGTAAAATCAAAATGCTCACGAAGTTTATTTTCGATAAAACGTTTGTAAGGTTCCTTAATGTACTGAGGTAAATTACAAAAGAATGCAAACATTGGAGAACTCGCATTAATTTGAGTTACATATTTAATCTTGACATATTTTCCTTTTACAGCCGGAGGCGGGAAATTTTCAATAATCGGTAACATGACATCATTCAGTTTCGAGGTTGGGATCTTTTTAAGCTTATTTTCATAAACCTTCGAGGCGGCCTCAAGTGATTTGTAAATCCTTTGCTTTTCTACTACTGAAGTAAACACTATCGGCACATCGGTAAAAGGGGCAATCTTATCATAGATTTGTTCTTCAAATACCCCTGTAGTTTTGGTGTTTTTCTCAATGAGGTCCCATTTGTTTACCAGGATTACGATGCCTTTTTTATTTTTCTCGGCCAGGTGGAAGATATTGATATCCTGTGATTCGATGCCTTCAACAGCATCAATCATCAAAATGATCACATCAGCTTCCTCCAGTGCCTTGATGGTACGCATCACTGAATAGAACTCAATATTCTCCTTAACTTTAGTTTTTTTACGCAAACCGGCAGTATCAATTAGCATGAATTCATGCCCGAACTGATTGTAATGAATATGTATTGAATCGCGGGTTGTACCTGCGATTGGGGTCACAATATTCCGTTCTTTTCCGATCAGGGCATTGATCAGAGATGATTTTCCAACATTCGGTCGACCAACGATGGCATATTTTGGAAGCTGATTTTCTTCTTCCGCTTCTTCTTCAAAATGTTTGATCACTTCATCAAGCAGTTCACCGGTACCTGAGCCCGACATAGAGGAGAGCGGATATATTTCACCCAACCCTAGGCTGTAGAATATGCTTGCATCCGTAAGACGCTGGTTATTATCCACCTTATTCACCACCACGAAAACTGGCTTTTTGCTGCGTCGTAATAGCTTGGCAATATCATCGTCAAGATCGGTTATACCAGTAACCACATCAACCATAAAAAGTATGACCGTAGCCTCTTCAATAGCGATTACTACCTGTTCACGAATGGCAGCCTCAAACACGTCGTCAGAGTGCGCCACATAACCACCGGTATCAATTACTGTAAAATGCTTATCAGTCCACTCAGCGACTCCGTAATGCCTGTCGCGGGTTACTCCGCTAAAGTCATCCACAATTGCTTTACGCGTTTCGGTTAATCTGTTATATAATGTGGATTTCCCAACATTGGGGCGACCGACGATTGCTACTATGTTACTCATGGTTTAATTGGTATCAAGTATCTAGTATCAGGTATCAAGTACCTGCCCAAAACACTATGCAGTTTAATTATGTATTGATTGATCTTTCTAACATGTAGATCATTTTTTGTATTTCGGAAATCTTTCTTGCAAAGTTCTCCATTTTTTCATTATCAATTAAACCTAGCCTATTGGCTATGATAAATTGAGTTTCTATTTCGAATGAGGAACCCAAACTAATAGCAAGGAAATGCTTAAACTCCTTCCCTGAATTTCTTCATGACCCTTCTGCAATAGTTGAAGGAATAGACACAGCTGCACGTTTAATTTGAGATATCAATCCAAGTTTTTCATCAGAAGGAAACCCTGATAACACCTCATAAATTTCAGATGTAAGATCAATCGACTTCTGCCAAACTTTTAATTCTTTGAAATTGTGCATGATGTTTAAATCTTATGCCTTTTGTCTTGATACCTGATACCTGATACTTTCTACCTGATACTCCTCTCCTAATCTTCGTATCCAAACGATTTCAAATAATTCTTCCTGTTTCTCCAATCGGGGATGACCTTCACAAACATTTCAAGAAACACTTTTTTCTGCAGAAACTCTTCCATGTCTTTACGGGCATAGGTACCAACCTTTTTCAGCATTTCACCTGCTTTTCCGATGATAATGTTCTTTTGCGAATCACGTTCTACTATGATCTCAGAACTGATGCGTATGATCTTAGGTTCATCTTTAAAAGCAGTGATGATTACTTCGGTACTGTAAGGAATCTCTTTATCGTATAATTTGAACACTTTTTCACGGATGATCTCCGAAACAAAAAAGCGTTCGTTCTTATCGGTCAGGGTATCCTTCTCATAGTAGGCCGGATGCTCGGGGAGATTATCAAGAATGAATTGCATGACTGCTGGAACATTATGATCATGAAGTGCCGAAACTGCAAAAATTGCTTTTGGGTTCAATTTTTCCTGCCAGTAAACAATTTTCCCCTTAACAATTTCCTCACTGGATTTATCGATCTTGTTGATAACCACGGCAATAGGAGAACTGGTCTTTGTTAATTTTTCAATTACATCCGCTTCATCATATTTTTCATTGATATCGGTGACAAATAAGACGATATCTGCGTCGACAAGAGAGCCATTTACAAAACTCATCATGGATTCCTGCATTCCATACACTGGTTTGATTACTCCGGGTGTATCTGAAAATACGATTTGATAATCAGTCTCATTTACAATTCCAAGAATCCGGTGCCTCGTAGTTTGTGCCTTTGGAGTGACTATTGACAGTTTTTCTCCCACCAGAGCGTTCATCAGGGTTGATTTCCCAACGTTTGGTTTCCCTATCAGACTAACAAATCCGGCTTTGTGAGACATGTAAAATTTATTTTTAATTTTATTTGGACTGCAAAGAAACGAAATATATCTTTGCAGTCCAATTTAAAAGCAACACAGAGAGGTTCTATAAGCTTAAAATTGTATTAAATGTGGCCTAGGCTACCGGGTTCATTACCCGTTAAAATTATGACATCCCGCATTAACAGCGGGACGCGGGATGAAGTCCAGTACATACGGGAGTAGCTCGTCGGGCTCATAACCCGTTAAAATTATGACACAGTGCGGGATGGAGCAGTTGGTAGCTCGTCGGGCTCATAACCCGAAGGTCGTCAGTTCGAGTCTGGCTCCCGCTACCCAAGGTAGCTTAAAGCCAAAAGCAGAAAGCAAGCTTTTACCTAATAAGCTATAAGCTTAGAAGGCCCGTTCGTCTAGGGGTGAGGACGCCAGATTTTCATTCTGGAAACAGGGGTTCGATTCCCCTACGGGCTACAAAAAGCGATCGAAGACGATCGCTTTTGTTGTTTTAGGGAATTTCTGGAAAAGGGGTTCCCAAACGGACTACAAAAAGCAATTAGAGATGTTCGCTTTGCCTTTTGGTCAGTGTTACCGTTCCAGCACCCTTTAGTCGGTGCTGTCCTTTTGGCTTGTAAAAGTAAAACAGAGTGTAGAACTTACGTTTCACAAGTAGTTACAAGGGCAAATAAATTTGTTTTCTGAGAAATAAAATCCAAACTGTGATATCTTCACCTTACCATAAGCAGACTCAAAGCACCTGCTTGGTAAAGGACAACACCAACCATTTTTTTTAGATTAAATCTTTTTTAATAAGTAATATTTTATTTAATGGATTAAAAAATTATTTTTTCTATCAATTACAGAAATAAAGGAGGATATTTTTTGGCTACATAGGCTCTAAGTGCATGATTGTTCTTTTATTTTTTTACTTTGTCTCAAAGCGTAATAATGATACATTTTAATCCATTAAGTTTATGATTCATTTAGCTATAAAAATTACATTTTTTTCATAAAAAATATTTTGATTCGATGAAATACAGATTCATTTTATTACTGTCCCTAATTACTTCGCAGACATTTTCACAAACTGGTGAGTTAATTTCTTTCGGCTCAGCAGAAGAGATGACCATTACTGCGGGCGGTATCATGCATGCAGATGGATTGTCAATTACTCCGACTGAAGATTTCACATTGAGGACTAACAGTCTTTCTTTGGTTCATGCTTCAACTGCTAAGTTATCGAATCAAGTTTCCCGGGTGTATCAATTCAGTAATCCAAGTGCTTTGTTTAGTGGAAGTTTAAGTATGAATTATTCGGATTCTGAATTAAACGGGTTAGATGAGCAAAATTTGCAACTGTTTATTTTTAATCCGAGTAGCTGGTATCGTCATGTTACACAAACCGATGCAACTAACAATAGTTCATCTTCTAGTATTTCCAGCTTGTCTTTAGGTGAAATTGTTGCGGCAGAATTTAGGCCTAATTTAAATTTGGCAGCTAGTTCAATTGCAGAGAATTCACCACTAGGCAGCAAAGTGCTTACTCTTATTGGAAACGATGAGAACCTAATAGGAGAAAATTTCACGTATGCTTTAGTTAGTGGTGCAGGATCTACAGACAATTCCGCTTTCAGGATCATTGGCTCAGAATTTCAAACGAATACTCCTTTAGATTTTGAGACCAAAAAGACTTATTCGGCTCGCTTGCGCTTAACAGATGGGCACGGTCGTTTTGATGAAAAACCAATTTCAATCAGTATTAATGATGTGAACGAAATACCAAGCGCACTTACAATCAGTAAATCTAATTTGTATGAATCAAATATGATCAACGAGGTTGTTGGCGTATTAAGTACAGCAGATCAGGATGCTGGCGACAGCCATACTTACAGTCTGGTTTCGGGTGTAGGCTCAACAGACAATGCCGCATTTAATGTTAGTGGTAACCAAGTCAGAGCATCTCAGGTGCATAATTTTTCGACTAAGAACTCCTATAACATTCGTGTTCGAGCCACCGATAAAGGAGGCCTGAGCATTGAGAATGGGTACACAGTAAGCGTCAGTCAGCTGCCAACACTCACAGGAACGGGCAATGAATATGGCACACAATTACAGGCAATGGCCAGTACGACTCCAAAAATCAGTAAGGGTTTTACCTCTAAGCTGATTCTGAGCGGATCAGATATTGTGACTTATAATTGGAGTCCATCTGCCAGCTTAAGTTCAGCAAGTATTTATAATCCGATAGCTAAACCTAGCCAAACACAGAGTTACTCAGTTACGGTGACCAACGTTTATGGAAGTTCAACTATCTTAAGCATCACAGTTGAGCTAATGGAAGATGTATTCATAACTGCAAATAATATTCTAACGCCAAATGGAGATGGGCAAAACGATAATTGGGAGATAGAGAACTTAAGTAGTTACCCCAATAATCAGTTAATTATTGTGGATCGTTCTAAAAGAGTGATATATAGAAAAACAGGATATGCTAATGATTGGAATGGTCTGTATAATGGCTCAGCACTTCCTCCTGATACCTATTACTTCATTTTGATCTTTGATTCAGCTTCGGGTAAAAAAGTAAGTAAAAAAGGATTTATTACGATAAACAAATAAGGTTTAGTACACCAAGCAATGAAAATCAATTTTAATAAATTTTATATACAATTAGGTTTTCTAGCACTGGTATTTACCGCAAGTATTTCTAATTCAACCGCCCAAATTAATCCCTTAGGAGCTCAGTATTTCCACAACCAATATTTGGCTAATCCAGCTATGGCAGGATATCAAAGTGGTTTGCGTTTAAACCTAGGCTACCGTAACCAGTGGGATAACATTCCAGGTTCACCGATAAATATATCGGTCACGGGCGATTATGGTACTGAAAAGGTGGGTGTTGGTATTAATTTTTTCAAAGATGAGGCTGGCTTATATAATCGTAGTCGTATACAGGGAAGCTATGCCTACCACTTACCCTTGATTGATGATAGTCAGAAACTACATTTTGGTATTTCATTGGGGATACAAACAGAACGATTAAATAACCAAGCCATCGTAGGAGCTCCGAATGACCAAGTAGTGAACAGTTTTAATGATCAGGAAAGCATCTTAGATGGTGATTTTGGGATGGCTTATACTTCAAGTAATTTCAGTGTTTCGGGTTCGATATCGAACTTGAGTCGTCAATTAAAGATTGAAGATCAGCAAACGGCAGATTTCGGTATGTTTTATACGGCAATAGGTTATAAGATCAAACTTACCGACTGGCATGTTGAGCCTAAAGTGGCTTATCGCGGTGTTCTTAATTTCCAAAACATTCTGGATGTTGGTGCAGAAATCAGTACTTCATCCGATCAGTTGCTATTCATGAGTATGTACCATAGCAATAAAACCATGAGTTTTGGGATGAGTTACCATCAAAAGAAAGACTGGCAATTATTTTTAATGTACAACAATCCGACACAGGAATTAAAGAGTTATGCCACCGGAACATTCGAGATAGGATTACAACTTAATTTAATCAAAAAGAAATAAATTTATGCTAACGCCTACAATAGCTTTATATTCTCTGTCTGACATTGCTGGTTTCTATCTGCTGCCAGCATCTGCACCACGTAATTATTCAAGCTAATAACATGGCGCATTTTTCGTTTTGGTAGTTGTTCAGTTGTATTGATTTCTAAGCTTTAATCTCGTGCTAAAACCTCACAATAACATCGTTCTTTCGATCTCTGCCTTCAGTAGATCTTCCGGATTCAATTTGCTTTTTCAGTAATTCACTTAACTCTGTAACGACATCTTGTGATGAGCTTGCTAAATTATTCTGCTCCTTAATATCCGTTTTTAGATTATACAATTGGATGCTAGGCAAATTTAATTTTGCTGCCTGTGCTTCTGTGGGAGCAGACCATCCACCGGATCCTTTGGCAAAAATAAGTTTGTGATCCCCTTTTCTGATGGCAAACTTACCATCGATGGAATGATGTATGATTGATTCCCTTTTGTAATCGCCGGGATTGTTAAGCAGAACAGGTAAGATGCTGAAACTGTCTTCTGCCTGATTATCCGATAATTTAGAACCAATTATGTTTGCTACGGTGGCCATGAAATCGGTTAATGAAATTGTTTGTGAAGACACAGAATTTGGAGCTACCCTCCCTGGCCATTTAACAATGAAGGGTATGCGATGTCCTCCTTCAAAAATATCTGCTTTGGCACCTCTATAGCTAAAACTAGAAAAATGGCCTTTTGATTCAAGCGTTTTAAAATCTGACATAGGTGAAGCTCCATTATCACTTGTAAAAACGATGATGGTATTTTTATCCAGGCCGGTTTGTTTTAAAACTGCTTCAATTTTCCCTAACAGGGCATCGGTCATGAGTACAAAATCTGCATAATCATTAATGCCAGTCTTACCTGCAAACTCTTTATTTGGTAATATTGGTGTGTGGGGAGAGGTTAAAGGAAGGTATAAAAAAAACGGCTTGTCCTTTTTAACGGCTTGTTTCTCTATATAACTGATAGCCTTATTTGTGAAATCGTCCAGTACTTTAATATGCTTTTGTCCTTTACCAATGGCCCCTTCGCGCCAAAATCCTGCTCCTTTATTTTCTTTAACAATCTCAATTTTACGGTTAATTACCCTTTGATTTTCAATGTAAACATAGGGCGGAATATCGAGCGAGGCGCTAATAATAAAACTGTAATCGAAGCCTGCAGAATTCGGACCGGAACTGAGGGGTGAAGAAAAATCAACAGAATCGCTTTTATCTTTTTGCCAACCCAGACCTAAATGCCATTTCCCGATGCAAGCTGTATTATAGCCATTGTCCTTAAACAGATTGGCAAGAGTATATCTATCGCGTGCAATCAGAGCCGTGTCATAACCCCAGAGGACACTTTTTTGTAAGCGAGTTCGCCATGCATATCTACCCGTAAGAATGCCATAGCGGGTTGGTGTGCATACTGCAGAACCACTGTGAGCATCGGTAAATCGCATGCCTTCTTTAGCCAGTGCATCAATATTTTTTGTTTGAATTTTAGAGTCCTTATTATAGATGGAGACGTCACCAATTCCCAGATCATCTGCTAAAATATAAATGATATTAGGCTTTTCGGATTGAGAATGAGCAGAATTTGCTATCAATAGAAGGGAGCAGAGTATTAATGATAATCGCATGATCAGGAATATAACATTAAATGTAGGGATTATTAATAGAACCTAAGTTCGATGTAAAATCTTGTAGCGTTGTGTTTTTTTATTGTTTTGAAAGCTTGTTTGTACTTCTTCTGTCCCGCCCGCCCCGTGTTCTGTCCTAGTTTTTGCCCATAAATTGCTTTTTGAGATAAAATTTTGCTTGGGCAAAAAGCTAAAGCTGACACGGGTTTATTTCTCAGGGGCGGTGCATCTATTTCCGGGCTGCCCGTCCCGATGAAATAAAACACCGGGTAAAATAAACCTTGCCGCAGGAGGTATCTTACGGCTATTGGGGTTATGATCTATAACGCGATTTCTTGCCGTAAATACTCCGGAGGAAAGGGCTGAACTGACCTATAACACACAGGGATTGGTTTCAAAAAACAAATTATTGTTAACCAGCGCCTAATATGATATGTTATAACCGTATTATTTCCCCTTAATTATATCGAATTCAGGTTAAATATAAGAGGTATATCCAATCAGATCTAGTAAATTAAGACCCGCTACCTCTGGGCATTACGAACCTGATATCCAATCCAAATGCTTACAGAAAATTGCCTGAAGCAATTTTTCCTTTTGGATTTAGAATAAAATCCGCTAGGAAATTGTAAATTATGGTCTCTTTTAATTCCTGAAACTATCACTTGAAATTAACTTTATAATTTATGGATGCTGAAAACAATAAGTCGCGAAGAAATTTTATTAAAAATTCTGTCATTGCCGGAACTATGCTTCCCTTTATGCCGAATGATCTTTTTGCTGATGTGCTTAAGAGTAAAAAAGTTGCTGGTCCCTTAAATGTTTGCGTGTTTTCAAAGCACCTTCAATTTCTAAATTATAAAGATATGGCTGAGGCTGCAGCCGAAATAGGGTTCAATGGAGTAGACCTGTCAGTCCGGCCCAACGGACATGTTTTGCCAGAACGGGTGGAAATGGATTTGCCTAAAGCAATGGAGGCCATTAAAAATGCCGGGTTGGTTACAACCATGATTACCACCACTGTTCAGGATGCTAATGATCCTACCGACAGAAGATTATTGGAAACTGCTTCGCGACTGGGCGTTAAATACTATCGCATGAACTGGCTGAAGTATCCTGAAGGGAAAAGTATCCCTGAAGCGATGATACAATTCAATAAGACGCTTACAGATTTAAGTCATTTAAACAGAAAACTGAATATTACCGCATGTTATCAAAACCATTCCGGGAATCTGGCCGGGGCTTCGATTTGGGAGTTATGGGAAATTCTTAAAAATGCAGATCATAAAAACATGGGTGTTCAATATGACATTCGTCACGCTGTGGTTGAAGGAGGATTGTCATGGAGAAACGGACTCAATTTAATTCATCCGCATATTAAAATCCTGGCGATTAAAGATTTTATCTGGTCAAAGAAAAATGGTACCTGGGCGGTGGAGAATGTGCCTTTGGGAGAAGG
>CAMCTU010000026.1 GCA_945878525.1 Sphingobacterium thalpophilum
GGTGGCTTATGATTCACTAAGAGATAATGGCATTGTTAGTTTAGATACCTTTTTTGATTTGTTTGTGCTGCCTACGGTAGAGTGGACAGCCAATTACAAAGAAGAAATTGTAGAAAAGGAAGTGATAAAATCCTTTACCAATAGAAGGATTTTACAAAAGCTAATTTACAATCATATCCTTTACAAAACAGGTGAAGAGGCTGGGGTGGTTCGACCAAAAAAAATTAACCTTCCCCTTATTTACAATTTTGAAAACACCAAGGAGCGCCTGCCACAAGACAAGCAGGTGCTTACTTATATAAACATGACTCCGCGCCAGCGAGAGAACCAAAATGGTATTGTGGCCATGGCCAAAAACTCTACCAAGGGAAAGTTGGATATGGGTAATTTGTTTAGGGCATTGGCTTATAGCTTGGATAATGCGCTTTCTCCCTTTTTGTTAAAAGGAACACCTGAAAATGCCAAAGACTTTATAGAACAATCGCCCAAGATTGCTTATGTGATGGAGTGCATTCGCTCTGTAAAAGAATGGCACGAAACCCATGGCGAAACAGCCAGTGGCCAGGTGGTGTATATGAACCGTGGCAAGCTATTTTTTCCATTGATTAAAACCTACCTGGAAGAAGAAATTGGCTATAAGCGCGGGGTGATGTATGACCGTTTGAAGGTAGATGAAGTGGAAATTATCTCTTCTGAGATTAACGATACCCGCAAAGAAACCATCAAAGAAGCTTTTTTGGATGGTGTGGTTAAAATCATTATTGGTACGGCTACCATTCGCGAAGGAATTGACCTGCAAAAGCGCGGGACAGTGATTTATAATTGTTATCCTGAGTGGAACCCAACAGATATTCGTCAGCTTGAAGGCCGCATTTGGCGGCAAGGAAACCAGTTTTCTTATGTACGCATTGTGATGCCTTTGGTGCAGGATTCTATGGATGTGTTTGTGTTTCAAAAGCTCGAAGAAAAGACCTCACGTATTAATGACATTTGGTTTAGGGGAGACCGAGGCAATGTATTGGATTTAGAAAGCATGGATCCTGAAGAAATTAAATTGGCACTCATTACCGATGTGGACCGATTGGTAAAAATGTTTTTTGACCAGGCTAGAGAAGAATTGAACAGAGAGTTTAGGAAAGTGAGTTCGGCCATTGAAACCTTAGCTGAAGTAAAACGCGATATTGAAGATTACAAGAATTATAGAGAGCGTTCTTTGGATACCATCCGAAGTTTTTATACAAGCTTGTTGGGCTCTAAGTATTTGGAGCAGGTTAACCAAGTAAATGATGAAGCCGATAGCAGCGCCAAACAGTTTAAAAAGGCCAAAGAGCTGAAAGAGGATATTGAAGCTGTGCTTAACAGTTCGGTTCAAGAAGACAAAGACATATTGGCCATTGGAAGAAAAATTGAGAACTCTTATGCTGTTTTAGGTATCTTCTTTTCTAACCGTTATTATCTTAACTATTTTAAAGAGTATGTGAGTAAGGTACGCAAAACAGAGCGCACCTTGCTTAAGCCCAAAGGTTATTCCATAAGCAGCGACTTAGCCCCAGTGATTGCGCAATATGAGGCAGAAAAAGTGGCTATCATAGAGCAAGCAGAGCTTTTTAAAGGTGAATCAAACTCACCAAAATGGGCAGAGCTGCGGGCCATGATTGAACAAAAGAAATCTGCTTTGCAAGTTGAAGGGCGCTCTGCTGAAAGTCGTGCCGAGGAATTTAATCGCCTGAACTACTTATTGGAGTATCGAGCCGCCACTGGAGTGGTTACTCCGTTGGCCGACCAAAATATAAATGAGCTGGAGCTTGAAGCACTGGCCTTAGAACTTGAATTAGAACTATTATCCTTTTAAGAAATGATTAGCATAAATAACTACCAATCAGAAGCAGCTTCTATTAACTGGAGCGCCATGCCAGAGGCACTTGCCAAAGGCCATAATTTAATGTCGGGTGCCTCGCAAAACAACTTTGCCATGTACCATTCCAACGAGAATATCAAGCGCGTTGTAGATGCTTATTTGGAAAAGCTCAATGGGTATTTGGCAGCAAATACTACAGCTAAATCTAAGCCTACAAAAGAAAAGGCGGTATCAAAGCCAAAGGCAGCTCCAAATTCTAAATCATCAAAGGATAAAACGCTAAATTACAAAGGGCTTCGAGTTGAAATTCGCAAAGCTTCGGCTGGCTCTAAAAAGTTTATTGTTTGGGATGTAACCAAAGACCAGATTTTCGCAAATGAAAAGTTTGATAGCGTTTCTCAGGCAAAGCGTTTCATTGAAGAAAACGAAATGATCCTGGTTAATGTCCAAACAAGTGAAGAGGTAGAAACCATAGATGCAGAGCAGGTAGAATTAATTGATTCCGACGTTTCATTTATTAAGCGTTATGCCGCTATGCATGGTAAGGTAAAATCTCAATCCCAAATTTTAACCCTTATTCATAGCTTACAAAAGGCCATTTTGGAAAAACGAATTGGAAAGGATTCTGCCTACGCCAAAGAAATTGAGCTGATGCAAAAGCAGCTTATAACTTGTTATGAGAAAATGGGTGATATGGCTGAGATTAAAATTGATTCAAAAAACCTAAAGCGGTATTTAGAGATTGCTGGCTCGCAAGAAGGAATGCTTTCTATTGCTTTGCTCAAAGCCTTTGTGGCCCTGAACGGCAAATCGGATATTAAAGACAAAGCCGAAAAGTTGTTTGCCCGCATAAAAAAATCTGTTGACCAAGGCAAAATAACACGCCAGGACAAATACGCTGATAAACTCAACGATGCTTTTATCACCCTTAAATCTTATATTGAAGGAGAAACCAAAACCCTTTCTATTAACAAGGCACAGCTTAACGGCCTGATGGGAATAGTAAACGAGAATTTATTTGCTCAAAAAAAAACTTTAAACGGCACCGATGATGAAACTGGTATTGTGGTAAACTCCGAGGACTTACTTAAAATGGAATTTGAGACTATTGGTCTTCAGGGAAAATACCGCCAGCTCATTGGCGACCCCAGTGTGGGTTTCACCGCCATGGTGTATGGTCTGCCCAAAAGCGGTAAATCAACCCTATGCCTAGACTTTGCCAATTACCTAGCAGCCCACCATGGCAAAGTGCTCTTTTGCGCCATAGAAGAAGGCTTTGGCTATACCCTTAAAGAAAAAATAGAGCGTCTCAAAGCCGATCACCTCAACCTTTTCCTAACCGACCGCGTACCAGATAACCTAGGAGACTACAAATTTGTCTTTATTGACTCCGTTTCCAAAGCAGGCATGGATATCTCAGAAATAGACCGTCTCCATAAATCCTTCCCACAAGTTTCCTTTATCTTCATCTACCATACCACAAAAGAAGGAAAGTTCAAAGGAGTTAACTCACATGCGCATGAAGTGGATGTGATTATACAGGTCGAAAAAGGAGTGGCTAATTCTACAGGAAGGTTTAGTGCTGGTGGGAGGTTGGAGATGTGAGTTTTTTTGTATTAATGTTAAAATCATTGAAGTATAAATACTTCCTAGTTTCATCACTCTTTTCCCAAACAATCCAGAACTTACAATTCTGCAAATGGAAATTATTGCGAATTTCTTTCTAGGATATTGTGATACCCTTTAACTGATAGCAATCTACATTTGCATTTATTGATTCTTTAAGCAAAACCATATTTGCGTTTTTGCTTAATTGATATGGTTGGAGCATAGGTAATGATTGCATGCATTGTGCCAATTACAGTCTCATTAACCTCACCAACAACAATGCTTGGATCATTTGTAATTTGCCCATGTAACCAATCAAAATTTCTATCAGTTAGCTTTGAACAATCCACAAATGAATCATAGGTTAAAAAATCATTACTTATTTTATGTAACTCAAAATGTAAAGCTCTTAAACTTGCTGTAGGAAACATGTTTGGATTAATTTCTGTATTAATAAATACTGTTGCAACGCTTATACCCTCTTGGCATACTGCTGAAATAATAAAAAACTTTTTTTTGGGAGGTATGGTTGTAGTATCGAATAATCTAATCACCGTACCAGCTTTAATTTTATTTTTTAGAAAATCATCACGATATGCGTCAGGGAAATAATCCCCTAAACTCATATTCTGGCGTTTTCTTGATTTATTTTGATATAATTTATCATTACATCATTGGCTCCACCAACTTTGGCAATATCCTCTAATGCTATTCTATTAGATGAATAACATGTTTTAGCTTGGCTCCATGCAAAATCATGTGATTTATTGCTTAAATCTTTAAAACTAAGGTGCCTATTATCTTCAATTGCATTACTTATTGCAAGTATTTCAGATTCAGATAGATCATCTAAATCTGGTTCACCAACCGATTCAATGTTTGTTCCCGATACCTTAATTAATGAGCTATATTCTATTATTTCGGATTTATTAACTTTAATATTTATAGATTTTAGCAAATCATATAATTTAGAGGGTACAGGTCCAAATGGCATTGCAATAAAATTATCACCTGTAATTGAGTGCCCATATTCAGTTAAATGGCGCATTTCTGCAAAATAAAGTATTTTAAAAAGTTTATGAAAAGTCGTTTTTCCATCAAGCTTTTTAGAAATAAATAATACAGTATTTACAAGTTTGTTTTGTGTTTCTGGGGTCATGCAAAGGTTATCTAAAGATAAAAAATCACTGATATTCAGTATTTTTGTTAATAACTTGGTGCAAAGTTATGTTTTTTTATGTAAAAACCACAGAGTAGAATCCAGCCAGGTGTTTTTATGACCATAATTATGTATTAATATTCTGTAATCATTGGATGGTGCAATATTTATATGAAACAATTGTTGACTTTAATGAGTCTTTATTTTCTTAATAAATCCTCTTATTTCAATAGTTATTTCATTCAAATAGTTAAAATATTATTTGCTGAACCAATCTTTTCCCACACCTTTATTTGGTCCTCTAGCTTTTGGTTCATATTTACACCTCGACTGCCACAATGGTAAACGGGATAAACTAATGTGGAATTTGATATTTGGAATTTATGACCCACTAATTCTCTAAAGGGTCTACTTATATTCGCCTTAAGTGAAATATCATCTGCAAAGTTTTTATAAACTGCTTTAAAGGCAGTTCTTCCTAAAACAAACACAACTTTCGGACGAACAATTTCAATTAATGGTTTAATAAATTCCTTAACGCTTGAAATAGCCCATTCATCTTGGACCTTTCCTTGCATTCCTCCGTGTTGCTTAAGTCCAATTATAGCATTTGTAAAGAATAACTTGGCTTTAGGATTAGGATTTAAAGGATGACCTATTTGTATGCCAAGGCCACTTTCAAAAAGTGTTGCCAGATTTTTATTGGTTGCGTACGCATATTTATCTGCCATTGGTTCGACGCGTCCTTCATCTCTTATAAAGGTTTTAGCATCCGCAAAATCTTGACCTATCACCATTATATCTGCATCAAGATTTGAGTGCCACATTTCCCATGCATCAATGTGGTTAATTTCAAAGCCAGTTTCATGGTAATTTAATAGCCCATCAGGTAGTGAAAGTATACTTTGTCTTTTAAAAATGAGATTATGATACCTATCTCTTTTGTCCATTGATTATTTAGTTAAATTTAGAAATTTGCACATTAACCAATTATTTTATCAAATTTAATAGTTTTTGATATAACTGATCTTTGTACAGTTTATCTGGAATAGAAATGCCCGAATCTTTAAAAATGCTGGTTTTAATAAACAGTTCATTAAATGCTTCGGCAATTAAATTGAGGTTTTCCTTGTACTTTAAATAAACTTTAGGGTATTTAATTTCTAAAATTTTATAGTCTTTTGAATCTTTTAGGGCATCCTTAAACTCATTTAATGAATTGTGAATAGCATAATAATCGTATTTAAGGATTTGATTTTTACCTTTATTTTCTTCCTTCGCACCAATTACCATATAAAAGAGGTAGCCTAAAACACTGGGTTCAACATCCGTTTTTCCATGCTCATCCTCCCTTCTAATCAGGCCCAAATTGCGTAGTTGATTAAGGGCAAATCTTAAATTAGTATAAATCCTAGTTGCACCACTTTGTGTCATAACAATATCCTCCCAAACAAGTTGGTTCCTGTAGGTATAAGTGAAATCTTTTATATAATCTACAAGTTTGTCTTGGCCATTAAAATGCTCACACAAATAATAAAGAAAGGGAAACATTAAATCATTATCAGTCTTCTTTGAATAAGACAATGGTCTATCCCTCAGCATACTATTTGCAATTTCTTCAGAATATATTGAAGGATTTAGATTGAGATTTACACTTCGTTTTTCTAACTCCATTCTCAAGTGACTTTGTAGTTCAAATACATAAGAGTTGATATATGCGAAATAGGGTAACCTCTTATCAAACTCTATATTACTATCTTGAGTAAGGTTAATGAATTCGGAAATTTCTATTTTAAGTTTATCAAGTTGTTGTTGTTTCATAGAATCAATATTATATAAATTGAAACCTAATTATTGATTTGTTTCTTCTTGAAGAAGGCCGCAAGCTTTTAAAAGTGCAATCATTGGAGACCTCATTCTATAAAGGGAATTCGGTATTTTTGTTTTAATAGAATTAGTATTAATGGGTTCTATTTTTTGTATAGATTCAATGAATTCAATAAACATTTCTTTACTTACTATTTCATCTTCTCCATTACTGCGAGTTGGGCAATTGAAAACTATCTGGCCATCAACAAATCTTAATTGGTAAGTGATAGCTTTAGGGCCAACACTTTTACAAAAATCATTCTTTGCGGCAAAACTACTGGCTGTTTGCCAAGCTTGATTCGAAGACATTTTCTCTAATTTCATTTTTTTATTGTTTATTCAATTGAAAATAATCCACCATAATTGGCTTGAGGTTCATTTACTGTCGAAGGTTTACTTTTATTATTTTTCTTCTCCCACAATCCCGCCTTTACTTCCTCCTGATGTATTTTGTGATTCAGCTCCAACAACCGCTTCAACACTTCTTTCCTGGCATCAGGATGAATGGTAAAACGAACCCAGTCATTCTCCGGCAAATAATCTACATTATAAAAATCATGTTTGAGTGCTATATCATTCCATCCATAAGCATCCAACACCGCCTCATCCATTTGAACATGCAGCTCACGGAGTTTGAGAATGCCTTGTATGGTTTCATTAAGCGAAATAGTATTAGCTGTCTTTTCTAAATGCTTTTGCAGTGATGCTACCTGTTTGTCTTTATCGTTAATGCTTTGGGCTGTGATGGCATTGCTATGAAACAAATTATAGGTTTTAGTAAGACCTAATTGCATAGCCAACATTAATTTTCTACGGTGTTCGTGGTAGGCTTCACCAATGTTTTCAAGTCTATTCTGAATTTCATTTGAAAGACTTTCTGAAATTGGAAAGGTATCAATGCAATCTCGATTCGTATATCGAATATCAAATTTCATTGTTGATCCATATTTCCAAGCCCAATGACTATGAAATGAAGATTGTAAAAAAGCGTATTCCCAATATTCACTTCTCATTACAACAGAAGTAGCAACATCGAATATTGCCCCTGCCTCTACAAATGATTGATTTACATATTTAGAAACACGACAGGAAACTAATACACGACTAAGTTGTTTTGCGGTATTATATAGTGCAGTTCTTTTTTCGCAATGATGCCACCATTTTTCAGGCAAAGGATGTCTTAGCGCATACTCACCAACTATAGGATTCCCACTTTTATCTTCTTTCCATCTTTGCCTTTCTGGCTTCACTCTTTCTAAAAGAATATTGTATGGATGTTTAAATGTTGCAGCTTTTTCTTCCGACCAATCAAAGAAGTTAATTACAAAGCGGCTTGGGCTTTGATCAGAATTATTGTTTAGGTCATCTCCATTTAAATATGGAAATATTACTGACTTATATTTCTCATCTTCTAAAAATAAACCTTCGGCCTCATCGGGCTCTAAAACGAAACCTTTGCCAAGTATAATGCTACCCTGATAACTTTTGCCATCATTTAATGATAATGGAAAAGGAGTGCCAGTATTATCCGCCTCATCCAAAAACGGAGAAATTTGATTGGTTTCCTTTCCATTTAGGAAGTATTTACCGCCCCATGCACCTTTATAAAGTGTAATCAAAGAAACTTCTACAGCTGCTAAGCCAGGCCATTTCATTCCCTTTACTGCATGGTTAAGTACAGAGCCATTTGCGATTAGTTTTTCAAGTCCAAATTCTCTTGCCTTACCTTGTGCAACAGTATTGGTAGAAATTAATGATTGGAACCCTTTTGCTTTTAGTATAGAATTAATTCTAAGGAAAAAATAAACCACCAAATCAACAGTTGCACCTTCCGTAAAATTGTAACGTATCCATTCTAAAAATTCTTCACCATATACTTCTTTCAATCGTCTATCGCCTAAAAATGGTGGGTTTCCTAAGTCACAATCAAAACCACCTTCATCAAACACTTCTGGAAACTCTATAAACCAATGGAAAAACCTTTGCTCTAAAGCCACTGCTGTAGCCTTCGCCACTTTTCTATCCTGCCAACCTTTATAACCGCTTAATATCAAACGGAAATCTGCATCGGTCATCAGGTAATCTTTATTGGCTTCGGTTTTAGGAATAAAGAATTGGGCACACTGCGTATCGGCCATCGCCTTCAAAAAAGTAAAGCCCTTGCCATCAATAAATTTTTTGTATGCTTTTGACTTGCGTTCTATTTCATCCGGTGTGGTTTCGGGCAGTTGATTAAAGGTTTTGTATTCTGCCATTGCTTCCTGCACAGAATTTTCGGTACTTTTTTCAAACTCCGCTTTTAGCTGTAAACTTTTGGCAATTCTTTCTTTACGTTCTTTTACGTTTTTATCACGCCATGTTTTAGCAATGTCTTTATCATCTACCGCAAGGGTTTTAAAGGCCTCATCGGCTATGCCTTTTTCCAATTCGCTGCGATGTGCTAAGCCTACAATGGCATCGCCACATTTAATGTGGTGGTCTAAAAAGTTAAGCGGTTCTCCTGGGTTGTAGGCTTCCAGCCATAAGGCAATTTTGCAAAGCTCAACTGCTAATGGGTTTTTATCTACACCATAGATGCAATTCCGCACCACATCTTTCATGGCTTTGCGAATGGACAAAGGATTGGGTTGTTCTTCATCGGTTAGCACCCTTGCCACTGCCAATGCAATTCTACGGGCTGCACTCAACAAAATATGTCCACTGCCGCAGGCAACATCGCATACTTTTAATTTCAACAAAGCCTTTATCGTATTTTCCTTGTTTACTTTCTTTTGTGTGTACAGCAGTAATATATCTTCAATGAGATATTCTAATGAATGTTTGATTAAAGGCTGCACCAGTTCTTCTGGGGTATAGTGAGATTGAAACTCTCTGCCACCTGCTTGCCTTTGCCAGTTCACCGAATAATTATCGGAACCTTCTACTTTGTTGAACTCCAATTTTAATTCCAGCAAGCCTTCGTACACAGAGCCAAATTCTTCTACATCCAGTCCGCCATAATTAACGGCTATCAATACGCCATTGTCATTTTCAAAATAGCTGAGTGACTTTATGATGTTTAATAAAACCGCATTGCTCAGGTAACATTGGTGCAAATCATATTGGTTATTACTAATGGCATGGTAGCCAAACAAATCGCCTTGCAGGCTCATGATGCCGAGCTTCTCGCCAATGTCTTTTTTCTCGAATAAAGAGAAGGTACTCACCAAACTTTGCCATAAATCGTAATGGCGGTTGGCTTCGGGTGGAAGTAGTTTCTTTGCTAATTTTCTTAAACGCAATAAACTATAATAGTTGAAATAGATGTGATTGAAGCGTTTGGTTTCGGGTGTCTTACTATCAGCATAAACAATATTACGTTCTTCAATTACAAACAAAAAAAGTAAGCGGTAAATGATACGCAACTGGTGGCGGTAATATTCATCTGTATTGATATTTCCGGCAGCAACAGCATCACGTAATGCTGCATTATTGGGATGGTTTATAAAGCCATTGGCTAAGTTCTTAATTGCACCTTTAACTGCTTCGCCTAATTTATTGCGGATGGTACTGCCAGCTTCTAAACCTTCCTGATGGTATTTCTCCATGATGCTGTCAGCCCCGGCATCCACCTTTTTGGGCATACGGCTGGCATGAAGCACACGGTACAGAATAACGAAATCGGAATACAGATCCTCCTCCATCATTTTCTCCAGGTTAAACTCTACATAGCTTAACCGTGTAATGCGGCTGGCATCACGAAGCAAACGCAGTTGGCGGCCATTTGTAACCATGCCATACAGGTGTTCACTGTAATTAAGGTACTCCTGCACCATTGCATGAGGCGATACACGGAGTTGTTTATTTTCCGGTCTCTTATCAAGTGATTCGTGGTAACCGCCTACGTACACAGGAAAATTATCTAAGCTGCTATCTCTGTAACCAATAGGAAATGATTTGCCGTTAAGTTCTTCACCTTTGCGGTCGAAAGTAAGGTTGTAGCCAAGATTGGTAAGTATGGGAGAAATCCAGAAATTACGGGTTTCGGTAGTTCCTGTTTCGCCTTCTTTTAATCGGGTTAGTTTGCTTTTATAAATGGTCCATTGTCCTTTTGCTTCTTGCCATGCAAGGCTTATTTCATCCTTTAGTTTGGCATTGGTCAAATCAGGATTGAAATCTTTGCCCTGCTGAAAGGTTGCCTGCTCACTGCGGATTTTGGCCAGCAAGTCAGTTGATAGAATGGAACCTTGTATGTCTATTGATGGAAAATTCATTGGTGAAGGTTTTATTCAAAACAATTTTTATAAGGCTTTAAAACCGCATCTGATAAAATGCTTTTTATCTCGTTTCGGTAACTTTTTAACGGAAAATGTTTATGATTTATCCAGTCTGCAATATCTCTAAGGAGTTGCTCCAACGCTTTTTCTTGTTGTGTTACCAATGTAAAAGCCCCTTGTAGGTAATGTTGTTTATTATTCAACTCGAATTTATTTTCGTCAACCACTTTCAAACTAGCAAAGTAGTTTGATTTCTGCCTATCGTAGAACCCAAACAAAAAATTATCCTCTGTAATTTGTTCATCACCATATTTACTATAAGTAAGATAAATATCTAAGTAGGTGTTTTTAATAGAAATAGTTTTATTTATAAGAACATTTGTTGTTTCACTTAAATCCCAGTCCTCCTTAAATTCATTGGTTCTCATCCATGTTGGATTTTTAATTATTTTATTTGGGCTAAATATAGCAGTTGTTATCGATGAGTTTAGTGAAGACTTATTTGGAATTAATTCATTAATATGTAATTGATTGTACCACTGCCCAATAATGTCTACACCTCGTTTTATAATTAATTTGACAACTTCTTGAGTATTTCCGTTTTTAATACTTTCAACTTCACTATTTGCCCAATCTTTATGACACGCAGACCAAATCAACAGTTTGTAATGCAACTCAGATAGATCATTTATTAAATTTGGATATTTATTAATGAAATTCTGAAAACTATTTCTCAAATCATTTGATTCATTTTTTTCTAATAACGGATTGAATTTTGATTTTGGAGTTTCTGCCCTATCCATTCTGTTTAATTCATATGGCCAGGCCCTAAAATTCCCAATCGAATTATAAAATTCCTTTACAAGACTTGGTGTTTTCTGTTTTTTCTGAATCAGTTTATGAGGGTAAATATGATCCCAATCAAATGGAACATTCGTATCATCTAAATGGAATTGCTTGTTTTTAAAAACCTCATTTAAAAAATCTCGTTGGGCATATAAGACTAAATCCCTGTTGAAAAACATTGAGTATGTATTTTCGTAGAAAGGCTTATTCAATGAATAATAATTATTGAAAAGAGATGCTTTTAGGTTGTATTTTTCTTTGATAAACCATCTAATATCAGGGTTATATTTAGCGCTTTTTTTGTAGTAAGGAGTCAACAATAAAACATCATTAAGCATTGCCCGTTTTACGGTTGCAGACGACCAAAAGTTCTCTATATCCAATACCTTCATGGCAGGCCAAATATTCCTAAGTAACTTGCTATAATCACGATTATTGTCTCCTTTCCCTAACCATAAAAACATTGAGTACATGCCTAACATCTTTTCATGTACTTTTCTTTCTGATTGTTGCTCAAATGCAAATCGATCCTTTTTAACTTGCAAGCGATACCAGAACATAAAAAGCAATTCAGCAGAGCTGTTAATTAATTTATTGACAATAAGGTGGGGAAATCCCTTTAAGTTATTTACAGGATGATATTCTAGCAAATGTTTAGAATATTCAAACAGATTTTTACCATTGTATGCATTTTCTGCTAACAGTTTTGAGATAAACTTTTCAAACTTGTCTATTTCTTCTTTTGAATTAAGCCGAGCTTGAAACTGCCGAGGTTTAATATTCATGTTTAAACCTTCTCTAACATTGCTTTTATCTCCAGTATATTGTTGTAATCTAAAGGCAACAGTAATAAAACGGGCAGGATTTATAAAATACTTGCAAGCTTCTTCTATTATTTCCTGGGTTTTAGGGGTTATTTTAGATTTGAGTATGGAGTAGTTTAGTTCTTCACCTCGTAATGGTGTTCCGCCTGCATTTAGTCGAACAAATAAATTTTCAACTTCATGTTCCTGGTCAAAATCATCAGGTTTATCCTGCTCATTTTCTTGAATAGATATTTGTTTGTCCTCAAGCGTTTCTGCAAGAACATTATCCAAATACAAACCAGGTATTTCCCGTTTTTCGAGCATTAGCTGAACTTCCCCGTAAATTTGGATAATTCTCCTTTTCAAAAAATCTGAGTCACTTTTTAATAACTCCAATTCTTTTCGCTTCTCCAACTGCTTGGGATAAGATTTAATATAGTCTTCAAATTTTCCTTTAACAACAGACCATAATGGCCAGCTAAATATAGATTCTATTATTTCTTTTTCACTCTTTGCGTCCAGAAAAAATGAAAATGGAATCGGTAAGGCAGCATCATATGGAAAGCATTGATTCAAATCAGGGTTAATGGAATCTACATCGCCAAAGTATTTTGCAGCATTTCTCTTTTCATCAACATCTAGCGGTTTATTATTAGGCTTGCGCTGATAACCCCATGGATGAGACTCAGTAATAACCCTGAAAAAGTATTTCCTGGCATCGTTTTGTGGCAACTCTAAGTCAATAAAAATTTTGAAATGATTCTCTGTTTTTCGGAATGTCTTGTGATCAAACCCAAGTGTAATAGCAGTTGCTCTTTGCTGACCATCGAGCAATTGAAGCTTTCCATCAGCGGCAATATTAAAAACAAATGCTCCCACAGGATATTTCCGTAAAAGCGAATCCCATAAATCTTCAATTTGATTTGGCTTCCAGACAAATCCACGCTGTACTTTTGGTAATTCCACAAATCCATTTACTGGCCAATTGGCAATATCTTCTAATTTAAATTTGGTTGGGTGAGTGCTCATTTGGAAAATTATAAATTAGGATTAGGAATCAATACATACACGCCTAAAATATCAGGCGGTAAAACAGGGGTGACGGCTTCAAACCTTTTAGCACCTAAATACTTAGCAAAACGGGTATGGGCATTCACTAATTCATCAGAACGTTTCGCAACAACCGCAATAAAGTCAGGATGCAATTTTTCAAAATGTTGTAGTTCCTTTTCAAAAATAATTTGTTGTCTTTCAGCGCTTACATCTAATGCACTTGAAGAAAGAAGTAGTTTTTTGCATTGTTCAATATCTAGCGCACGAATACCCTCAGGTGTTTGCTCATAACCCCAAAGGAACATTTCTTCAGAAACCATTTCATGTTGTTTGCTTACTTCACGAATAACATTGCGAACCCGGAATTGAATTAAAGTGGTTTGTGTATTAACTGCTTCTGTGCGGAATACGGATGCCCTTGCAGCTTTATTTCCTTTTCTTTCTTTATCCAGAGAATTGGCAATAATGCGGTGGCATAACTGCTCTACAAAACGATGATTGCGACCTATATAACGGAATCCTTGTGGAGTAGGTGATTGGAATGAAATATGAATTTTATCGCCCTGACCCAAAGCAGATGCCATCCAATCATCCATATTCATTTTTTTGAAGATGTAGCCACCTTCCACTTTTTCAAAACTTGCACTCAATAGTTTGGATGCTGCAATTACAAATGCTTCCAAAGTAGCTACATCGCCAATGGCTTCATCCACTTCGTTTAAGTCTTTCTTAACCTCATCCGGCATAATGCTTTCATGTGCAAAAATGGAACGGATTTTTTCGGCCTTTTCCCTTGCTGCTTCAATCTCGTTAGTAATTTCAACATCCAATTCATCTAGCTCAGGACTAGCACCAAAGTCTATTCGTAATTGTTTTGAAAATCTATTTTGTGATTTTTCAGGGTTTAACAGTACCTCCTTTAATACTTTATCCATCACTGAACGGTTATCGTCAGCTAAGGCAATACTCACACCAGATGTATTTTGAATGCGTTGTATTTTTTCTATGATGATTTTTAGTACCACCACATCCATTGGATTGTCTTCACCAAACAGAACCTTTACATCAATAGTATTTTGATGATTTCCGTTTTTATCAATCCAACCAGGTTGGCCATAGCGGTCAACACGACCTTCTCTTTGTTCCAAACGGTTAGGATTCCAGGGTAAATCGTAATGCAGGATGGCATTGAACTTATCTTGAAGGTTAATACCCTCACTTAAACAATCGGTAGCCACTAAAACCCTTTTGGGGCTTTTAGCCATTTCATCAATCTTTTCTCTGCGTTCTTCGTCACTTAGTTCACTAGTTATGGCTCGAACATCCACATCCTTTGGGAGGTTTTCCTTTAGAATTTTAGCAACATATTGAGCTGTGGCAATAAAGCGACAGAAAACAATTGGGCTTTGTCCTCTATTAATCCAAAGTTTAATTTGCTCCGTGCCAAGCTTAACTTTTTGGTCTTTTTCTATTTTTGTTAATTCCGCAGCCTTTTGAGCAAGCCTATGTAAAATACTCCATTCACTTTCAGTAAGTCCAGCGCGGTCAATAATGTCTATCTGTTCAGAGTCGTTTTGCTCATCCCATTTTTCAACAATTGGATTATCTTTAACCTCATCAAGTGTTACTTCATCTAGTTCTGTAATTTTGGATTTACGCTTTTGTAACATTTCATATCCAGCAGCTGGGCTGCTCATTACACCCCTTAATAAAGACAGGGCTGCGAAGTACTTTATTCTTGCTTTGTTTTCGGCAACCCCTTCCGTGCTAATTCCTCTTGCAAATTTTAAAACATCTTGATACAATTTATAATAGTCTGAGGATGCAGAAAGTGTGTATGGTAATTCCTCTGTTGTTCGTTTAGGAAAAGGAGTTTCCTCATCCAGCCACTTTTCAATGTTTTTTCTTTTACGTTGTATAAAATGAGCGGCAACTTTCCTTTTTTCTGACGTTTGCAAATCAGAAAAATCATAAAATTCAAATTCAGGATTAACTAAGCCTAATAGCGACTTAAATTCGCCATCTTTACCGCTGTGGGGTGTGGCAGTAAGTAAAAGCAAATGTTGATGTTCCTTTTTGGCAATCTTTTCCAATAATTCATATCTCTGTTGGCTTTGCCCAGCTTTCTTAAAATCAAGATTTTTAGTACAAGTATGGGCCTCATCTACTATTACCAAATCAGGAACATCTTTTATAAAGGCTGGCATTTTAGCTGAGCCGTTTTTTACATAATCAATAGATACTACTTGGTACGGATAATAGTTGAAAACATTCAACGTATCATCTCCAACAATCTTTCTCTCCAAACCAGCAACTGTGCTTGAACGAATAATTTCAGCATCAATATCTAATTTATCAGCCAATTCCTTCTGCCACTGTTCACATAAATGCGGAGGGCATAAAACTGCGAAAGATTTAACAGTCCCTCTTTCCAACAACTCCCTTAAAATAAGAATTGCTTCAATGGTTTTACCAACCCCCACATCATCTGCAACTAATAAGCGGGTAACAGGTTGCTTTAATGCCATGATTAGCGGAACCAATTGATATGATCTAGGACGAAACGATAATTTACCCATGCATCGAAATGGTCCACTTACTTGTCGGAAAGAAAGCCTTGCTGCATCGTATAAAAGTTTTGCAGTAAGAAAACTATCTAAGTCTGATATATCTGGCAATTCAAACTGGTCATCTTCTATTTTATCATAAGCTTGCAAAATGGGTTCAAATATTGAAATCATTTCGTCATCAGAACCACCAAGTGGTTTAAGTAATATTATTTCATTATCTACCGATGGTTGAACTACACATCTTCTTCCCCTGAACTTTACGAGTTTACCTGGTTTTTTTAACTTATTATCTATCATAATGCCTAGCGAACTTTTCTAAAAATATCTTGTCTCCTAGTTACGAAAGATGCAACCTTTTCGGTGGTTTCATCCCATACCAATACATCGAATCCCGCTAACTCAATGATTTTACGTTTTTTATCATCATCTGCCTTCACTATCGAATTTTTGTGAATGCCACCATCAACAAAAATAAGTGCCTTTTCCTTTTCATAAATAAAATCAGGCTGAACATAGAACTGCTCCATATTATAGTTTGTATAATCAGGTAACCTGTAACCATTTACAAACAGATAATCCAATAAGGCTTTTTCACCTGGGCTCCGGTGGTGTAATCCTTTTTTTAGCTCATCATATTTTTCTTCATAAGTGCCGCCCACCGTATCATCAGGATTGGAAACAATTAATAATTCTAATGCTTTAATTATAGAATGACGGTCAATTTTACTATGATCCATTTGATTGTAATAAGACAATAAATCCTCATAACTAGCTTTAGGTCTATTGGGGAAAATATTTTCTTTTGTTTCAAAATCATAACCACATAATTTATAGGCTTCCATAAATATTTTACGAAGTATTGCGGAATTACGCGCAATATCTTTTAATACCCCAATACTTCCTTCCGCAGATTCATACAACATAATATTCTTATATTCATCACTACCCATCAATCTTGCATCAATTTCTACAGGTTCAATATTATATAGCTGTTCAATTGCCTTTTCTAAGGCATATTGCATAGTAATAACTCCTTCTTCTGTTAACCCCAATGATTTTATCGGTTGCACGTATAATACATCTGAAGTATCGTATGTATATAACATAATATTTTGAATCGGGTCTTCTGGATTCGGTTTCTCTAATTGCTTTTTTGTTTTGAAAAAACCAGTCTTTGTCCCGATATCAAAACCATCTTCACGGCCTCTCTTCCATTTTTTGTTTAATAAAATCAGCTTTGCTGCTGGTGCGTAAAACAATTTCATTAATTCATCGCCATCAACTGTTAGTTTAATTTTTGTGGCATCAAGTAGGCTATCTGATGAGTTTAAAAAGAGTTCTGTTACGTAGCCCTCTGAGGTTCTCACTTCTTCCATACAAGAAATCCTTTCAGAATTTTCAGATTGAGCTTCTTGAAGTTCAAGTAATCTATTCTCAATTCTGTCCATATTACTAGCATCGAATGCCACACCCGTAATAGGATCCTGATTCACTCCTTTTCCTTCATCATTTAGAAAAGCATAACCTGTAGTTCTAGAAATTTTAATAGTAGATAAGTCTAGTGCAACATCATTTGGCGTAATCCTATTCACTTTATATTTACCACCATTGTGATAGATAAGATTGTTTGGTCCAAACTCTTTTAGACCAATGAAACGCGGCCTTGAAATAGCCTCGTTTCGGTCTTTTCCACCCAGAAAAACCCTAATAGGTAACCTAGTAAAGTTATATCCTGGTAAAAATCCCTCTGATGCTAAATATCGAAAAGTATAAAACTCAGATAATGTTGAGTTTTTATTTTTTTCGTTTCTCAAAAGATTTAATCTTTCTTCAGCTAGAAAATAGGAACGATTAGCCAATCTTTTGGTTTCACTATCTTTAATTATTGGACTAGTTTTGATTTCATGTGCTTCATTCATTTGACGCAAAGCGTCTAAATACATTTTTTTCCAACGGATTAATGATTTTTCAAGTTTAGATGGCACATTCCATATTTCATTTTCGAGCCAAGATTCATTAAACCACTTAGTTTCTCGAAGTTCAGTTATTCCCCTAACAACATTAAAAACCGTCATCTTAATCTCATCAAATCTGGAATCAATTACATCTTGATATTTAGATTTAATGTCATTTTTTAAATTATAGGTGCCGCCTGAAATATCTATTAAATCGGTTAATGATGGCTTGAATTCTTCTGCATTCAAAAATGAAAGAACTGTTGCATTAATATGAGATCGAATTAACTCCTCATTTGTTAAGTCAATTCTTGGAGCTTGTACAATCCCAGCCACCATTTTTACAGGATTAGCAAAATAGTGCTTGTCATGCGGTGAAACTTTGGAAGCATAGGTAAACACCAATGCTGATTGCCCGCTACGACCTGCACGGCCACTGCGCTGTGCGTAATTGGCTGGGCTTGGCGGTACATTTCGCATGTGAACAATGTTTAAAGAAGAAATATCAATACCTAATTCCATTGTAGGTGAACAATACAAAGCACTCAACTCAATTGCATCGTTAAATTTATCTTCTCTTTCAATTTTTTCCTCATTCTTAATTTGACCAGTGTGTTCTGCTGCTATATATGATTTTGGAAGTTTAGAAAAATCTTCTTGATATAATTTTTGAAAGTACTGGTGTGGCTTTATTTTTACTTCCTCATCAAGCGAAATATAAGTGGTTTTATCGGTTGAAACATTTTTCAAATCCCCTTTATTCCAGAGTACTTCACCTAAAATTAATTGATAGGTTGTCTTATCTCCTTTTTCAGCATGAACGAGCTGCGCTTTTAAATAGTTCATATCACACAGCAATTGCAGCAATGCCTTCATGAAATCTAAATAGTCTGGGTTGCTTAATTGAGTTCCCAACCTTTTCCTGAACTCATGCTTTACAAACCTACCCAAACGACTCATCGGCCCAATACTTTGAATAAAAACTTCTCGAGTGGCTTTATCTGCTCCATCCAAAGAAAGTGAGCTTGGTGCATCCATTTTTTCACCTTTGTCCAACGACCAAAGTTTATTTCGATTTAATGTATTATTTAATTCATCCTGAATTCGAAGTCTATTTTCATAACGCAGCATTTCTACATCTACTGCATATGCATTCCTGAAAAAGTTTAGTACTTGAAGAACAAATAATTTTCTATCAGCAGAAGAATATTGATTGAGCAACTCTAAACTCATCCAAAGTTCATCCCTTTTTACATAATCATCTAATTTTTGATAGGAAATTTCAAGAAGTGCTGTCTGTTCAAGATTTGGCAAAATATACCGCCAACCCCTTTTTAAGTCTTGTATTATTCTGTAGGTTATATAATTACGTAAGGCTTTTTTATTATTTTCACTTGGTATTAATGGATTATTTGCTGGATTTATAGCATATTCCTTTTCTGGAAGTTTTAACTCTTCCTCAACTTTATAAACTAATTCAAAAAGCGTTAAACTTTGAGAATGATTACTTAGCACCTTTTCAATAGCGGACCTCAAATGAACTACTTGTATAAAATCATTAAAATGCCCTGCTTGTAATGAAGCATCCTGCCTATTGTCGGTAAAACTCATAAGCTTTTGCTCTTTCAAGTTTTCATAACCATACTTTCTGTAAAGTGCTAGCAAAGTTTGCAGCGTAATTAAAGTAGTTGATGTAGATCGTCCCTCGTTCCCCAAAGAAATAAGCTTTGATTTTTCACTTAGTTTGGGCTCAAGATAAATTAACCCGCAGGTTGGGTCATAAATTAAAGGGGCTGGCATGAACCAAGCTTTTTTGCCATCATTTGGTATATCCGAAAAAGAACCATCCTTAGAAACATAGATTTCTTTTGGCATTAAAAAATCTTTTGATAAGTCAATTGTATCTCCTGATTTATTTAGCCATGATGATGGTAAAAGGTCAATAAATTCATTGATATCAAACTTATGTTCTTTATCAAAGAGGATATACCCATCTGTATAATCATCTTGAACCCTATTTTTTATTTTTCTTTTTTTAGTTCCATCATTAAATTTTAAATCCTCATCATTTTTGGGATTTTGATTTTCGTTAAAGTCTCGGAAAATTAATTTTGACTTGCTGTAATCCTTTCTAACGCATATGAAATCTGCACCACTGACTCTGCTAAATACGGTTTGGAAAACAGGAACTTCTGGCTCGCTTTCGGAAAGCTTTACAAATGGATTTGGTTCTAAGGTTATATGCCTTGTATCAGCATCTTCGAGGGTTACATATACATAACCAGTTTGTGAAATAAATTGATGCAATTTGAATGGAAGAATTGTGTCTTTTTTCTTTTCTCTTGCACTTTCAATATTTAAAGTTTCTGCCCAAACTAAAATCTCAATAATTTTCTTTTCAGCCTCTAGCTCGCTAATACCTGTTTCATGTGTAAATTCCTTTGCAATTTTTTTCAGCGATTTGGGTTCATTCCTTCTTTTATGCTCCCCTTCATTTCTAACAGCGATAGTTCTTTCCAACCAAATTGTAATTGGATTTTCAAGAATCGCTTTTTTTGAAAAGTCTTTTATATCTGATTTAAAAGCAGATATTAACTCATCTTTTGAAGGAATTACTTCGTATGTTGAGTAGGTTAAAGACTCTACAATTATGTTTTCAGGTAGGAAATCAGAATCAAAAAATCTTGTTGCAACTTTTGCAACTTCGGTTTTTTGGTCATCAATTGTACCTGTAGCCATCGTTGCCGATGTTCCGATGCAAATGATATTCTTATTTTTTGCTGCTGATTTAATCCTTCTGTTTAATAAAGATACATCTGCGCCTTGTCTGCCTTTGTAAACATGCAATTCGTCATAAACCAAATATTCAATACTGTCCAAAAATGATTTCCTTAAACCCTCATCTGCCTTGCGCACCATTAAGAGTTCTAACATCATGTAATTGGTGAGTAGAATATCTGGAGGGTTTGCACTTACCTTATCTCTTTCTTCTTGCTTTTCCTGTCCAGTATATTTTTTGAAAGTGAATGGAAGTTTATTTCCAGTTCGCTTTTCGTAATTATCTTCAAAGCCTATTAATGCAGCCTCTTGTGAATTAATTAGAGCATTTAAAGGATATACAATAATTGCCTTAATACCAGGCTTACTTGGGTTTTTAAAAAGGTGGTTGAAAATGGTTGAGATGTAAGTTAAACTCTTGCCCGAACCAGTTCCAGAGGTAACAATAAAGCCTTTGCCTTCATTTCCTTTGATTATCGCTTCTGCTTGGTGTTTATAAATTGACCATGAATTATTTTCACCATCATAGAAAATATTATTAAATTCTTTTACTAAAACACCATTATTAACTAAATCTTCAACACTGCCACCAGATTCAAAAGAAGGGTTAAATTGTACTAATGGCTCCGGATATAAATTGCCGGAATCAAAATCCTTTCTTACGGTCGCAAGTATTTTCTCATCTGCGATATTTATAAAACTATCAATATAGAGCTTGTAATCATCTAGAATATCTTTATGTAAATCGAAAATGTTTTTCATAACTGGCTTATTAAGTTATCTAATTCTTTTTTGAATGGGTGATTTTCTTATGGCCGCTTTTTAGTTTTAAGATATTATCAAATTTTACTTTGAATACCTTCTAATTACCGCTTGCCAATTATGTCAAATCTAACAAGTTATTTTGGTTTGAAAAAAAAATTACGCAGGGAAAGTAGTTATACCTAAAAGTTACTCCGAAGGTTTTATATAACAGTTGAAAGATATTATTCAATAGAACCTTAAAGGATATTTATTTATCAATCCGTAATTTTCTCCGAGGTTTACTAAAAATCCTCCTGAACCTATTAGCGCCTTACTATTTTGAAGTTGACAATGAAAACCAACAGTTTTCTCCGAAGTTTTTCTCCGAAGTTTTAACAAATTGGAGTAACAACAAAGCCCCACGAACTACTCCGCGGGGCTATTACCAGAAAAATGGGGGTTGAAACTGGTAAATTCTTTGAATATTTAGGAATAACTCAGAAAGGTGAGGAAATACGCCGGAATTCTGTGGAATTAGGGCCGGATTTCTCTATGATTCCGTGATCTTTCATGAGTTTTATATAGTTTTTGGCTTGCCGATCCTTCACATATAACATTTCCATGATAGCGCTGGCTAACTCTTGGTAGGTATAACTGCTTTTGATGGCGAATAGGTCTCTGGCTAAAGCATCCAGATCTTCTAGTTTGCGGGTTTCCTTTTCTTCTTTGCTTTTTTCGCCTAGATAGATGTGTCGGTTCAACTCTTTATCCCAACCAAATTGTATGAGGGGTACATCTAAAGGGCTGCCATCTCTCACTTTTAAGGCCTTAACTACACTTACATTGTTGTTTTCATCCTTTTCTATGGAAAGTATTCCGGCAGCTTTTCTTTGTATCTCAGAGCCTAAATGGCCCCTAAGCTTCATACCACTTGGACTTAAGTGTAACACACACACTGCAACGGTTTTATAGATTCCGGCTAACCTAAACAATTCATCCACCAGCTCTACAGATTGTCCTTCATCATTTACCGCAGAAATTAGATCGGCAATACCATCAATCACCATCATGTGAATGCCATTGTGCTCGTAATAAAAGCGGTCCATGCTTTGGAAAATAACCTGCAAGCGTTCCTTCCTCGACATGCCCACCAAGCAATAAGCCTTAAACCATTTTGGTGGGTGCTCCAGATTGGCCCGCTTTAAAATGAAACTTAGGTTTTTGTAGAGCTGGTCCTCAGATTGCTCAGTATCATACACAATGACTGCCTTGCCCTGTGGGTTGTTCTTCACTTCGGTTCCAAGGGTATCTATCATGTCGCCAGTGGCTCGCAGCACACCAGAAATTAAACCTCCCAGGTAATTGGTTTTGCCACTACCTTCCATTCCGGTAATGCAAAGGATATTACCAGGTGCGCCTACAGTAACATTGTTAATGCGAATGAGTGCATCGGGCTTTATTGGTGGGTTCTTAAAATCAATTTCGCACGACTTCAAAATCGACATGGTTTCTTCATATACGATGTCCAGCAAGCTGCAAAACAAATTCTTAAGTTGATCACGAGTATGGCCTAATTTGAAGTAGTCTGAAATATCTTTTTCTGTTTTGACACCTGCCAATGGAAGGGTTAATACCTGCACATCAAAATCCTTTAAAGCTTTCTGATGCCTATCTGCCGCCTCTTTTCCGGTTTTGTCTACATCATACAATAGGGTTAAATGTTTGAACCTAAAGTTGAGTCGCTTAATAATCTTCTTTGGAATATTAGCCGTTTCGCTGTTGAAGCAAATGGCATTGAAACCATTGGCAGCAAGACTCATAACATCTTTTTCGCCACCAGTAATAAATAATATATCACCGCGAGCTGGCAGTTGCTCTAAGCCAAAAACATAACTATCCGACAACTCACCGGCATACAGAAACCTTAGTTTTGAGTTGGGTCGATACAGCTTAATAAACCGCTTACCAGGATAAGCAAACATGGGTTCTTGGGCGCTAGAAACTAATTGGTAGGCATGGCCTTCCTTATTGGTTCCTTCAAACCTTGCCACACTGGCCACTCCGTATTGAAGCAAGATTTCTTTACTAATGCCATATTGTTGCCAATAACTAATATCAGCCTCAGTGAATGCCTGAAAAGTCGGAGCCTTAAATGTAATGCTAACATTTTCTTGAATCTCCACTTGAGTTAATTCTGACTTGTTAGGTTTATCCTGATTGTATTGAACTTTGGGCATGGGCCTTGGAGCAGAATATTCATTCAAACCTAGCCTAAGGTCGGCATCAATTATTTTTAAGACCTCCATAAAATCAGACTTATTTGAGCAATCCTTATTGTGAAGAAAAGCTACCAGAAAGAAGCAGTCTCCTGCAAAGTCGGCTTCTCCAAAGTCTTTGATTTTATAGGTGTTTGAAGCTCTATCCAAATATACATGGCAAGCTGCTTTGGTATCTTGGTAGAAGGGGTTCAGAAACGACTTCCCCAAACGCCAATCACCTGGCACGTAATGCCGGAAAACAGACAATCCGTTATTGGTTGCGTTCAAAATATCTTGTTTGCTTAGTGGCATCCCTGTTTTACAAATCGCTAATGATAGAATCTGGAATGCGATTGCTTTGCTGGAATAGGAAATGTTCCAAATCGCTCAACCTAAAAAACACCTTACGGTTAATTTTATAGGCAGGTATGCGTTTGTCGTTTCTATATCTTTCCAGAGTACGCCTGCTAATTTTAAGAATCCGGCAAGCTTCCCAGCTATCAATGTATTCTTCTGCCAGCAACTTCTTGCGGTCGGTAAGTTTAGCAACAGTCTCTTGTAAGTTTTGGATGGAAACAATCAATTGATTGTAGGCATCATTGTTAAGTGTAATGTTTTCCATGCACCATAATTTTGAATGGCACAAGGTTAAACTTCGCAAGATTTAACAATGGTTAAGTTAACAGTTAACTTAACTCATTTTTTTACCTATTTCGCTCTTTTTCACTCTCTAATCTATCTTTTCTAATTTGTAGGGTATTGTCTAGCCGAAGCATAAACCGCGAATCATCTTTAATCCGGTCAGATAACTTGCTAATCTTGATATGCGGCGATTTGATTGGGTGATTAAATAGAAGTTCGCCAAACTTAATAGCTACGTTTTGTTTAATCTTACCACCGTCAATTCTAATAGAATCGCTCTCTACCAATGCCACAATCAGCTCTAGTAAATCGTTATCGGTTTTATTCCAATACAGTTTTGGGAAGTTGCCATTAAGCCCTGCGAAAAGAGTTTCTTGTTTTGGCAATGCCAGTGCTTGCTTAACGGGGTTAATACCTGGGGGAAGCTCATAGGGGAGAATTAGCTTTTTATAAATTTTAATTTTATGTCTAATAAATTCAACTAGGCTGTGAATAAGTTGTCTGAGTTCATCAACAAATATTTTCACTTTTTGCCGCAATATAGAATCATCCAAACCCCTATTATTTACTGGTGTTTTCAGCTTAACATTGCCCATAATTAGGCCTAAATTATCAGGTAAGTAATGTTTTTGTTTTTCAAGAAGGGCAAATTTGTATTCCTCGAGCTTAATAATGGATATTTTAGTATCCATAATTTGCGCAATTTCTTTCTCAATTTCACACTTTGTGTAACGGTAAAATTTTTCCAAATATTTACGGTATTGACACACAGAAGAATAGGAATTGATCTTCAAACCAGGATCGGGATCATCTTCAAATAAATTTAGCGTTGTTTTTTGCGAAGGTGTCCATTCAATTTTTAGTACGGATATTTCATTAGTTATTGATTTAAAGGTAGGTAACATGAAAATTTAATTTGCTAAAAAACAAATTTATTTGATTAGCCCTACTCAATAACGTCAAAAAAAATACGACGTTTTAAGTTATAAACATTTGATAGGTAGGCAAAAACTGAATACAAATTGAATATGATTTTTCCTAATAAGGTTGTTGGCTACAAAACCCTTTTCATTCGAAGGCATTGCAGGATCCAAAATTAGTTTTGCTCATATTTTTTTTTGTTTTCCAGAAACAAAATCACCAGTGCAATAGTGCAATCACATATATATGTGGATTGCACTATTGCACTAGAGAGATGATTTTGGGGGAGTGCATTGGATTTTTTTAAGGGAGGTTCGAAAAATGAATTCAGAAATTAAATTTTTAGTTTTAGGTCTCTATTCTAAAAGATATATTGGCTTATATTAGTAAAATGGAACGAGCCCTTACATAAGGGCACAAAACTTATTACAGGAAGCTCATTCTTTGATCATTGAATTCCCTCATCCTAGGACAGATAAACAAGCTAATCCTGCAGTTAGTAAATTGTAGGCGCAAACACTATCTCTGAGATTATTGAATTGGAGAATTATTTATAGTCAAAAGCAATTGAAATTATAAAAATTTAAGGATAACTTTACTTTTGAAATAGATTAAAAACGCTTAACTACAAGATCTAAGCAAAACAAATTTTAAAATTATGATTTCTAATTTTAACCTAATACAAATTAAGATGAGATTTTTATTATTAATCGCTTTATTTACTTCAACGCTCTTTGTTTATGCTCAAAATGAAGAAAAAGTAATTGTCACATTTACAAAGAATGATTATAAAAAAACTTGTCGATATTGTGGAATGAAATTTAGTTATACCTGCTATACAGATAAGTCAATGAAAGAAAAATATACCAAATATTCTTATTTAACAATGTTTGAAGGTTGCACAGATAGTTATAATAAAGAATGTGACATATCACGAACAGGAAAACATGGCTGGGAAGTCTATAAAAGTCCGCCTAGTATTTATAAAAAAACTTATAATCTTAAAGAATTGGAAGCCGA
>CAMCTU010000027.1 GCA_945878525.1 Sphingobacterium thalpophilum
GGATGATTCCCATCGATAAGTATAAAATCAAGCTCATGAATTCCACTGATGAGCTCAGGTAATAATTCATTCACATTCCCAGAGAGCAGTTCGACATTGTGGATGTTTAGCTTTTGGAGACTTTCTCTTGTGATGGTTAAAGTCTCAGAATATCTCTCAATGCTCATAACACTTGCCTCAGGCACTGCTTTTGCAAGGTAAGCAGTGGTAATTCCCAGACATGCACCCAACTCAATAATATTTCCCGGCTTCAAGTCGGACACAAGTCGATGAACAAGCTGGGCCAATCGAGGAGACATTAAACTAGTTTTCTTTACTAAACGGTTTTGCAGTTCATTATTAATCAATTCAGCTCTAAGTGGTTCAATATCCTCGTAAACTTTTTTAGTATGAAAATCGTAAATAATTTCAGCGACTAATCGGTAAACAAAAGGGGAATGAACTCCATGTCGGGTTTTGGCCTTAAACCGGTGCTTCAGGAAACTGATTAGCATTGACAATTTCATCATAGGGATAAAGATAGTTTTCAGATGGGAGATTTGAGATATGAGAAGCTAATAGCTTTTAAGAACAAATACAATTTTGCGTAAATTTGCAGGTAGCAATGAACTTAAAGGAAGTAGAATCACTTATTAAATTACTTGACGATCCCGACACCGAGATATCACGTCATGTAGAGGATAAGTTATTATCCTTTGGGAATGATGTTATTGGATATCTTGAAAATGCCTGGTCTCAATCACTGGATACCATTCTGCAGGAAAGAATAGAAAACCTGGTCCACAAAATTCAGTTTCAGAATGTTAAACAGGAGCTCGATTTATGGCATATGGGTGGTTCTTTTGACCTTTTGCAGGGAATGCTCATCATCAATAAATACCAGTATCCAGATATTGATGAACAAAAAATCATCAATCAGATTGAGGAAATAAAAAGAGAAATCTGGATGCAGATGATCTATGAGATGAGTGCTGTCGAGAAAGTAAAATTAATCAATCATATCTTTTATGGTGCTTTTGGCTTTTCAGGAAACACCATAAATCATCAAGATCCGCAAAATTCTTACCTGAGTCAGGTACTTGAAAGCAAAAAAGGAAACCAGATTTTACTCGCAGTAATTTATTCCATTATCGCCCAAAAACTCGACATTCCGGTTTATGGAGTCAACCTGCCACAGCATTTTATACTGGCTTATGTGGATGAGAATCCTTCAGACGAATACCAGACTTCTCAAAATGTATTTGAAAACAGTATTCTATTTTATATAAATGCCTTTAACAAGGGTTTTATTTTTGGACGAAAGGATGTAGATGCTTTTTTAAAACAATTGAACCTAAAACCCCTTAACCATTTCTACGAACCCTGCAGCAATACTGAAATCATCCAGCGGGTACTCAGAAACCTGATCAGTGCTTATGAAAAGCTATCGGCAGTTGAGAAGGTAGCTGAATTGGAAGAGTTGCTAGCGATATTCCCGGAACCGAGGTAGGAATCAAGAACCAAGAACCAGGAGCCATGACTGATTACGGGTAAATTAATGTTAAGAACCAAGAGTCACGAACCAGGAATCAAGACAGTTTTTCCACTGGTCGGTGTTGTACCGTACCATTATCGTAGTCAAATTATGTGGTTAGGATAACACCAACCACAGGGAATAGGTAACGGGCAACAATGACCAGTACAGATTGGAATAATTACACGAATTCCCCTTGTCTTGATACTTGTTACCTGATACCTGATACTTTCCTCTAATCAAAACTCCATCAAATACGCCTTCAAAAACTCATCCAGATCGCCATCAAGCACAGCTTGGGCATTTGAAGTTTCATAATTGGTGCGAAGATCCTTGACCAGTTTATAGGGGTGCAGAACATAATTCCTGATCTGTGAGCCCCATTCTATCTTTTTCTTGTTTCCTTCAATGGTGGCAGTGGCTTCCTGACGTTTACGCATTTCAGCCTCATAAAGCTGCGATTTCAGTAAACGTATAGCATTCTCCTTATTTTGAAGTTGTGATCTTGATTCCTGGTTTTTAATGATAATGCCTGATGGCTTATGATATAAACGAACGGCAGTTTCCACCTTGTTCACATTCTGTCCGCCGGCACCGCCCGAACGGAAGGTTTCAAACTCAATATCTGCTGGATTCACATAGATCTCAATGGTATCATCAACCAAAGGGTAAACATAAACTGAAGCAAAAGAGGTATGTCGCTTTGCATTTGAATCAAAAGGAGAAATCCTGACCAAGCGATGAACACCATTCTCCCCTTTCAGGTAGCCATAAGCAAAATTCCCCTCAAACTGAATGGTCACCGTTTTGATCCCTGCAACATCCCCTTCCTGAATATCCTGTTCTGAAACCTTAAATCCATGCTTTTCCCCCCACATCACATACATTCTCAATAGCATGGAAGCCCAATCGCAACTTTCAGTTCCACCAGCTCCCGCAGTAATCTGCATCACCGCGTTCAACTGATCTTCTTCGGAACTGAGCATGTTTTTGAACTCAAGCTCTTCAACCTTTTTCAGGGTGATTTCATACTGTTCTTTAAGTTCAACATCCGTGGCATCACCTGACTGAAAGAAATCATGCATCACTGCAGCATCTTCCACAGATGCTTCAGCAGCCTGAAACTCATCCGTCCACTTTTTCTTGGAATTAATAGAATGCAATGATTTTTCGGCTTCTTTGGGATCATCCCAGAAATCGGGTCTTAAGGCTATATCCTGTTCGTTCTTGAGGTCATCTAACTTCTTGTCGATGTCAAAGATGCCTCCTCAGAGACGTTATTCTGTCTCTTAAATCCGTAATATTTTCTTTGGTCATAATGCAAAAATAGAAAAATTAATCTTAGGCTGACAGGCTTTCGAAAAGTCTGACAGGGTTTTAAACCCTGTCAGCATTCTATTAAAAACCGTCCGCTTTTATCTGCTTTTCAGTAACTGGTCCGTACTTCGCAGCAATACTTTTGATATCTTCCGATTTTCCAACCAGTACAAAAGTTAAATTATCCTTTGGAAAATACTTATTGATAATTTCCTTTGATTTTGCCACTGTCAATCCATCCACATTAGCCTGAAAATTATTAATATATGATTCATCAAATCCATACCAGAACATTTGGGTAAGTAATCCAGCAAGCTGACTTGCAGTTTCATACTTAGGTGGGAACTGACCTTTGACATAATTTTTGGCTGAAGCCAAGGTTTTCTCGTCTATTCCTTTTTTATGAAGGCTGTCAAGTACATGTAATGCTTTATCCAAAGTAGCCTCAGTGGTTTTTGTGGCAGTGAAGGTAGAAATTGAGAATGTTCCTGAATTTTTCAGAGGACTAAATCCACTTCTTGCACCATAAGTAAGTCCTGAATTTACCCGTAACTCATCATTTAACCAGGATGTAAAGCGGCCTCCAAAGACCGTGTTCACGACATCAATTGCCACAAAATCAGGATTATCACGGCGAATACCCAATCCTCCGATGTAAAGGGTGGTCTCGCGGGCATCTTCTTTATTTACAAGTAATACTCTGGAAGCTTGTATCGGTTTAACCGGCAAAGCAGCAAGTCCTTTCTGTACGCTGGCAGTCTTTTTCCAGCCGGCAAATAAATTCCTAAGTCGGATTTTCATTTCCTGTGAATTGAAATCACCTACAATTGCAATGGCTGCTCCCTGCGGAGCATAATTATACTTATAGAAATCTTTCAGATCTTCAATACTGAATTTTCCAACGGTAGCCGGACTTCCGCTTACCGGGTTGGCATAAACATGATCCCCAAAGATGAATTTATCCCAATAGGCATTGATCACGTTTCTCGGACTTAGTTTTGCCTGATCCAGACTTGAAAGAACACGTTTACGTTCCTTTTCAAACTCTTCCTGATCAAATATCGGGTCAACCAAAACCTCTTTTAAAATAGGAAGTACCTTTTCTAAATCTTTGGAAGCAAACTTTGAACTAAGTCCTGCGGATTCTTTGTTTGCATAGGTATTCAGACTCGCACCAATAAAATCAAGTTCCTCTTCTATTTTAGTCTTGCTGTAACTTTTTGTTCCATATTGTAGACCCGCGGCAGTTAAGCTGGCTAAACCTGATTTGGTCCCATCATATATTGCTCCAGCAGGTATAATTGCAGATACGCTGATCACAGGAACTTCATGCTGCTCCATCAAATAAATGCTTAAACCATTTTGAAGAACAAACTTCTCATATGCGGGCACTTTAAAAGCTGCCGGAGTGTTCTGGGCAATTGCTGTACTGCATATCACCAAAGCAGTAAGGATTAGGCTGGTATATTTTTTTAAATTCTTCATTTCTTTATTCCTCCACTTTAGCTTTTAAAATACCTACTGTACGGTTTGACTTTTTGAAGTACTCATTCGCTACACGCTTTACATCTTCAATACTAACCTTTGAAAATTCTGCAGGCGCGTCGAACATTTTACGGTAATCACCGAAGAAAAGCTCATACGTGCCAATATTATTTGATTTACCATTAATAGTTTCAAGCTGCCCGTAAAATTCCATGAGCTTCTGATTCTTTATTTTTTGCAATTCCATTTCAGTAATCCCATCTTTTTGAATTTTCTCAATCTCCACGTAAACCGCAGTTTCTACATCCGATTCCTTAACATCTTTAGCTGCCAATGCATAAATCATGAACAGATTCGGATCAAAGCTTTCGCTGAAATCAGAACTAATCATGGAAGCCAGTTGTTTTTTATCAACCAGCTCTGAATGTAAACGTGATGAATTCCCGCTTGAAAGCACCGAACTCAAGATGCTCAATGGATAAAAATCTTTGCTTTTGGCTTCAGGTGTATGGTATCCAATCATTAAATATGGACTTGGGACTTCTTTCTGAGTATATATCCTTCGCTCACCTGTTTGTGGAGGTTCTACCAAATGTACTGGTTTTGGAGGATCACTTGCAGGTATCGGAGCCATATACTTTTCAGCCAAGCGTTGCACTTCGGCAAGCTTAACATTCCCTGAAACTACCACCAGACAATTATTTGGTGCATAATAGGTTTTAAAATATTTCTCAAGATCTTCTTTCGTCCAGTTTTTGATATCAGTTTCATATCCTATAACTGTCCAGTGATACGAATGCTCCTGAAAAGCTGTGGCATAGACTGCATCACTTAGCATATTCCATGGAGAATTTTCCAAAGAAGTACTTCGCTCTGACAAGACAACGCCGCGCTCACTTTCAATCATTTTAGGATCTATACTCAGACTGGCAATGCGATCTGATTCAAGGTCAAAAATAGTTTCCATGGCACTGACCGGAAACCAATCTGTGTAAACAGTTAGGTTTTGGGTGGTATAGGCATTATTGGCGCCACCATTAAACTCCATGGTTTGGTCGAACATCTTAGGGCCAAATTTTTGGGAGCCATTGAACATCATATGCTCAAAGAAGTGGGATAATCCGGTAATTCCCGGATATTCATTTCTTGATCCTACCTTGTAAAAAAGGTACATATTGGCATTTGGAATGGAACTATCCTCAAGCACGAGGAATTTCATACCGTTTTTCAATGTAAATGTCTTTACATCATCGGGCTTGGTCTGGGCAAACAGTGGAATCCAGCAGCCCAAAAGCAAAATACTCAGTAATCTTTTCATTAATAATTTATTGGTCAGGGTGGAAATTTATTCAAATTAATAGATATAAAATCTAATTTTACTATAAGAAGGCCAATTTTCTTTATTCTGTAATCCAATTTTATGCTTCCAAGAACCAATTTCTGCTCTACAAATGCTTTTAAAGCCCTTTCACTGCATTTTGAGGAGATAAAAAATAACAAACTAAAAGATCTGTTTAAAGACCCAAAACGATTCGAGGAATTTACAATCAGCTTTGGAGATATTTTACTTGATTATTCAAAAAACTGCATTAATGCTAAAACTCATCAATTATTAGTTGAACTGGCTGAAGAATGTGGCCTGAAAGATGCCATAGAGCAACAGTTCAAGGGAGAAATAATCAACGAAACTGAGGGCAGGGCTGTGCTTCATACTGCATTGCGTAATCCTCACAAAACTGGTTTTATGCTTGATGGAACCGATATTTTATCGGATATCCATCGTGTATTGGATAAAATGAAGCATTTTTCAAATCAGGTTATCTCGGGAGAATGGAAAGGATATAGCGGTAAATCAATTACAGATATCGTGAATATTGGCATTGGCGGTTCAGATCTTGGTCCGGTGATGGTTACTGAAGCTTTAAAACCATACAGTAATCATCTCAAACTCCATTTTGTATCCAATGTAGATGGCTCACACATCGCCGAAACACTCAAAAATCTTGATCCTGAAACTACGCTTTTCATGATCGCTTCCAAAACATTTACTACGCAGGAAACAATGGCCAATGCTTTTTCGGCACGCGACTGGTTTCTGAAGGACGGAGGAAATGAGGTTGATGTGGCGAAACATTTTGTGGCCATTTCTACAAATGAATCTGGAGTGGCAAAATTCGGAATCGATACAGCCAATATGTTTGAATTCTGGGATTGGGTTGGAGGTAGATATTCTCTTTGGAGTGCTATCGGCCTCAGTATTTCCTGCGGAATAGGATTCCAAAATTTCAAAGAATTACTTGCCGGAGCGCATGCTGCTGATAATCATTTCCGCAATAGTGATTTTAAGGAAAACATTCCAGTCACGCTTGCATTACTTGGCATTTGGTACAGCAATTTCTATGGTGCTGAAAGTCAGGCGATACTTCCATACGATCAGTATATGCACCGGTTTGCTGCTTATTTCCAGCAGGGGGATATGGAGAGCAATGGTAAATCCAACGATAGGGATGGTAATCCTGTTAATTATCAAACCGGACCTGTAATCTGGGGTGAGCCAGGTACCAATGGGCAGCATGCATTCTATCAGCTTATACATCAGGGAACAAAACTCATACCCTGCGACTTTATAGCACCGGCACAAAGCCATAATCCAATTGCCAACCATCATCAATTATTGCTCTCCAATTTCTTTGCTCAGACAGAAGCATTAATGAATGGTAAGAGCAGGGAGGAAGTTGAAGCAGAATTAAAAGCTACCGGAAAGAGTGCTGATGAAATAGAGAAATTGGCACCATTCAAAGTATTTGAAGGGAGCAGGCCAACAAATTCCATACTCATTAAAAAAATTACTCCATTTACTTTAGGTTCACTCATTGCGATATACGAACATAAAATATTTGTTCAAGGCATTATTTGGAACATTTTCAGCTATGATCAGTGGGGTGTGGAGCTTGGGAAGCAATTGGCCGGGCGTATTTTGCCGGAGCTGGAGGATGATCAGCCTGTTACAGGGCACGATGCTTCAACTAATGGGCTGATTAATCAGTATAAGGTGTGGAGGACTAAACTGAAAGGGGAGTTAAGCTGAAAGGGGAAAGCTGAAAGCCAAAAGCGTAAATTACCGATAGTATGTCATTGCGAGGAGGCACGACGAAGCAATCTCATGACGTTTAGAACTATTATTAAGGGATTGTTTCTCCGCCTTAGGCGGATCGCATTGACAAAAACAAAACCTACTGCAACTCCCCCAGTTTTATCTGGAATAACTTATCCCATTTTTTACCGGTAACAAACAAACGTTTCCCTTTACTATCCCAGGCAATTCCATTCAAAACGAAACCATCAAAATCCTTCATTGGCCTGATTACGTCGGCATATAATTCACTGAGGTCAACCTCAGCTGTAACCTGTCCGTTAGCTGGATCGATAATTACAATACGGTTAGAATTATAAATATTCGCATAGATACGACCGTCGATAAATTCGAGTTCATTCAATTGACTTACTGGTCCGAACTGATCATATACCTCAATGGAACTTTCCTGCATATAGGTATCCTTGTTCAGGATATAAATTGAATTGCTACCATCGGTACTGTAAATGACTTTCCCATCGTTACACAAACCCCAACCCTCCCGCTGGTATTGATTAGGAAATTCACGAAGCAATTTCAGGGATTTCAGGTCATATTCCAGACTGATATTATTCTGATAGGTAAGCATCAGAATCTTATCCCCAACAATTGTAATCCCTTCAGCAAAAAGTTCATCCCGAACTTTTGTCATTTGTAAAACTTTGCCTGTAGCAGGGTCTGTTTTTCGTAAACTAGATTCACCAGCTAGTCCGTCACTCTCATAAAAATAACCATTATGAAATTCCAATCCCTGAGTATAAGAACTGGTATCATGTTTAAAAACCTGCTGAACCACATAACCCAACTTCTCAGGAACTAAAGTAGATTTCACAACGATATTTGTACTGATTTCTTCTGGCTCTGCTTGACCCCGATAAATCTTTGCAGTAATTGCTTTTATTCCTAATTGCAAATTACTAGTAGAGACAGCAACCGATTTTTCATCTGCAGCCCTCTTTAACTTAACTCCATCAGCAAAATAAACAACAGAATCAGCCTTCTCATTCAGCTTAAGTTCAAGATTTACGGAATCTCCAAAATTTACAGAAGTTCCAGCCTCAGGCATAACCCAGACAGATGATTCAACAGCTTGCTTCCCCTCATTTGCGCAAGTTGAGAAAAATAAAGTACTGCAGACTGAGAAGCAAATTAATTTAAATCGCATGATTCAATTGTATTAAAAAACATCCTTAATCTCATGGCCAGAATGCATCTTCTGTATGCCTGATTATCGGGTCCCCAAATTTATTAAACAATATCGAAATAATATCAAAACGCACTTCATTCTGATGATTCATCAGATGAATATATTCTCCGGCTGCCATTGCAAGTAGTTTCTGTTTTGCCTTGGTCACAAAATCTTCGGGATCTGCAAACCGATTATTCTCCCGGGTTTTGACCTCTACAAAAACTATTACCGGGTTTTTGTAAACAATCAGATCAATTTCTGCTTTCCTGAATCTCCAGTTTTCATCCAGTATTTCATAACCCTTTTCTTCAAGAAACTTTCTTGCAAGCAATTCACCCTGATTCCCAATGACATTATGCCGGGCCATTACTTCAGGATAACTGAACCCAGGAACAGTGAAATACCTTTCTCTACCTCCTTAACCTGCATGTACCGTCGCATCAGAATTGCCTGATTATCGGCATCCTGCTCATCCTGAATCTCATCACGAATTTTTCTAAGAATCAGATCGACCTTGCGCTTTTTTAAATGAAATATCCCGCCGAGTATGGTCGACCTAAGATTTTCAGCTTCATTTTTTACATAAATCTTTCTTTTTGAGTACCAATTCTCACTGAGAAGATAGGGTGATGATACCATGGATATTGCCAGGTCAGCAATCTGATGATCGGAATTCTTAATAAAATCCTGCTCAGATGGAAGCTCCCCATTCTCAAGCTGTTTTTTATATTCTTCGATAATTTGAATACATAAAGGATGCTCAAAGGTGACATCAGCGAGATTCGAAATGATATATGGCGCAATATAGGTATCAGTAATATCATCCCAATGAACCAGCTCATGCCCGTAATTAAGCAGCAGCCGGACGATCTCTTTCTCCTGCGCCTCATCTGTATGGGAAATCCTGGTTTCCTCAATAAAATCTGGATTCGGAATATTCTCAGGCTGAACCGGCTGAGGATTAAAATTAGTACCCTTTTTTATTTTACTCAGGCGAATTTTATTCAGCTCTGATATAAGTACCCTTTCTTCAATTTGAAGTAAGGAGCTGCACTCCCTCACGAAAACAGAAGCTTTGATTCCATCAGGGATTTTGGCAATACTCTCCACAACCTCTCTGATTACACCTGCTCTTTTAATCGGATCATTCCCAGCATCCTTTAAAAGAATACTGGTCTTAAAAAGTATAAAATCTTTTTTATTGCCTTCAATATGGCTTTTAAATTCAGTACTTCCGAACTTCTGTACATATGAATCAGGGTCATCACCATCAGGGAAAAGAACTATCTTAACATTCAAACCTTCCTCCAGAATCATATCCAGACCTCTGAGTGATGCTTTGATTCCCGCATCATCACCATCATAAAGGATCGTAATGTTTTTGGTAAACCTGCCGATCATCCTGATCTGCTCAATCGTTAATGAGGTACCCGAAGAAGCAACCACATTCTCTATCCCTGCCTGATGCACCGAAAGCACATCGGCATAACCTTCAACCAGATAGCAGTTATCCTCATCACGCATAGCTTTCTTTGCGAAGAACAATCCATAAAGCACATTTGATTTATGATAGATGTCACTCTCCGGCGAATTAACGTATTTTGGAACAGCCTTATCAGTTTTCAAAGTTCTACCCCCAAAACCTATAACCCTGCCTGTAAAACTATGAATAGGAAACATCACCCTGCCACGAAAACGGTCATAGAACTTATCATTTTCCTTTAGGATAGTCAATCCTGTTTGTTCAAGAAACTGAATATTATAACCCTCAGTAAGAGCAGTTTGAGTTAGAGCATCCCAAATATCTGGCGAATACCCAAGTTCAAACTTTTTGATGATATCATCCCTAAAACCACGCTCTTTAAAATAGCTTAGTCCGATACTTTTACCTTCTTCAGTCACATGCATTTGCTCCTGAAAAAACTTCGCTGCCCACGCAGAAACGATATAGAGGCTCTCTCGCCTGTCGTTTACTGCCCGTTCCTCAGGAGTATTCTCTACCTCTTCAATTTCAATGCTGTATTTATTGGCCAGATATCGGAGGGCTTCTGGGTAAGCTGCCTTCTCATGTTCCATGATAAACCTGACCGAATCGCCACCCTTGCCACAGCCAAAACATTTGAAGATTCCTTTTCCTACTGAGACATGAAATGAAGGGGTTTTTTCGTTATGAAAGGGACAAAGTCCGATCATACTGGTACCCCGGCGTTTTAAAGACACAAAATCGCCAACAACTTCCTCAATACGGGATGTTTCAATAATCTTATCAACGGTGTCCTTTGGAATCAATTTTTTACTACTGGGATTTAAAAATAGTGAAAGTATTTATCATTTACTCACCTTAGCTTGAAGCTCCGCGTACCATTCAGCACCATACTTACGAATGAGAGGCTCTTTCAAAAATTGATGAACTGACACTTTCAATTCCTTCCCAAAGGCACATGCAGCACTACAAATGCTCCAACGGTCATAATGGAGTACATCAAACTCGGGATATTTGGTAACTCGAATTGGGTATAAATGGCATGAAATCGGTTTTTTCCAGGCTATCTTACCATCTTCCCAGGCTTTTTCAATAGCACATTTACTGATTCCATTCTCCATGATCACGTAAGCACATTCCTTGTTAGTGTCTACACATGGCGTTGTATAATCGCCTTCAAAGTCCTTAACATAGGTGCCGAACTCTTCAATAACAGCAATTCCCTTTTCAGTCATATAGGGCTTTACCAAAGGATATATTTCGTCTAACACTGCCAATTCGTCCCGCTCCAGAGGAGCTCCGGAATCACCTTCAATACAACAGATTCCTTTGCATTTATTGAGATTACAAACAAAATTTTCATTGATTACATCTTCATGAACCAATGTGCTTTGTATTTCGATCATATAATTATTTAACTAAACCCAGAGGATACTTTAATCCATCAGCTGCCTTAAGCTCGAGCGTCACAGAACTTACAAGAATTTCTACTTGTGCCTTTATAGGAATGCGGTTTGCATCATCTGTTATCCAAAGGTATAATTTACTATCCTTTCTGAAAATTCTGCCGGGCTGTATCGACGGACTAAATTTAATACAATTGAAGGTACCCAAAGCAGTTTTTATTCGCTCTCTGCCAACAAACTGTACTTCAAGCTTACTGATTCCATCACCCAGAAAATAATCCATATTGAATTTATCCCCCTGCTTTAATGTTGAAATATCCAGACTTCTGGCAAAGAAATAAGCAGAGACAACATCAAATGTCTGACCATTGCCCTTAAACGTTCCTTTATTCGAAACTACCTTTTTCTCATCCTGATAAAACCTCACTTTATCACTTCGACGGTAATTTGCTTCTCGAATATTCTCTGTGTACAAATACGGTCTTAAAGTTTCCTTGTCAATATAAGAGTCATAACGATTCTTCACCTTGTAAAAAACGTTAAATGATCCCGCCGTACGGCCTTCTGCAAGAAGATGATAAACAGGACGATTATCAAATTTAGTTTCGGTCTCAAACACTTTTATTGATGCTTCTGCAGCAGTAATAAAGCCGTAACGTAGTCTGTAGCTAAGATTCTCACCCGCTTTAAATACTGGTTCCTGTACGTTTTGCAGTCCCTGAGAGAATGCTGTTGAACAGGATATCAACAGGAGAAATAATATATTTTTTTTACCCATTTGGTTTTTACTGCAAAAAATGAACTATCCCGGGTCAAGCCCGGGATGACACCCAGGGTCAAGTAAGGGATGACACCCAAGATCAAACCTTAGACTGTCCTAATGGACTGTCATCCCGGGCTTGACCCGGGCTTGACCCGGGATCAAGTACAGGACTGTCACACCAGGTCTGTCACTTCCGCTTAAAAATAGGCACGGTAGAACAGGGTTCACCATACATAATGCTTTTAGCTATATGACTGAGCCTTACGGTAAGCTCAATATAGGATGATGATGGGATAGGAATTTCACCACAACCTTTAATTACAACACGCTGTTCCCGATAATTTTCAAGATCTAATTGATTTAATTTACGATCGAAAAGAACAGTTTCAAGTACCTCAAGATTTCCGAAAACTACTGTTTCTGCAAATGGAGCCATCTTATTTGCAAGCAGCATGTAGGCCCATGTTGGAACAATTGCATCAGCTGAACAACCGATAGCAACATGTTTACCGGAATAGGATTCCCAATTATGTTCTTTTATGAATTCTCTGAAATCTTTTTCACGGAGCATTAATCCATGGAAAAGGTTATCCTTAATATCATAAAATAAGCGTTCTCCAGCCGGATAAAGTTCTGCAAGATCAAAGCTTATGAGTCCGCTCTCAGCAACTCTATTAATTATATTTTCCTGAACTTCCATCTTCTCTTCAAATTATTGAACAGCTAAATTCCTGATATTCCAAATTGGCTGCAAAAAAAAATCCGGAAGTGAACAAACACTTCCGGATACAAAGTTAATGAAATTAGATGTTAAAAGAACTTAACACGATAATCCTTTATCTTTGAATTATCACGTAATACCTTAAAAGCCTCACCTGAAGAACGCTGTACAAGTGCCTGAGATACCTGAACCTTTTGTTTAAAGGAATTAGTAAGGGGTGCTGGTTTACTAAAGCCATTCACTATGAAAACAAACACACCCTGATCACCTTCAATCGGTTTTGATAATTTACCTGGCTGTGACCCAAAAATGGTTCCAACCAATACATTTTCCTGTGAAAGACCTGGAATTACAGGGTTAGCAAATACAATATTCTGAACTGGCGTTACCGCTCTGCCGACTTTCTGAGCGACCTGATCTATTGACTTAGCTCCAGTTAATGCCTTTTCCATTTTTTCAATAAGCATACGCGCCTTAACCCGCTTGGTAACCATTGGCGCTATATCCTTCTTAACCTGATCAAGAGGTAGTGTTCCTTCTTTAAATACATCGATTAGTTTTGCAACTACAAACTTATTACCCATTTCAAATACCTGGTTTGAAACGTCCCCTTTATCAGCACCAAAAGCCCATCTTACCAATTCACGCGGACTATCTAAACCCGGGATACTTGATTGAGTTGCAGTTACATTATCAGCAAACAATTTAACATATGCTGCTTTTTTTGATTCCGAATCAAAAGTTTCTGCATTTTTAGCTACCGTCAGAAAGCCTGTAGCTTTTGTATAGGCTGCCTGTTGGGTTTTATTACTTGCTGCAAAGGACTTATCTACAATAGCAACTTTAGCTACCCTGGATGAACCTATTTGGTTGTTAATTTTAATGACGTGAACTCCAAACTGGGTAGTAATTACTTTCAGATCTCCGGTTTTACCGTTGAAAACAGCCTCTTCAAATGCAGGTACCATTGCTCCTCTACCAAAAGTACCTAGATCACCACCTGAATCTTTGGATGCATCTGTACCATACTTAGCTGCAAGTTCTACGAAACTAGCTCCTTTAGCTATTAAGCCCCTGATTGAATCTGCTTTAGCTTTTGCTTTATCAATTCCACCTTCAGTTGCAGGATTGAGAAGGATATGACTCGCCTTTACAGAATCAGGTCCAACTTTGATATCCAGAACTTTTGCCATTTTATAAACACCTTGGGAGTATAATGGTTCGATGAATGCTCCATTTGATGAACTGAACACTGCAGAATCAAGTGCAGGATCTAATTGGCCTTTGCGCAGGTATGATATTGGTGCTTTAGTCTCAGCATTGATACCCACAAACAATGAATCATTTGTAGCTGCTCTGAATTCAGCCGCAGTTCTTGCAACCATTGTCCTAATATCCGCAGAATCAGCTTTTGAAGGGTTAGCATCAAAAACGATATATTCAAATGAACGCTTCTCTATTGGGTTCTTAAATCTGTGTTTATTTTCATTATAATAATCAGAATAATCCTGATCAGCGACCTTAACCTGATTATCAGGCACAGAACTATATTCCAGATTTACAAAATTAAAATTGGCCAGTTTATTTCGCTGATCATAATCTTCTCTTGCCTCGAGTGAGGTAACATAAAGACTATTTTTGACAAGATTGTTATATTTCTGCGACAGTTTGTTTTCGCGGATATTTAGTAAAAAGGCTGTCCATTGCTGACTGACCGGACTAGATGCTGGCTGAGATTTAACATTTTCAAGAAAGGCATTTAGCTGCATTCTGTTGAGCTGTCCGGTTTTTGGATCTCCAAAATTCTGAATAATCTGAGGATCAGGATTCTTTCCGGATACCAGATCATTTAACTCGTTCTTACTTATCTGCAGACCCAAACTACTCATTTCCTTAGTCAATAAAATCTGCGAAATTGATTGATTCCAGGTGTTTTCAATAATGTAAGAGGTCATTTGAGGATCCAGATTACTCTGGCCCATCTGTTGTTTGAAATTGTTTGTGTTCTGCTCTACCTTTTGGTTGAATTCCAGAATAGAAATGGCCTTTCCGTCAACTTCCCCAACTTCAGTCTGATTACCCTGCATAAACGATCCGCCCATTTGTACTGCGTCGCTTACCAAAAATGCAACAATTGCAAAACCAATAGCCCCAACGATGATTATCCCTGCACGGTTCCGCAAAAAACTCATTATTCCCATATCCGTATTTTTTTCTAATATAATTTAAAAAGAGGGCGCAAGATACAAATTTTGGAAAATAAACAAGAGCTTAATTTGAGGAAGAAATTAGGGAGTAAAATGCTTCCGAGCCAATGGCTTTAAGCATCATGAATTTTTTGGAAATATTCACCTGAAAGAATAATGGTTATTTGGGTATCACGTTTGTACTGTAAAAAATAAGTTTTTTGTCAAATGTGCTGATTGTAAATTAAAACGGGACATTTATTAACGTTTTTAAAAGCATGCTTCCTGTTTTATCAAATTAAGGTGATTAAAGAGGGAAGAATAGAATTTAATAACTCATAACCTCCGCCTACCAATACACAAGGCCTAAAGCGCGCCCCTCCTGAGGGAGACAACATGATGCCCTGAGAATTTCATTGATTGGGGATGTTTTCTTTAAGCAGTATACCTAGGCATCCAGTTGCCCCCTCCAGAGGGGGAGTTAAAATGGGGGGGAGAAGGAGAAGACCATGAATTAGTCAGGATCGTAATCCTTCCTTGAATTAGGAAATTAAGCGAAGGCTGAAACTTTCTAAATCTCATGAAATACCATTTCAAGCTTTCTTCGGACACTAGTATTTTAAGAATCAGCAAATTATTTATACCCTTTATGCAGTATCAGGAAACTAGCCCGTTCTTCCCGTTTAAAGGGTATATCCCAATTTCCCTGGTAACTAATTTTGGTTGGCAGTAAGGTCTTATCTTCACCAAAATATCCCAGTTCAATATTCATTTGAACATCAAAATCAAAAGCCAGATTTCCATACTTCATATCAACATAACGTCCCAGAATCTGAAAATTACGCATATCGAATATGGTGACCAGCTCCTTGATCATCATTCCTCCTGCGGTCCATGAGGATAAATCTGGCTTAAGGGCCACTTTAAAACGATATACCGGTATGGTATCAAGGTAAGTCCCCCTGTAAAAGGTGTAATCGTAATACTGCCTCATATTTGATGTGAAAATCTGAGTTTTATTGCCGATGAAAGGAACACCTTTAATTGGCCTCCCCGGACTAAAGATCAAGGTTTTTAGCTTGTCTTTGTAGGATTCATTGCTTTCTCCCTTTGCCCCTGAAATTGGTGCTGAAGGGACGAAATCAGAATTATAGGCATTCATAAAAATGTAGTCGAACATTTCTACAGTATAAAGAGAATATTTACCATTTCGCTTGTAAACATTCCCGTCATCCTTTTTCTCAAGGATTTCCATTTTATATGGGCCAGTATTGTTATGGTACACTCTGCGATAGATTTTTCCTTCAACCGAGTTCTCTTTATTATAAGTAAAAATTCGGTTCTCAGCTGTAAAGCTGTATTTCTTCATATTACGAAAGGCCGCATAAAAGCTGGTATCATTAATAATCTCATTAATGAAAGTCTCAGCTGTAAGGCGTGTTGAGGTAATAGTGATTGCTGAATCGATGGTAACGGTAAGTACCGTATCCGGATTAAATCGAGGGATTTTCTGAGCCAAACCTAAACTGCAAATACTTAAAAGACTCAGAATAAAAAATATTTTCTTCATATATATTTCAAAAAGGCATACACCTACTCATAGAGGTATATGTTATTAATTACCCAACTGCTTAAGGGCAATGTATGCCATGAGTCCGGTACTTAACTTGAGCGATTCTTCGTCCACATCAAATGTTGGAGTATGTACAGATGAAGTTATGCCGCGCTCCTTATTACCTGTACCCAGTCTGTAGAAACATGCATCAGAAACTTGTGAATAATACGCAAAATCTTCTGCAGCCATCCAGATATCAAGATCTAAAACGTTTTCTTTTCCTAAATAGTCTTCCGCATGGGCTCGTACCTCAGCGGTTAGCTTTTCTTCATTAATGAGAAAAGGATATCCGCGAACAATATTAAAATCGCAGCTGCCACCCATTGCTTCGGCTATGCCTTCGGCCATTTTCTTCATTTTCTCATGAGCTCTGGCTCGCCAGTCTTCATCCATTGTACGGAATGTTCCTTCGAGATAAACCTCATTTGGGATTACGTTTGTTGCACCATTGGCAATAACCTTACCAAAGGAAAGCACAGACGGTGTCTTAGGATCTGCTACCCGACTAATAATTTGCTGAAGCGCAATAATTATGTGGGAAGTAATCAGAACAGGATCAATATTTTGCTGTGGTTGCGCACCATGACCACCTTTTCCATAAACAGTAACATAAATTTCGTCGGTTGATGCCATGTATTTACCTGAACGGAAACCCACTTGTCCGGTTTCAATTAAAGGCATAACATGCTGACCAATTACTGCATCTGGTTTCGGATTTTCAAGAACTCCTTCCTTAATCATCATGTTAGCACCACCAGGTAATTTTTCTTCAGCAGGTTGAAAGATCAGTTTCACAGTTCCTCCGAATTCATTTTTTAGCTCAGTAAGGATCTTAGCTGTTCCAAGCAATGACGAAGTATGTGCATCATGTCCGCAGGCATGCATCACACCGGCATTCTTTGATTTATATGACACTTCATTTGCCTCAACTATCGGTAAAGCATCCATGTCTGCACGCAAAGCAACCACTCCATCAGAAGGTTTATCTCCCTGAATAATGGCAACTAAACCAGTATTTGCCATCTTCTGATACTTGATTCCAAGTTCATCCAGCTTTTGCGCGACATAGGCTGAAGTCTGGTACTCATGAAAGGAAAGCTCTGGATGAGCATGTAAATGACGGCGATTCTCAACTACATTGCTGTGAATCTCTTTTGCAAGAAGGCTAATCTTATCTTTTAACATTACTTAAGGATTATCATATCAGAAAATATGAACATGGAATTATAAAACATCTTCAGTTCATTCATTAATTTCTCAGCCTCAAGCCGGGTTCGAAAATCTCCGACTCTTAATCTGTAATTTGGTTGTTTATAGCTAACATACGAGCTAATTGCCGGATATCTGGTTTTAAACTTCTGCTGCTCTGAATAAGCTAAAGTCCGATCTAAACCCGAAAAAATCTGCACTCTGAAACCAGATAAAGTCACATTGTTGCCAGAAAGGCCCGCCCTATTCAACTCCAAACGGCGCGCAATCAGACTGTCAATTTGAGGGTCTTTTGTAACTGTAACTTTGCCTGTTTCCTGAGCTGAAAGCTGTTGGAAACACATAAAAAGAATTAATCCAATGAGTCCTTTCCAATGCATTCCTTTAATCTGTTCCTACTCCATGACAGTTTTTGTATTTTTTGCCGCTTCCACAAGGACAAGGATCATTCCTGCCTATCTTTTGCTCCACCCTGATTGGCTGAGTCTTTTGTAATTCTCTGGTATCATCAACTGGAATCCCCCCCGACGACTGATTAAGTTCAGGTTTTGACACCTTCAATTTACTCAAATCCTGACGTGGTTGAGGACGAGCCTCACGTACCTGATTAGGATCCTGTGAAGGGATATTCCCTTTGAAAAGAAAGCTGACGATATCTTTATTAACATTAGCAAGCATCTGTTTGAACATACTGAATGCCTCCATTTTGTAAACAATTAAAGGATCTTTCTGCTCATAAACAGCATTCTGTACCGATTGTTTCAATTCATCCATCTCACGAAGATGCTCTTTCCAGGCATCATCTATCAGGGCTAGTACAACACTCTTTTCGAATGCCTTAAACACCTCATAACCTTTACTTTCAACGGCTTTTTTAAGGTTTGTAGCTACCTGAACTGAACGTATACCATCGGAGAATGGAACCACAATATTCTCAATCTGAGCACCACGCTCTTTTAAAACATCCCTCAAAACAGGGAGCGTTTGGTTTGCAATGGCTTCAAGCTTACGATTGTAGAATTCATTGATCTTTTCAAAAACTTCATCTGTAAGGGTATGAGTATTACTTGCCGCAAATTGCTTTTCAGTAAGCTCAGGATCTACAGAGAAAATACGGATAACCTCCATTTGGAACCCTTCATAATTACCCTGATCCTTATACTCTGAAACAACATCCTCAACCACATCAAAAATGGTATTGTTCAGATCAACATCTAGGCGCTCGCCAAACAATGCGTTCTTACGTTTAGCGTAAACAACCGAACGCTGTGAGTTCATTACGTCATCATATTCCAGTAACCGCTTACGAACGCCGAAGTTATTTTCCTCAACCTTACGCTGCGCACGCTCAATGGATTTAGTGATCATTGAATGCTGAATAACTTCGCCTTCTTCAATTCCCATTCTGACCATGATATTGGATATCCGCTCAGAACCAAATAAACGCATCAGGTTATCTTCCAGAGATACAAAGAACTGGCTTGAACCCGGATCTCCCTGACGTCCCGCACGACCACGCAACTGTCTGTCGACACGACGTGATTCATGCCTTTCAGTTCCCACAATCGCCAAACCGCCGGCATCTCTTACACCAAAGCCAAGCTTGATATCAGTACCACGACCCGCCATATTGGTTGCTATAGTAACTGTGCTTGCCTGTCCGGCTTCTGCCACAATATCTGCTTCCTTCTGGTGAAGTTTCGCATTCAAAACATTATGCTTTATACCTCTTAACTTAAGCATCCTGCTCAGTAATTCGGAAATCTCAACTGAAGTTGTACCCACCAATACCGGACGCCCTGCCTCTGTTAGTCTTGTAATTTCATCGGCAACTGCATTGTATTTTTCACGAACGGTACGGTAAACCATGTCTTCATGATCCTTACGCTGAGCAGTTACATTGGTTGGAATTTCAACAACATCCAATTTATAGATCTGCCAAAGCTCACCAGCCTCTGTTACTGCAGTTCCGGTCATACCACATAATTTATGATACATCCTAAAGAAGTTTTGCAGGGTGATGGTTGCATAGGTTTGAGTTGCATCCTCAACTTTTACATTTTCTTTAGCCTCAATTGCCTGGTGTAATCCGTCAGAATATCGACGGCCGTCCATAATACGACCAGTCTGCTCATCAACCAGTTTGATTTTTCCCTCATCAACGATATATTCGACATCAATTTCAAAGAGAGTGTATGCCTTAAGCAATTGATTTACAGAATGTATACGCTCAGATTTTATTGAAAAATCGCGCATCAATGCATCCTTTTTCTCAATTTTTTCTTCGGTAGAAAGTGCAGATTTTTCAAGATCTGCAATCTCAGTACCCACATCCGGCATCACAAAAAAGCTTTGATCTTCACCTGAAGCGGTGATCAACTCAATACCCTTTTCGGTCAATTCAACCTGATTATTTTTTTCATCTATCACAAAGAAAAGCTCGGCATCTGCCTTTGGCATCTCTTTGTTCTGATTTTCCATGTGATAATTCTCTGATTTGGTCAGGACCTGCTTCATACCAGGCTCACTCAGAAATTTGATCAAGGCTTTACTCTTTGGTAGACCACGGTGGGCTCTTAAAAGGGCTAAACCACCTTCTGTCGGACCAGCATTACCTTCATTAATCAGTTTTTTAGCTTCGTTGAGTACACCGTTAATGAAATTTTTCTGAGCCGTTACCAGTCGTTCAATACGGGGTTTCAATTCATAGAACTCATGCTCATCTCCTCTTGGAATCGGTCCTGAAATAATTAAAGGTGTTCTGGCATCATCGATCAATACCGAGTCTACCTCATCAACCATTGCAAAATGAAGTTTACGCTGAACCAGACTTTCAGGATTCAGTGTCATATTGTCACGCAGATAATCAAAGCCAAATTCGTTATTGGTACCGAAAGTGATATCAGCAAGATAAGCTTTGCGACGTTCTTCAGAATTTGGTTGATGTTTATCGATGCAATCAACGGTTAATCCGTGAAATTCGAATAGTGGGCCGTTCCATTCGGAGTCACGTCGTGCCAGGTAATCATTCACTGTTACGATATGAACACCTTGTCCGGATAATGCATTCAGGTAGGCAGGCAAGGTGCCGACAAGGGTTTTACCTTCACCTGTTGCCATTTCGGCAATTTTACCCTGATGAAGTACAATACCCCCAATAAGCTGAACATCATAATGAATCATGTTCCAGGTTACTTCAGTCCCGGCGGCAAGCCAGGAATTATGGTGTATAGCCTTATCACCCTGAATAATGACATTCTTCTTACGGGCAGCCAATTCACGGTCAGCCTGCGTTGCAGTTACCTCTATTGTTTTATTTTCAGTAAAACGACGAGCGGTGTCTTTCATCACCGCAAAAGCTTCCGGCAAAATTTCCATCAAAACTTGTTCAAGTTCTGCATCGCGATCCTTTTGAAGTTTATCCAGTTGATCATATAATGCAGTCTTCTCGTTCATTGGAAGATCTTCAGACTCAGCTTTAGCCTTTACTTCGGCAATTTCAACGTCAATTTCGGCAAGAAATTCTTGAATTCGAATTTTAAAATCGAGGGTTTTCTGTCTTAATTCGTCATTGCTTACTGAAGATAATTTTGCAAATTCTTCTTTTGTCTTTTCAACCAATGGCTGAATTAATTTTATGTCACGGTTTGATTTACTACCGAAAAGCTTACTTATAAGTGCTAACATATTTATGCTAAATATTTACAATCAAAATATACAACAACTAAGCCACGGCTAATTATTAGCCAGAATGGCACAATTGGACTGTAAAATTACAATTTTTAATTAGGATTTTCAGGGTAGAAGGATTATGATGAGAGTAGAATTCAGGGAGCAGGGTTATTGAATTCATAGGATAAACATGAAATAGAAAAAAGTTTAAAAATCGAGTCCAGAATTTCCCTGTGGTTAGTGTTATCCCCGACCACTTAAAATGATCGTACTTTTTACTGTGGCTATACCGACCAGAGGGGAATAAAGTAAAAATTTTCTGATAAGGATTAGGAGTCATAATACTTGATTTTGAAACCAATACCTGTGTGTTATAGGATAGTTCAGCCCTTTCCTCCGGAGTATTTCCGGCAAAAAATTACGTTCTATTTCAAATTACCTACAGCCGGAATATACCTCCTACGGCAAGGTTTATTTAACCTGGTGCTGTTTTTCATCGGGACTGGCAGTCCGGCCCACACGTGTCGCGTGTGGTAAATTATAATGGAACGCGTGGCACGCGCGAACCAGCAGGGGAATTAAAGGGGAGGAATAATTTATTTTATTAATGAAACACCTCCCCCTCCCTGTCCACAGAGCCTAACGCGCGCCCCTCTCAAGGGGGACAGCATGGTGCATAAAGAATTTGACTTAAGATGGAAATGTTTTCTTATGGCAGTATACCTAGGCATATATTATCCCCCGCCTGAGGGAGAATTACAGGAGGAGGCATAATTAATTTTATTACCTGATCACCCTCGTATTTCCCCCATTCGTTATCGCAATGTCCATAGGCTTATTCGTTTTCCATGAACCGGAAGTAAAATCTGGAATCTTTACCGTCATTTGATTTGCAACAGACCATTCAGTCAAAGGACCGATTGCACTCCATAATGCCGCATCATACACATCCTGATCAAGCGGAAGACCATTCCGAAGACAATCAATTGTCCGCCAGTCCATCAGAAAATCACCACCGCCATGTGCTCCAACTTGCTTTGCAATTTCACCCAGCTTCTTGACAATATTAGGCTCGTACTTCTTTTGCAGCGCCTTGAATTCATCATCCGTCATCCAGGATTGGACATCAGATCCTCTCCATGTTTCGGGAGTGGCTTCCCGGGCGACAGAAATTTTTTCGACAGGAAACTGAATAGCAGTCGCTTTAGTCCCGCTAATTACCAGGCCGTCAGATTTAGGGCGTGGTGAAGTGACATCATGCTGCAGCATAATGGTGCGTCCCATGCTGGTGCGTATGGTTGTGGTATTCATGCTTCCCCTGAAAGGTTTATCTACATATTGCTTATAAAAATCGTCCTTGGCTGCCATCTTTTTAGCCAAGTCATTCATCATAAAATCATTCCCTGAAACTGAAACCAAGTATTCGAATTTATCACCTCGATTAATATTCATTACCTGAGCAATTGGACCCAGTCCATGGGTTGGGTAGAGATTACCATTTCTTCCAATATTTTCCTTTAAGCGCCATTGATCATAATATTTATCTTTTGAAAAATGCCCATACAACAAATGATGGATGTAGGCGCCCTCTCCATGTATGATCTCTCCAAAAAAGCCTTCTCTTGCAAGGTTTAACATCAAAAGTTCATAAAAACCATAGCAGGCATTCTCCATCATCATACAATGCATTTTGGTTCTTTCAGACGTTTCAACCAATTGCCAGCACTCTTCCAAAGTTTTTGCGGCAGGAACTTCGATACAGACATGTTTACCCTGATTCATAGCATAAACAGCCATAGGAGCATGCAATTCCCAGGGGGTTGCAATAAAAATCAGGTCGATATCTTTACGTTCACAGACCTTTTTCCAGTCCTCCTTGCCGGTATAGGTATCGGGTTTGAAATTGGTCTTTTCGATTCTCTTTTTTGCTGAATCTAATCTGTCTTGTCGCAGATCACATAAAGCTTTTATATCAACCCCTTCCAAAATGCTCACCTGGCCCAAATGTGCCGGACCTCTATTTCCCAGTCCAATAAAACCAATCCTGACCATATCCAGTTTAGGTGCCGCATAACCTGACATATTAAAATGCCGAATACGAGCGGCCTGTTCCGGCATTGCCTTGCCGCTCATTTCAGATTCTGAAGCTATCCCATTCAATACTCCTGTACCTGCTACGGTAAGTCCGGCCATGCCGGTAAGTTTTAAAAAATCTCTTCGGTTGTTTTTCATGATAGGGTGTTATTTTTAAAAATGATTGTTTATCCATGTTTGAAACGATGAAACAAAAGCATATTAGTCTTAAATAATATGATGTATCGGAATTTCTGTTATTTAACAAACACCGGAAACAGCATTTCAGCGTTTTTACGGTATATTTTGTCGACGACTTCCCGGGGCAGTTTTAGTCCTTTAAATTCTCCTTCCACCTTAGGAACACGCATCATCTGATCATCGGTGAAAAATTTCCAGTGGCGCATCCAAACCTCATGAGCATGCTTTTTTATTCCCTCCGGATCTTTTATCCCATTATTAACTATATCCATCGCAGAACTTCTTAAATCGGTACCATAAACAAGTCTGTCCTGATACTTGATAAAAAAATCATGCACTTTTTGCCATTCGCTCAATGCCTGGTACTGCAAATGCGAAACCCTTTCGGCCATATCAACACTCATGTTAGGAAATTTATCCAGCCTCTTTGCCAGTTCATCAACACTCCATTCCAAACTGCCCAAATGGGCCCCGATAAATACCAGATCAGGGTGTTTCTCAAGCATCCGGTCTCTTGCATTAATATAATCTTCGTAAGATGGACGTTCGGGATGTAAATACATATGTTCTTCGGGATGGGCTCGGGCATAATCCCGATTTCCATTTACGGTCATCTTTTCTAAAGGCAACCAGGAGTTTCTATGTTCACCGAGATGTCCAATTAATGGGATATGGTTCTTAGCCAAATAATCAAGTATTGGATCAAAACGAGGATGGTCGATCATGACCAGCTTACTATTTTCATCCTTCAAAAAGAAGCCAATATTCTTCCATACCTTTACTCCGACTGCACCATTTTCAACTGATTTTTTGATATAGGCGATCGCCTCATCCTGCCATCCCTCCTTGTTAAAGTTATCGAGCGAAAAAGCAGTAGCCCAGGCATTTCGGCCAGGAAAGCTCTGCACCATTTCCACTGAAAACTTCTGCTGTTCTTCAACTGGCTTACCGCCTGATTTGAAAACATTCAAATTGAGGAAACGAAAATTATCGTGCTGAGCCTGAGTTATGAAAACCGTATCTGCATAGTTCTGAATGTGCATATGTGCATCAATCTTTGGAACAGACTGAAAATCTTCCTCGGTATAGAATTGGGGGATTGAGTCCTGATTTCCTGAATCCGGCCTCTTAACATTCGTGCAGGAATAAAATGATGTAAGAATTATTATCAGGCCAGGATATCCAAATCGTGCGATTCTATTCATTTATTTGTAATTATAGCATTAAAGAAAATTTGCTAACCCAACCATCCCACAATAAGATTCCTTGATTAGCGGTAGTCATTTCACTCAAAGGAATTTCATCAGTTAAATTAGCATTTTAATTAATGAATTCCGCATGATTTTTCGAATTGTATGGCTCATTTACATTTGTTCATTTGCTAATTCGCCCTATCTTTATCGCATGAATATCCTCTTACTTGGTTCGGGTGGTCGCGAATGTGCTTTCGCATCTAAAATGGCAGAAAGTCAGCATTTATCACAGCTTTACATTGCACCCGGAAACGCGGGAACCTTAGCCTATGGCAAGAATATAAATTTGAAATTATTGGATTTCGAAGGAATAGCCACTTTTGTTTTGAAAAACAATGTTCAAATGCTTGTGGTGGGTCCTGAAGAACCCTTAGTAAAAGGAATTCATGATTATTTTCTGGAACGAAATGATCTATCGCATATTCCGGTGATCGGTCCGCAGAAAGAAGGTGCTCAGCTTGAAGGCAGCAAGGATTTTTCGAAGCAGTTTATGATTAAACATGGCATTCCGACTGCAGCATTCAAATCATTCACCAAAGACAGTCTGAATGAAGGCTTAAAATATCTTGAAAATCAGAAGCTACCGATCGTTTTAAAAGCAGATGGTTTAGCTGCCGGTAAAGGAGTTCTGATATGCGAGAGTCTGGATGATGCAAAAACTGAACTAAAGGCAATGCTGGCGGATGCAAAATTCGGGGAAGCAAGCAGCACGGTGGTGATTGAAGAGTTTTTAACAGGAATTGAACTTTCTGTTTTTGTTTTAACGGATGGTAAATCTTATAAAATTCTGCCTGAAGCCAAGGATTATAAACGGATTGGTGAAGGTGATACCGGATTAAATACCGGCGGAATGGGTTCGGTTTCTCCTGTACCATTTGCTGATGCAAAATTCATGCGCAAAGTAGAAGATCGGGTGATCATTCCAACGATTGAAGGTTTAAAAAAAGATAATATCCCTTATAAAGGATTCATCTTTATTGGTCTGATGGCAACAAGCTCTGCAGATGGCAAAGAGCCCTTTGTGATCGAGTATAATGTTCGTATGGGGGATCCAGAAACCGAAAGCGTAATTCCTAGAATTGAAAGCGATCTTAT
>CAMCTU010000028.1 GCA_945878525.1 Sphingobacterium thalpophilum
ACAATCTGAACATACTCGATAGTAGTTCCAGAACCAACACCACCTAAAGTCAAACCATTGATCTCAGAGTTAGGTTGAGCAGCAATACCTGCGAATTCAATACGAACATACTTCAAGGTACCTGAGTTATCATTATCAACAGTACCACCGAAGTTCTTACCAACGCCACCTTCAATAGTAGGTTCGGTAGTACGATTAGTTTTAGCTTTTCCAAGGATGACTACACCACCCCAGTCGCCTGGTAGACGTTGTCCAACCGCTTTACCGGAAGTAAAGACAATTGGTTTTGCTGCAGTACCTATAGCATTGATTTTCGCTCCTCTTTCAATAATAAGAGCGCCTTTATCAGAAACATCACTTTTTATAACTGCACCTGCAGCAATGTTAATTTCGCTACCATCCTCAAAATAAACATACCCTTTAAGAGTAAAATTACCCTCAGGGATGTTTAAAATAGTATTTTTGTAAACTCCGGTAATGATTCCTCCATTTTGTAGCGTTATGGTTTGCTTTGCATTTGGATCAACCGGAGTCTCATCAGAACTCTTTTTACATGAAGCAGCGAATATTATCACTGCCAGAATTAAAGCATTAAATTTCAATGATTTCATATTATTTTTTCTTTTAATTTGTTATAAAGTTAGAGCGTATGTGTTAATTTAATTTTAAGCCAGTATTAATTTGTCTTATTATTTACTTCTTATTGTTCCCGAAACCAAGATTGTATGAGAATGATAATGATACGTTTGAACCCAATCTGTAGGAGTTAATGAGTCTATCAATTCCTTCTCCTTGATATGCCTGATTAGTAGTTCCCACATTATTCTGGTAAAACACAGTATTTTGATTTAAAATATCTCCTACGTTAAGTTTAATTTCTGCCTGAGATTTAAGCACCCTTTTACTGATTTGAAAATCAAGGACATCCCTTGCATTTTCGTAGATATCCGGATATCCCTGATATCCGACAAGGAAAATTCTTTGTCCGACGCGATTATAAACCGAAGTAAAGGTAATTTGTGATTTAGGTGAGAAGTATTGTAATCCTGCATTGATCAGATAAGGTGACTGACCCTGCAATGGTCTGTCAATCCCCACTCCTGTTACCTTTGAATCAATATAGGATGCGTTAGCAAAAGCAATTAAATTCTCAAGCCATGCTTTATCACCCAAAAAGTCTAATTTTTTACGAAAATCTAGCTCAATTCCTAATGATGTAGCCTGATCTGCATTCAGGTAATTGATACCACGAACAACCGGTGTTGAATTTGAGTTAACCCTTTGCTCAATTGGATCATCGAAGTTTTTATAAAAGGCTGAAACGGTAAAGGTTTCACTGGCAGATGGATACAACTCATATCTGATATCACCATTAAATATCTTTGCACGCTTTAGATTAGGATTTCCTGTTACCGAAGTCTGTGAGATAAAATCATAATAATTAAACAAGGCCAATTCTCTAAACTCTGGTCTTGAAACAGTTTGAGATCCTGATAAACGGATATTTGATTTAGAATTTAAACTATACGTTAGATTTGCAGATGGAAGAATATCGAAATTATCCTGTTTAGCTGCAATAGCCTGTCCGGAGAAATCTATTGCATTCAGTGTTTGAGCAAATTGTTCAAAACGGGCACCATAAGATACTCTGAATTTTTCTCCGAGTTTATTATCCATTAGAAGGAAACCTGCATTCAGATCTGAATTGGCATCGTAACTATCCGTATTATTAGTAAATTCGGTTAGAACGAAGCCGTTTTCGTTAATATTTACAGGTGCAAAGATCTGTTCTTTAGGTAGTCCAGAAAATGACTTTTCAAAAACAGATGGACCTACGAATAGATAATTGAAGATACGGGCATTGAAATCACGCTGTTTGTATTGTTTTAAAGCACCAATTTTAAATGTAGATTGTTGAGAAAACATCTTTACCGGAATAGAAACAGCAGCCTGTGCACCATAAGTATCCTCATTAAGGTCTGAAAATAACCTTCTGGTATTTCTGTCAATTATTCTGAATGGCTCTTTTGATCCAAGTGAACGACGATAATCCATTGAACGCTGATCTGGCTGATCACGCTCAACTCTGGCATAATTTAAGTTCCATGTTAATTTAACCTGCTTCTTGCCTAACTGATGATCTCCTTCTAACTGAGAATTGATCAGGCTCTTAGTGGTTAAATCTGAATTGAATAGCCGCACATCCTGAATATTATCGGTTGTAAAACCCGTACGATTTGTATAATTATCTTCAAAAGTACGGTTGTAAATATTCTTAAAGGCAAGCTTATTTCCACCTTTGATGTATGCAAAATTGGCCAAAGCACCTAAATTGCTACTGTACTTTGAAATGTTCTCTGAATACTCATAAAACGGATCGCCAGAGAATTCGTAATCTTTACGCTCAGCAATTGCCATGTTTTGGGCATTTCTATATGAAAGTGAAATTACATTGCCAAAAGAAGCACCACTTTTAAGTTCCTTTCTATTTCCCCAGGTCAACTGGTGATTTTGAGTGGGGATAGCCATTTGAGTTACTTCGGGATAAGAATTCTTTACCTCTTTAGAAAATCTTGCCTTTTCTGCAGTGGAAAGAGGGTTATAAGCCTGGAATGATCCTGGAAATCCAGACGGAAGATTACGACTTCCGTCATCAAAACCAAGGAAATCATATTTATTTCTTGCATTGGATGTAAAGTCCTTAAAAGTTGCCTGATTATTGTATCCAAAACTAACTGATGCATTCAGGAAATTCTCTTCCGGAACATCACGGGTGATTACCTGAATTACCCCTCCTGCAAAATCACCCGGAAGATCTGCGGAAGCTGTCTTATTGACAACGATCCTATCAATTAAATTGGCCGGTATGATGTCAAATGAAAATGCCTTTCTATCTGGTTCTGATGAAGGTAAAACCGCGTTATTCAAAATCGATGAATTATACCTGTCAGCAAGTCCTCTGATGATCACGAATTTATTCTCTTGTATACTTGCACCACTTACACGCTTTAAAACCTCAGAAGTACTACGATCTGGCGTTCTTCTGATCAATTCAGATGTAATACCACTTGAGATACTGATGCTATTCTTTTGCTGAGCATACAATGCACTGATACTTTCTTGTCTGACTGTTGCAGTAATAACCACTTCCTCAAGTGCCAGGGAATTTGCTTCTTCCATGATCACATCAAGGGTTGTGATTTTACCAGCTGTTACTTCGATTTCAGTAATGTTCTTGCTTTGATATCCTATGTAAGAGAAGCTTAAACTGTATTTTCCTGGATTTAGATTGCCCAAGGTGTATCTTCCTTCAACATCAGTTGATGCTCCAAGGGTTGCGCCGGTTATTTTAACGGTTAACCCAATTAAAGTTTCACCGGATTTTGAATCAGTTACTTTACCTGAGATTTTACCTATCTGCTGGCTAAAACCAGCAACAGTAGTTAAAATTAATAGTAGACTGATGCTTAAGATTCTAACAATAATGTTGTTTTTCACTTTGTTGCGTTTTAGTTGATCCAAAAGTATTATCGCAGTGTTAACTCATGATTGTATTAATATTAAGTCTGATTAACCAATAGATCAATTCTATATTAGAAAAGTTAAATCTATGTTAACTTATAGCAAGCTATATCGCACTATTTTGCATTTCTGATGAGTTAAACCAGATAAGGTTTAAAACATGAACTATTAATCGAAATATTACGATAAATTGTTAAAATTCAAGAATTGAAGACCATGAAATTATCAGAAATAAAAAAAAAGGTACGGCCGAAGCTGTAACATTCGAACTTGAAAACGGAAACTTGGTACCAGAGCAATCTATGTAACAGATTTGGAGTAGTAAGCAAAAACTTCATTGATTGCGTAGTTCAAGTTAGAAAAGAGAATTAGCAATTTTCCAATGATGGGATGCCAATAATTTTAATCACAGGGTAAAGCCTAAAATTATTAAACCTCATTGCACTTATAAAAAAGTAATGCTGATGGAGGATTTTGAGATTGAGGTTGAATTTCAGAGCGAGACTATTGGAAAATATGAATTTGTTTTAAGGGAAAAAATCTTGTGCTTTTATCAAAGCAAGGCAATGGTCTGGTACAGGATAAATGCGGCATACCTGTAGGACAATTAAAAACAAAATACCAAGAGGGTATCAACTTGTACACCGGGGGAATGCTGCTGACTCACTGAGGGATTAGACCCTCATTTTCAGAAGGATTATCAGTAAGGAATGCCTGCTTTCTTAAAAATAAAGTGAAGCAACCATATTGGTCCGATAAGTAAAAACTTAACATCATCCAAAAATGAGGGTTTCTTACCCTCAATTTTATGTCCGATGAATTGCCCGATCCAGGCTAGGACAAATATCGCCAGACAAACCTGCCAAACCGGAGGCCAGCCCGAACTTTTTTCCAGCTTCTCAAGGCTTACAATGCCGGCAGAAAAGATCATGATAATGAGTAACATGGCATAAGATAGTACCGGAGATAGCTTGTAATAAAAATAGATCGAAAAAGCGATTAAAAAAGAAGCAAAGTTCAGATAAGCATTATATCTGCCAAGAAATTCGAGGTGTGGAAATGGAATCGCCCAGACTAAACCAAAAAGGCTAAACACGATTAGAGGCACACAAATCCAGTGAATAACTTCATTGGTATGATTCTGATGACTCTCAGAATACTTATCAAAGTAGACATCTACCTTACGGGGCTGAATTTGCTTTTGCATATTTTGAAGGAGTTATAGGTTATAAGTTGTAAGTAATAAGTTTGAGGATTATAGATAAAACATGCCCCATTTTATATGTTTTAAAGTTTTTCATTTAAATTACTAATTGCTACTTACAACTTAATACTTACAACTTAATACTTACAACTTAATACTACTTGGCGTACGCAACAGACCTTGTTTCACGGATAACCGTTACTTTGATCTGACCAGGGTAAGTCATTTCAGTCTGAATTCTGTTTGAGATATCGGCAGCCAAAATCTCTGCAGCTGCATCACTGATGCGTTCACTTTCTACCACAACCCGAAGTTCTCTTCCTGCCTGGATTGCAAATGTTTTCTCAACTCCGGGATACGATAAAGCAAGCGACTCAAGTTCTTTCAGACGTCTGATATAACTTTCTACTACTTCCCTTCTGGCTCCGGGTCTTGCACCTGAAATCGCATCACAGGCCTGAATGATTGGTGAGATCATTGAAGTCATCTCAACTTCATCATGATGGGCACCTATCGCATTACAAACATCAGGATGCTCCTTATATTTCTCGGCCAACTGCATTCCTAAAATTGCGTGTGGCAATTCAGGATTATCATCGGGAACCTTACCTATATCATGTAAAAGTCCGGCACGCTTCGCCATTTTCACATTCAAACCAAGTTCTGCAGCCATTGTAGCACAGAAATTTGCAACCTCTCTGGAGTGCTGCAACAAGTTCTGTCCGTATGATGAACGGTAACGCATTCTGCCGACCATTCTGATCAGTTCGGGATGAAGACCGTGTATGCCAAGATCAATGACTGTACGCTCTCCTATTTCAACAATCTCATCTTCAATCTGTTTCTTTGTTTTGGCAACTACCTCTTCAATCCGGGCAGGATGGATACGTCCATCAGTAACGAGACGATGCAAGGCAAGACGGGCAATTTCACGTCTTACAGGATCAAATCCGGAAAGAATAATTGCCTCAGGAGTGTCATCAACAATTATTTCAATTCCTGTAGCAGCTTCAAGCGCACGAATATTTCGGCCTTCCCGACCGATAACGCGACCCTTAATTTCATCATTTTCGATGTTGAAGATAGATACTGTATTCTCAATTGCACTTTCAGTGGCTGTACGTTGAATGGTTTGGATAACCACCTTTTTAGCTTCTTTGTTTGCAGTAAGTTTAGCCTCATCAACTATATCTTTGATTTGTATCATTGCTTGGGTACGAGCCTCTTCACGAAGTGAATCTATGAGCTGGTTTTTAGCATCTTGTGCAGATAATCCTGCAATGGCTTCCATTTGTTGAATGTGTTGATTTTTCAATATATCAACATCCTCTTGTTTCTTTTTAGCGATTTCAGTCTGCTTTACCAGGTTAGCCTTTACTGATGCTAACTCATCCTCTTTCTTGGTCAGATTATCCAGTTTCTGATTAATAGATTGCTCCTTTTGTTTGATGGTATTCTCACGCTGATTAATCGTATTGTTCTTGCTGTTTATCTCCTGTTCATGCTCAGCCTTCATTTGAAGAAATTTCTCTCTGGCTTCAAGAAGTTTATCCTTTTTCAGGATCTCAGCATTTGTTTCAGCATCTTTCAGGATTTTTTTTGCTTTATTTTGAGCTCCTACTTCCTGATTCTTGAATAATTTCCGAAGTAGAAATCGTCCAATCGTGATTCCAGCAACCAGACCAAGTAAAACGTAAAGTACTATTTGTATGATGTCCATAATTTCTAATTAAATAAAAAAACGCAACTAAATCTAAAGCATCATGTATTGTATAAGTTTTCCTCAATAGGTTTAGCATTTGGTTTATAATCAGATGATCTCAAATGATTAACCTTTTACCTTTTCTGCTAGTGAGTTGTTAAGCTTAAAATAGTGAAACTTAAAAATTTAACTGCGGTCAAATATTTAATGCTCTATGCTAAAAAGAACGATATTACTTAGAAAAAAAATCTGTGAGCAACTGATCAAGCTGATGAACTTTTTCTGTTACATCTGTGTCTTCCTGCATTAATTTCCATTCCGCTTTCAGCGCTGTGGTGGCATAGTGCAAAACACACATAGATAACAAATCCTGTTTATCCCGGACCGCATAATTATCCTGATATTCCTTTATGCGGTCATTAATTACTTTGGCTGCCCGTCTTATTATTTCCTCTTCTTCAATATTTACCTTTAAAGGGTAAACTCTGTCAGCAATATTTATTTTTATGGAGATTTCTCCCATTTGAGCTTGGTTCACTAAGTATTACTTCTTCAGCAATACAATACACTTATCTATTTCGCGTACAAAATCGGTAATTTTTTGCTTTATGTCAAGACTTTTTTCACTCAAGCCTAATTCTGTTGGCTGAATCCCCTCTAAAGAACGCGCAAGAGTCATTACGCGAAGCTTTTCTTCCAGTTCAGTTTTTTTTATTTCGCGGTTCTCGACCGAAAGTTTCAAAGAATCATTCTCCAGTTTTAATAAATCATTCTCTTCCTGTAGAGCGGAACAAAGGTCGATTAACCTGCTGGTCTTATCAATTACCATGGAAAGCTGATCTGTAACTGTCATATGAGTTGTAAGTTGTAAGTTTTAAGTTAAAACTACTAACCTTTGAAATTACGCACCAAAACTTAATAAAAGCAAAAAAATGGAATATATTAAAAATCGAGAGACTTAAATAGGTATACACCTACAAATTATAAGCTACACCTTACTTTCTAATCTCCGCTCCAGCCTGCTTCTCGAAATTAAGAATTAATTTTTGCATGATCGCGTCAATTTGTTTGTCTGTCAAGGTTTTGTCTTCATCCTGTAATAGGAAGCTAAGTGCATATGATTTTTTACCTTCAGGCAGCTTATCACCAACATAAACATCAAACACATTAACTTCTTTTAAAAGGCTCTTTTCAGTCTTAAAGGCAATTTGATTTAACTGTTCAAAGCTAATGTCCTTGCTAAGCAACATAGAGAGATCCCTTCTGACTGATGGAAATTTAGAAACCTCAGTATAAGTTATCTTGTTATTCCTGACCGAACGCATAATCTGGTCCCAGTCAAAATCAGCATAAAATACATCTGTACTAATATCTAGCTTCTTTAAAAATTTCTTTGAAACTGCACCAAATTCGACAAGGATTTTATCGCTTTTACGGTATGAGATTCCTGATGAAAATTCAGGATTCGAATTTTCTATGATGCTTAATCCCTTTAAGTTTAACTTGTTTATGATCAGATCAACTGCAGATTTCAAATTATAAAAATCAGTATTTTCGGATTTTGTATTCCACCCTTCAGTATGCTTAGAACCACAGAGAAAGACAGAGAGACGTAAATTCTCTTTGTAAATTTCCTGATCAAGATTATACACCTTACCGAATTCATAAAACTTAAGGTCCGAATTTCTACGGTTCTGGTTATAGACTATTGCCTCAAGCCCTGAGAATAAAAGGCTCTGACGCATCACATCGAGATCAGTGCTAAGAGGATTTAAAATTCTGACTGCCCTTTCCGGTTCAGCAGAATAGCTAAGTTTAGTAAGTGAATTACTAAGAATCTCAAAAAAGCCATTTGCAGAGAGCAGCTCAGCAATTTGATTTTGTAAAACTTCCTTATCGGGCTTAATTGTGGTATTAAGTGAGGCACGAATCTGAGAAGGAATCTCTACATTATCATATCCATGAATCCTCAAAACCTCCTCAATAATATCTACTTCACGAGTTACATCAACTTTATAGGCCGGAACTTCCAACTTCATTCCATCTGAATCTTCTGAAATGACTTTAATACCCAAACCTGATAATGTAGCACGAATTTCATCGGCAGGAATTATTTTTCCTATCAGACGGCTTACATTCTTGTATGATATTTCAATAGGAAAAGGATTTGCCTGAACTGGATAGATGTCTGAAATCTCTGAAGATATTTGTCCGCCAGCCAGCTCCTGGATCAAAATTGCAGCACGTTTGAGTGCAGTAACTGTCATATCAGGATCTGTTCCCCGCTCAAATCTGAAGGAAGCATCCGTTTTTAAGCCATGTCTTTTAGAGGTTTTTCTCACCGAAACCGGATTGAACCAGGCACTTTCAAGGAAAATATTCGAAGTTGATTGCTTTACTCCTGATGATATACCACCAAAAACTCCGGCAATACACATAGGCTCTTCCGCATTACAGATCATTAAATCATCTGCAGATAATTTCCGCTCAACATCATCCAGAGTCTTGAATAGTTTACCATCTGCTAACTTTTTAACCAGAACCTTATTGCCATTGATTGCATCAGCATCAAAAGCGTGCAATGGTTGACCGAGCTCATGAAGCACGAAATTAGTCACATCAACCACATTGTTTATTGGGCGAACACCAATGACATTCAGTTTATCTTTCAACCAATCAGGTGATTCTTTAATACTTATTCCGCTGATACTTAAGGATGAATAACGTGGAGAGGCTATAGGATCTTCTACCATTACCTGTATGTTTAAATCCTGATTCTGAACTTTAAAACCTGATAAATCAGGCATAGTGACAGGAATATTGAGATAAGCCGCAAGATCACGTGCAACACCCAGATGTGAAGCCGCATCGGCCCGGTTGGGAGTTAATCCAATCTCAAAAACATAATCATCCTGAAGATTGAAGTAATCCTTTGCTAAGGAACCAATTTTGGCGTCTACATCCAATTCCATAATTCCATCATGATCATGGCCTAAACCAATCTCATCTTCAGCACAAATCATACCCTCTGAAACCTCACCGCGGATTTTTGATTTATTAATTTTAAAAGGCTCACCTGTTATTGGATGAACCGTTGTATTTACCGTAGCAACGACTACTTTTTGTCCGGCAGCCACATTATTAGCCCCACAAACGATCTGAAGATCTTCATCCAGGCCAATATCTACTTTGGTTACTTTAAGACGGTCTGCGTTGGGATGTTGCTCACATTCCTTGACATATCCAATCACTAATCCTTCCAGTCCGCCGGGGATAGTCTGAATCTTTTCAAGGCTTTCAACCTCCAATCCGATATTGGTCAGAATCAGGGATAATTCTTCTGGGGTTTTACTGGTCTTGATGAATTGCTGCAGCCACTTGTGAGAGATCTTCATGTTCTAAAAAAACTAAAGGCCAAATATAGTAAGAGATATGAGATTTGAGATGGGAGATTTGAGATTTGAGAGGTTATAGGTCAGACTTCAGACCTCAGACTTCAGACCTCAGACTTCATTTTAAATCAGCCGAGTATACCTTCATCAGCAAAACTTAAAAAACCCTGATCGGTGATGATCAGATGATCAAGTACAGGAATATCCAAAAACTGTCCGGCTGTTCTTAACTTACGGGTTAGTTCGAGATCTGCATGACTGGGCTTGAGGTTACCGGATGGATGATTATGCGTTAAAATAATCGAAGCAGCATGGTTTTCCAGAGCAATATTGAATATTATTTTTGGATCAGCGATAGTCCCGGCCTGCCCACCTTTGCTAACCAAATGTCTGGAAGTAATTTTATTGGCCCGGTTAAGAAGCAGGATCCAGAATTCCTCATGATTAAGATCCTTATATTGAGATGCAATAAATTCATAAACATCAATGCTCGTATTAACCTGGATCAGTTGCGCACTGACACTCTCCTTTCTTCGTCGGCCAATCTCTAAGGCTGCAATGATAGTGATGGCCTTGGCCTCCCCAATTCCTTTAAATTTGGAAAGATCAGAGATACTTAAACGGGCAAGCTGATTCAAATCGTTGTTGCAAGTGTAAAGAATGCGTTTACTTAACTCAACAGCACTTTCATTGACGTTTCCTGAACCAATAAGAATGGCAATGAGCTCTGCATCACTCAAACTCCGTCTGCCTTGATTTGAAAGTTTCTCTCTCGGACGGTCTTCTTCAGCCCAGGCTTTAATACTTATTTTATGATCATAGGTCTCCATAATTAAATTTATAGAAACGATATAAAACAAAAAAGGGGTACTGATTAAACGGTACCCCTTTTCTAAATATTTATAAAAACTATTTTAATCCGTTAACAAATTTTGTAAGCTTTGATTTGTTATTAGAAGCTTTGTTTTTGTGAATAATGTTCTTTTTGGCCAAACGATCAAGCATTGAGATCACTTTACTCAGAAGCGGAGTCGCTTCAGATTTATCGGTAGTAATACGTAATCTTTTAATTGCTGATCTGGTTGTTTTCGCCTGATAGCGATTACGTAAACGCTTCGCTGCGTTTGATCTGATTCTTTTTATCGATGATTTATGATTTGCCATTTGTTAAGCTTGTTTTTCCGTCCTTCTTTTAAGGACTGCAAATATAAGCCGATTATTTCAAAATACAAAGCACAAAGTAAAAAAAATAAGAACTTAAGTTTGACATCATTCTAATAATAACTATTTCCCTTGTTTTGATCAAATGTCTTCCAAAAACATTAAAATCAGATCAATTACGATCAAGGCGGATAAATTGAATGCATCGATCGTAATGGGTCAACTTCTATAGAGCCAATCACATTTTTCTTAACTAAATATAAGTTCGGTTTTAGGAAGATTAACAAACAGGCGCATGATATTCAAATAAAACTCTGGAGCCAAATTAATTTAATTTTGAAAAACAGCGCCTGTGTGTTATGGGCTAGTCCAGCCCTTTCCTTCAGGGTAGTTCCGGCGAGAAATCGCGTTTTATTTCGAACGTCGAATAGCCGGAAGCTACCTCCTCTGGCAAGGTTTATTTTAACCGGAGCTGTTTTTCATAGGAAAGGCAGCCCTTTAAACGAACCATTTGCCTTCCGAAATAAACCCTGGTGTCTCTTCTACATATTTTGCTTTTAAAATTTCTTGTTGTCTATTAAATCTGCAATAAAAACTAGATAGAACAAAGGATTGGGTGACCTAAGAGGCACAAACTCCGCTATCAAAAAAAATCCACTGTTGTCAGGTTAAAATAAATTTTCAGATGAAATAGCCATTTAAATTGTACTGAGCGTGTTTTTAATAGCCAGATTCAAAGCAAGACTTATGATTTTTAACAAGGATACATGGCTAAGAAGTTGCCGTAATTTTAAAGATGTTTGTATTCTAAGTATTTAAGGGCGATTCAGTGTAAATAAGGCCAAAATCAGAAAGAACAAAACTAAAATCCAATCTCACATCTTATATCTCCAATCTCACATCTCAATCTCTTCCTTCAAATCAATTTTATTCACCCCGATCTTCTGAGGATTGAACACGTAATAGATTCCGCTGAACGAGAGTAGTGCAGATATGCAATAAAATAAAAGGCTGATAATGACCGCCAGATGCTGATCCATTTGGAAATATTGAGCCCCGTAAACGAATACTAATTCCCTTGCACCGAGTCCGCCAACAGTAAAAGGAAAAATAGCTACCAGGGAAGAAATCAGAAACATGAAGAGATAAGGAGAGAACTTTCCTTCAAAATTTAAAGCGTACATTAATAATATAACCGATACCACCTGCATGGATTGCACCATTAAAGCCTTTAGGTGGGAAAGCGCAAAATACTTACTGTAATCACTGAAAAATTTTCTCATGATCACGTAATAGGCAATAGTTCCAATTGTTACCACCAAGACCGGAGCCCAGTTTGGGATACTCAGTTGTGGGATAAATATGATCAGTGTTGCATTAATTAGTCCCAGCGCCCATAGCCCGGTGAGTCTGTCGAAAAATATAGCCTGAAACAATCTGCGCCCTTTGATCTTGAATTTTTTTCTTAATAGAAATATTTTGTAACCATCTCCGCCAATCCCACCGGGTAGAAAAAGATTGTAGAACATTCCAAGTAAATAGATCTTGAAATTGTAAGTCTCTGAAATGTTCAATCCAATACCCTTGAAAAAGGTATTCAGTCGCGAGGAAGAGATTACCTGGGAAATAACAAATGCTATGAAAGCTAGGAATAAAAATAAAGGATTGGACTTTTCAAAAGCATCTTTTAGATCGTTGAATTCAACTTTTCTTGACACGAGATATAAAGAAAGACCTGTTATTGAAATTTTTAACAGGGTCTTAACGATGTTCCAGATCTTCTTTTTTTCCATTAAAAATACGTCTAACCTGGTATGTTTTTCTGTTTGTACCTTCAAAATAGGTACGCACATTAATTTCTGCTAAAATTCCGAAAGTAATCAATTGAATCCCACCCAATAAAAAAATCAGGCCTAAGATCAGAATAGGTTTACCCCAAATATCCTGTCCCATTAGTTTCAAAATGAGGAGATAGGTATTAATGAGAATTCCGAGTCCCAGTGAAATAAATCCCATGCCCCCAAACAGGTGCATTGGTTTTTGAATGTATTTGCGGAAGAAAACCATTGTGATCAGGTCGGCCATCACCTTGAAGGTACGATTGAGGCCGTATTTGGATGTTCCATGAATCCGAGCATGATGCTTTACATCAACCTGAGTAATGCTGGCTCCCTGTAATTTGGCGAGCACCGGAATAAAACGGTGCAATTCACCGTAAATGCCTAGATCTTCGGCAATTTCGCGCTTGAAAACCTTTAATGTACAACCATAATCTTTAATGTAAACCCCTGTCATTCTGCGGATTATTGCATTAGCAATTTTTGATGGAATCTTACGCAGGAAAACCCCATCCTGACGGTTTGCCCTGTTTCCGGCAACAACATCCCAGTCTTCATCTTTTATTTTTTTAATCATAAAAGGAATATCAGAAGGGTCATTTTGAAGATCTCCATCAATCAAAGCTATGTAGGTCCCTTCCGAATGGTCAATTCCGGCAGTCATGGCTGTGCTTTGTCCGTAGTTTTTTCTTAACTCTACCAGTTTAATTCTTTCATCAGCATGCTCACGAACTTGTTTTTGAGTTCCGTCATTTGAGCCATCATCAACAAAAATCACCTCGTAATCAATTCCTGTCAATGCATTTTGCAGTGCACCTATCAGAGGTGCGATATTATCGTGTTCGTTTAGAACGGTGATCACAACAGATAGTTCTCTCATTTTATCTGGTAGAGTTTAAGGTTTCGAAATGTTTTTACCAAAGGTGCTTTCGGATCTTTCAAATCTCTGTCAAAGGTAAAATAATAACCTGGCTTGCTAAGTACTTCGGTAAATTTCACTTGTTGCATCCGGCTTCGTTGAATATAGAATATCAGTCGGTCATGAAATGGTATATCCAACTCATTTGGATGGTACTGATAAAAATAAAATTCCTGATTTTTAGAGATAGCACCCATTTCAATTGCCGCATCCCTGAACTTTCGATCTTCAAGGTGTTCAAACCGATGCGGAATAACAAACAAGCTGAATGCAAATCTGACTACGATCAACAAGATTATGAACGCAAATATTATTCCGTTTTTTAGTCGGTAGATCATATAAGAAGTCAATCCTGCGGCAAGGCTGAGGACAATTACTGTGGGCAGCAAATAGGGTACATAATTCTGAAGATCGAAAAATAAGGCCCCGGGAATGCACACAGTAACAATCACTCCGAGTACAAGAATTATTCTGTTAAAAAGGGCATTAATTACAGGTAGTTTTTCACGAAAGCTGAAATAGGCCTGACTCCAGATTATGAATAGAAGCGGGTAGAGCATTAACAGATATCTTGGTCTGGTTTGTGGCGATAACCAGTAAACCCAAATGTTTACAAGGAAAACGACTGATATGAAGGTTAAAAACGGATTGTTCTTGATACTTCTCAAAAAGTCCTTATGGAAACAAAAAACCAATAGCAGGCTGGCAGGAAACAAATGTCCGATATGCTCAAAAGGGAAGCTTATGATATGTAATAAGCTCTTTGTCAGGCCAAATTCGTATGCTGATCTCTGACTGCTCTGATCCCATATAGTGCTTAAATATCCCTTGAGATCAGGGTTGTAATGGTAATAATTCCAGAAATATGCCCCAATAATTAATAAACAAATTAGTCCGCTGATAATATGCTGCCAGCTGAACAGTTTTTTAAAATTCTTAGTGTATGAAAGAACAGCAATCAGGGTAAATCCTTGAAAAATAATAGATGGAAGTCCTTTACAAAGGAAGGTAATCGCAGTGATGAGATAAGAAAAAAAGAAAAGTAAGAACCAGCTTCTTTTCTGAAGGAAATAAAAAATCAGCATAAATGAGCTGAAGATTAGCCATGAGTAGAAGATATCAATATGGCCAAGCATTGAGTCATACAAAAGCATTCTGCCATTGACAAGAAAAAGAATTCCACTTAAGGAGGCTATTCTTTTGTCTTTTAGAAAGTAAGAAACTGAAAAATAGATTGTGAATGCGAATAAAAACATAGGAATTATCGCAGGCAAACGCGTGGTAAATTCAGAATAATTTCCGCTCACCTGGTAAATTCCGGCAAGAATCCAGTTATACAATGGAGGTTTATTGTAATAATATTCTGTCCCTATTGTAGGTACAGCAAAATTTTTGCTGAGAATCATTTCGAGTGCAACGTTCGCACGCGTAGGTTCATCAGCAAATAAGGTTAAAAGCCCCAGATTGATAAAAAATGCAGGTATGGAAAAAATGATCAGGAATAAGAATGCTTTTTCCGGATGTTTAAGCAGTAAATCTTCCAGTTTTTGTATCATACCCGGCAAAGATATAAAAGCAAAAGGGAGATTTGATTGCTCAAATCTCCCTTTTTAAAATTGCGTGGACTTAAATACTTGCTTGTACAATATTTGTTGTTGAAACAAAGTTGGAGACAGCGATATTCTGATCCAGAAAATTAGAATTATATTTATCTGCCGGTCCATTGATAAACATGCAGGTTTGTCCTTTGATCACATTAATTATTGTTTTTGTCAAATCTGTGGGTAAAGCCGGACAACCATGGCTTCTGCCTAAACGACCATGAGTTTTCACAAATGATTCACTTACATAATCAGCTCCATGTACCACAACTGCTCTTGCCATTGCATTAGTATTGAAACCTTTATCCATTCCTTCCAAACGCATGGAAAGTCCGTGTTTTCCCTGATAAATATCGCTCGTTACATAAAATCCGAGGCTGCTTTGGTGCGAATTGGGCTGATTGGAGAAATTTGTTGCCATATCCATTCCGCTGCCCTGACCATGAGCTACCAGTGTATGAAATAAAAGCTTGTTATTTGCAAGATCTACAATCCATAGTCTTTTCTGACTGCTTTTTTTGCTGAAATCGATGATGGTTATTACCGCTTTTTGTGCAGATAGCAGTTGCGTTTTCTTAAGGTTATAATAACCGATCAAAGCTTTTTTAAATACTTCCTGATTTAATCCATTTTTACCTAATTCAGCCTGTTCGTATATAAAATTTACATGCTGAACAAACAGCTCGGCACTGCCTGAGGCAGGTATTGATTTTTCATCACCTACATCACCTGCTGAATCAAAAAATTTCAAGTGCGAATTAGTTGATGATACCCAGCTGATTGCAGGTATAGTGGTCATTAATAATAAAGCAAAAATTGCCCGGAAAGAATGTTTTTTCATAAATTTCTCTGGTTAAACCTTTTTTAAACGTGTTGGTTGATGATTAATTGTTTAAAATATAGTTGAGTAATTTAATGGTATAAGCTCTTTCTTCTTAATTTTGCAAAGGTACGGCTTTACAATTATCCGATTGTCATGATAAAGTAGAAAGCTATCTACTGAAAATGAGGGGATTAGGGTTGGTAGCCTCAGCCCAGCCCTCTCCAAAGGAGAGGGAGGTATGGTGCCTAAATATGATATTAAATTCAAAAATGAAGTATTGTTATTTGAATTATCCAATCCTACAATCCATTAATCCTTCAATCCCAATCCTGACAATGTGTAGCCTCAGCCCGACCCTCTCCAAAGGAGAGGGAGCTATGATGCCTAGGAAATCCTCTAATCCTATAACTATCTCAACAAATTCTTCCAACTCACCATTTCCGTGATAATTTTTTCCAACTGATCGGCATTAACCCGTTCCTGTTCCATGCTATCACGATGCCGGATAGTAACTGTATTATCTTCTAATGTCTGGTGATCTACAGTAATACAAACAGGTGTTCCGATTGCATCCTGCCTGCGATATCTCTTTCCAATAGAATCCTTTTCATCATATTGTAAATTAAAATCCAGTTTAAGTAGATCCATAATCTCTCGTGCTTTTTCAGGTAAACCGTCCTTTTTTGTTAAAGGGAATATGGCTGCTTTTACTGGTGCAAGACATGGATGCAGGTGTAAAACAGTACGTGAATCCTGCTTTTCATCATTGCTCAGATCCTGTTCCTCATAGGCATTGCACAGAGTTAATAAGAATAAGCGGTCTAAACCAATGGAGGTTTCAATAACATAAGGCACATAATTCTTATTCTCGGCGGTATCAAAGTACTGAAGTTTTTTTCCTGAGAAATTCTCATGCTGGCTTAGATCGAAATCTGTACGGCTATGAATACCTTCAACTTCTTTAAATCCAAATGGAAATTCAAATTCAATATCAACAGCTGCATTGGCATAATGTGCCAGTTTGGTATGGTCATGATAACGGTATTTTTCAGCCGGAGTACCCAGAGCAAGATGCCATTTTAAACGGGTATCTTTCCAATGATTGTACCATTCCATTTCAGTTCCCGGTTTCACAAAGAACTGCATTTCCATCTGTTCAAACTCCCGCATGCGCATGATGAACTGCCTGGCTATAACTTCATTACGAAAGGCTTTTCCTATTTGTGCGATTCCAAATGGAATTCGCATCCTGCCAGATTTCTGAACGTTCAGGAAGTTGACAAAAATACCCTGAGCAGTTTCAGGCCGGAGGTATACTTCATCAGATCCCTCGGCCATCGCACCCATCTGAGTGGAAAACATGAGGTTAAATTGTCTCACCTCAGTCCAGTTACGGGTTCCAGAAACCGGACATACGATTTCATGTTCTTCGATAAGTTCCTTTAAACGCGGCAGATCATCGGCAGCCAGAGCAGCTTCCATATCCAATTGCAGCTTATCCGCCTTGTCAATTTTACCGTCTTTAATGTATCTAACAATTTTATCTTCAATTAAATTATCTGCACGATAGCGCTTTTTAGAATCTTTATTATCAATCATCGGGTCAGCAAAGCCATCTACATGCCCGCTCGCTTTCCATACTTTTGGATGCATGAATATCGCAGAATCAATCCCAACAATGTTCTCGTTCATTTGCACCATACTCTTCCACCAATAGGTTTTCAGGTTGTGTTTCAGCTCAGATCCAAGTTGTCCGTAATCATAAACCGCACTTAATCCATCATATATTTCGCTTGACTGGAATACAAAACCATATTCCTTGGTATGCGATACCACATTTTTAAATAGTTCGTCTGTGTTTTTGCTCATAACCTTGCAAAGATAGTATTGAAAATTAATTTTCCTCTCTATACCGCGTTTTAAGTAAAACGTTAAAAGAATAGGTCTATTCAAATACAAGAAGGATATTTTTAAAGATTGATTTGTACAGTAAGCTAAAAATTGAAGCGGTATTTCATTTGCTAATTATCTAATTATCTAATTTGCTAATTCTAATTGATCTAAATACTAAATTTGAACCATGAGTATTCTTGTAGAGAACCTGAGTAAAACTTACGGAACGCAAAATGCAATTGATGGAATCTCTTTTCAGACTTCCAAAGGGAGTGTAGTCGGTTTTTTAGGTCCTAATGGTGCCGGAAAATCTACAACCATGAAAATTTTGACCTGTTACATCCCCCAAAGCTCTGGAACAGCCGCTGTTTGTGGAATGGATGTGACAACACATTCTATGGAAGTACGCAGGAGTATTGGCTACCTGCCTGAGCATAATCCGCTTTATCTTGAAATGTATGTCCGTGAGGCTCTTTCTTTTGTTGGTTCAGTGTATAAGCTTGAAAATCCTAAAAAGCGTATAGATGAGGTCATTGAACTTTGCGGATTAGGGGAAGAGCAAAACAAGAAAATCATTACCCTTTCAAAGGGTTACAGGCAGCGTTTAGGACTTGCTCAGGCTATTTTTTCAGATCCTTCTGTTCTGATTCTTGATGAGCCAACTTCCGGCCTCGATCCCAATCAGGTGATTGGAATCCGGAATCTGATCACTGAACTGGGTAAAACAAAAACAGTGATACTTTCAACACATATCATGCAGGAAGTAGAGGCTGTTTGTGAACAGGTTATAATCATCAACAAGGGTAAAATTGTTGCAAATGATAATCTGAACAATCTGAAAGTAACTCACAAGAGTAAAAGTTTGGAAGATATATTTATTGAATTAACCGGCTCAACTGTTCAGTGAGCTTTTGTAAAATTATTAAGTAAAATAAAATCGCGTGTTAAGTATTCTTAATAAAGAAATAAGCGGATTTTTCAGCTCATTAGCTGCATATATCTCTATGGCCGTGTTTTTGCTGGTTACCGGCCTTTTTCTCTGGGTTTTCCCTGATTCAAGTATTCTGGATTATGGCTATGCAGGCTTAGATAGTTTTTTCAATATAGTACCATACCTGTTTATGTTCCTGATACCTGCAATTACAATGCGTTCATTAGCAGAAGAACAAAAAGATGGTACATTCGAATTACTGGCGACTCGCCCACTCAGCGACTGGCAAATTGTGCTTGGAAAATTTCTGGCATCTTTGCTGATAGTCATTCTGACTCTCGTGCCAACACTTACATACTACAGCAGTGTTTATCAGTTAGGGATTACTAAGGGGAATATAGATACGGGGGCAGTAATTGGCTCTTATCTTGGTTTAATTCTTTTGGGAGGGGCATTTACTTCTATCGGACTCTTTACATCCTCCTTAGGCAAAAATCAAATCATTGCTTTTACCCTGTCCGTTTTTCTGTGCTTTCTTTGTTTCTCTACTTTTGATTCCATTAGTAAGCTGATTATATTTCAGGATTTTGAGAATAATATAACAGGACTAGGTATTAACCAGCATTATCAATCCATAAGCAGAGGAGTGCTGGATAGCCGTGATTTTATATACTTTATAAGTTTTGCCGGATTATTTCTTTTATTAACCAAAACAGTATTGGGAGCAAGAAAATGGTAAACAGACGTAAAAGAGATTTGAATGTGATGATTCTTGCAATAGCAGGTATCGTGATACTAAATGTATTTTCATCGTTTTTCTTTGGCCGGATTGATTTTACTGCTGAGAAGCGATATACACTTTCAGAAATTACTAAAACTATTTTGAAAGATCTGGATGATGATGTCCAAATCACGGTTTACCTGGAAGGTGATTTTCCGGCTGGATTTAAGCGACTTAGAAATTCTACAGAAGACATTCTTCGGGATTTTAAAACTTACTCAAATGCAAATCTGAAATTTGATTTTGTTAACCCGCTTTCCGGAGAGCAGAAATCTCAGGAAGAGGCCTATCAGTTATTAATTGAAAAAGGTATCGAACCCACTAATCTGAGCGTCAAGACAGAGGATGGGATGTCTCAAAAAATTATTTTTCCGGCAGCTTTAATTACCTATAAAGGAAGACAGATTCCGGTCAAACTGCTACAATCGAGAGCGGGTGTAAGTCCGGAAGAAGTCCTTAATAACTCAATACAAAATCTTGAATATGCTTTGGCAAGTGCCATTAAAAAGATAAGTAAAAGTGAATCAGGGCGAATAGGCTTTACTGAGGGTCATGGAGAATTAAGCGATCAACATTTGAGTGATGCCATGAAAGCTTTGGGAGATTCCTATGAAGTAGGACGCGTCGATCTGAACACAATAGCTTTTGCCGGACTCGATCAGTTGAAAGTATTAATCATTACAAAACCGGAAAGTCCGTTTACAGAGGCTGAAAAATATAAGATCGACTATTTTCTGATGAAAGGAGGAAGTCTCATCTGGTCGCTTGATCAGGTGAGCGCAGATCTTGACAGCCTTCGTGGTTCTACTGAGCAACTTGCATTTGCTAAAAAACTCAATCTTGATGACATGCTCTTTAAGTATGGGGTAAGGTTGAACTACACCCTGCTGGCAGATATGAATTGTGCACAGATTCCTGTGAATGTGGGGGATGTAGGCGGGCAATCTCAGATAAGATTATTGCCATGGTTGTTCTATCCAATATTTGTCCCGATTTCAACCCATCCTCTGGTTAAAAATTTAGATGGGATTCGTTCTGAGTTTCCAGGAACTATTGACCTTATCAGAGTGAAAGGTCTGAATTCGGAAGTAATTCTATCTTCTTCGCCTTTTAATCGTTCTTTGGATGTTCCGGTATTGCTTTCTCTTCAAATGGTGGAGGAGGAGCCCGATCCTAAGCAGTTTCAGTCTGATCCTAAACCTGTTGGCGTGCTTATTGAAGGGATATTCCCATCAAATTTCAAGAACAGACCCGTTCCTGCAGGTATTTCAGAACCATCTGCTATCCCTGAAAATACAAAGCCAGGGAAAATGATTGTTATTGCAGACGGAGATATCTTTAAAAACCAGATCAATACCAAAGATGGCTCTGCTTATCCATTGGGATTTGATCGTTTTACTCAAGAACAGTATGCAAATAAGAATTTTCTTTTGAACGCAGCAGATTATTTGTACGACGATTCGGGTATTATCTCCTTAAGAAATAAAGAAATTAAACTTAGATTACTAGATCGTGCAAAAATCCGGCAGGAAAAAATATTCTGGCAGTTCCTGAACATAGGATTTCCGCTTATTTTGTTGATAGCTTGCGGTATTTTTCAACATTACTACCGCATCCGCAAGTATACACGTTAATTTATATATTTTTGATGCTGTGTTCTGTTAGCTTATCATAAAATAGCTGAATAGTCTAATTAGGAACTACCAAAAAGCATTACTATTATTGTTCTTAAGATATTTGAATATGAGATTTATAGTTTCGACCTCTACCTTGTTAAAGCAGCTTCTGGCTGTTAATGGAGCCTCCAGCAGCAGCACAGTGCTACCAATTCTTGAAAACTTTCTTTTTGAGATAAGGAGCGGAGTTTTAACTGTTTCTGCTACTGATTTACAGACTAGTATGACCACATCCTTATCTGTGGAATCAAAGGAGGATGGTAAAGTTGCTATCCCATCAAAAATATTGCTTGAAACTTTAAAGACACTTCCTGACCAGCCCATTTCCTTTTCAGTAGATGATAAAACATTTGCAATTGAAATTAGTGCCGGAGATGGTAAGTACAAACTTAGCGGAGAAAACGGAGAAGACTTTCCGAAAATTCCTATTGTTGAAAATCCTTCTTCAGTAGCAATGCCTGCTTCAGTTTTATCTGAAGCCATAAATAAAACACTTTTTGCTGTCAGCGGAGACGAACTGCGTCCGGCAATGACCGGTGTTTATTGCCAGTTAAGTCCGCAACACATTACCTTTGTTGCCACAGATGCTCATAAACTGGTTAGATACCGCAGACTTGATACAAAATCTGAAGCTCCTGCAACCTTTATTTTACCCAAAAAGGCCTTAACACTTTTAAAAGCATCTCTTCCTTCGGATGATGTAAATGTTGCTGTTGAATATAATAGTACCAGCGCATTTTTCAGATTCGGGAACATTAATTTGATATGCAGATTGATTGATGAACGTTATCCTGATTATGAAGCAGTTATCCCGACAGATAATCCGAATAAACTGATTGTTGATAGATCTCTTCTCCTGAATTGTTTGCGTCGTGTGGTTATTTTTGCAAATAAAACAACCCACCAGGTGCGATTGAAAATTTCAGGCAGTGAGTTGAATATATCATCTGAAGATATCGATTTTGCAAATGAAGCTCATGAACGACTTTCCTGTCAATATGAAGGGGAAGATATGGAGATCGGTTTTAATGCTAAATTCCTGATTGAAATGCTAAATAATCTCGGTGGAGAAGAGGTACTGCTTGAAATGAGCAGTCCGAACCGCGCTGGATTGCTTATGCCGCAGACTCATGATGAACAGGAAGATGTTTTGATGCTGGTTATGCCTGTGATGCTAAACAACTATGTCTAAATTATTACTAGAGGCTTTCAGGCTGAATTTTATCTGAAATTTTAACAGATTCAATAGTCTATAAAATCATCATAATTTTGCAATTATAATAGAAAACTCCGGAGCTTTGGCCTGAGTTTGCTACTTTTGGAGAGAAAATCATAGATAAATTGGAAATTATACAACAGCTCATCGATTTTATACTTCATATCGATAAGCACCTCATAGAAATTGTTCAGAACTATCAAACCTGGACCTACCTGATACTTTTTCTTATCATTTTTGCAGAAACCGGCTTTGTTGTTACTCCATTTCTACCGGGTGATTCTTTGTTATTTGCCGCCGGTGCGATTATTGCCAAACCTGAAAGCGGTTTAAATATATTTTTGATGTGTTTATTGCTTATCATCGCAGCAATCCTAGGAGACCTTGTGAACTACCATATTGGAAATTATATTGGTCTGAAAGCGTTCAGCGGTAAAATCAGATTTCTGAAAAAGGAATACCTGGAGCAGACTCAGACATTTTATGAGAAACATGGAGGCAAAACTATTATTTATGCCCGATTTATACCAATAATCAGAACATTTGCCCCTTTTGTAGCTGGAATAGGTACCATGAGTTATCTCAAGTTTGCAACATATAATATTACTGGTGCAATTGCATGGGTTGTTTCTTTTCTTTTCATTGGATATTTCTTTGGAGGTTTACCGGTAATTAAAGACAATTTCACCTATGTTATATTCGGAATAATCATCCTTTCTATTTTACCACCAGTCATAGAGCTATTTCGTGAAAAGCGAAAAAGTAAATCCTGACTATTTTCTTTGTAGTTATTTCTAATCCCTTTTCGCCTTATTAAGGCCCTGTTTTTTATTACCCATTCACATCCTTTTAAAACTTAAATTTTTGGAATTCTTAAGTACTATTCTCGATTATATATTAAACATTGACAAACACCTTATTAAAATTGTGAGTGATTACCGCACCTGGACTTACCTCATTATTTTCATGATTATTTTTGCCGAAACCGGCTTTGTGGTAACCCCATTCCTCCCCGGAGATTCACTGCTCTTTGCTATTGGGGCTTTGATTGCCAAAGGTGATACCGGACTGAACATTTATACTATGGGACTTCTGCTAAGCATAGCTGCAATTACGGGGAATACCATTAATTATGCCTTAGGAAATTTTCTTGGTCCGAAAGTTTTTAAGCCCGGCAACCGGATACTCAAGCTGGAGTACTATGAAAAAACTAAGGAGTATTTTAACAAGAAAGGTGGTATCATGTTGATATTTAGTAGATTTATGCCAATATTCAGAACCTTCGCACCTTTTGTTGCCGGTGTGGGAAAAATGAAATTTGGGCCATTTACCTATTATAATGTTGTAGGTGGAGTTCTTTGGATCGTTAGCTTCCTTGGAATTGGTTTTATATTCGGGAACATCTCTTTTATCAAAGACAACTTCACATATGTAATGCTGCTCATTGTTATACTAACTGTTTTACCGGCGGTTATTGCGGCATTTAAAGCGAGAAATGGTCTGGAAGGTGGAAAGTTTTAGTTTTCTGGCCTGCCAATTATATGGCCCTTTGCGAAAGAGTTCTCAGCCTCCTGCCCATGCAGTTTTTCCTCCTCGCTAAGTTCCCCGGAGGGGAAATTTCTTAGCTTTGGTTGCCCTGCATCCACCCATGCCGAAAACCAAAAACTGCCCGTCATGAGTATAGATGCTCTCATCTGATTTTCTACCATTCCTTTCAAGCCTTTGTGGTATGCGCGGGCATATTCTTTTGAGTATTGCCGTTCAACTTTATCTTTACGCTCACTGAATGAATATTTAAGATCAGAAGCCATTGTTTTATTGAGCCTGGCCTCGATCAGCAAGGTCGAATCAAGTAAATTATGACTGTTTCTGACAATTTTCCAGGCCTCTTTCAAAGGGTTTTCAAGATATTTTGCCGGGCCTGTAATAAAGTCATACTCTGTTGAAAAAAGCTCCGGAAGCCTGCTTTCCCAGAATCCGTGAATCCCGGTTTGATCACTTAATTGACCATTATAGTTTTCAGTTGTATGAAGCGGTACATGTGCGTCCGAAACATAATGCCCCAGATCTGCCGAGAGTCTCAAAATTCGGATTGAATCCCTATCCTTGAACGCTCTGACCAGAGAATGATAGGTTCTCTCAATTTGCCAGGGAACAATTCCGTTCTCTCTAAGCCGTTTTTCAGTAAATTTTTTTTCTGCCTCCGCCCACTTTTCAGGTATGCTGTCAAACGGATTTTTACCATACCTGTCGGCATCAATAAAGTGCCTGGGAGCTTCTAAACTATCTGAATAACGACGCTTGTCGGCATCAACAGCATGTTCTGTAATATAAAGAATATTATTTTTGTAAAAGCGGATCATATCATATGGTAAAATAAACACAGCCTTGCGATTGATATCCTGATGAGCAAAAAATCCCCAAGAGGAACAGGTAAACCAGACAATTACCGACAGAATTATGAGCAGTTTCTTTCTCATATAAAAGAAATTGTAATGTGACCTAATCTGAGCTTTTTTTCTTTCAGGTTCTGATTAGCCTATTAAACGGTCGAAATGTTGATTTAACGGTTTAGCTGAATTAAAATAAGGGAATTAAAGGCAGATCCTAAATGGTTTTCTCGAACA
>CAMCTU010000029.1 GCA_945878525.1 Sphingobacterium thalpophilum
TCCTGGCAGAGTTCGACAAGCACCCCATGAGCAGATTTTGGATGAATGAAACAGACGAGTTTATTATCTGCTCCCTTTTTTGGAACTTCATTCAATAATTTGAAGCCTTCGGCTTTGAGGCGCGCCATTTCTTGCACAATATTTTCAACAGCAAAAGCGATATGATGGATTCCTTCCCCTCTTTTTTCAATGAAACCAGCAATGGCACTTTCAGCTGAACTTGCTTCAAGCAATTCAATCTTGCTTTCGCCCATTTTAAAAAACTCAGTGATTACATTTTCGGAAGCTACTTCTTCGGTTTTATAGCTTTTAAAGCCTAATAAAGTTTCATAAAGAGGTCCAGCTTCTTTCAATGATCTTACTGCAATTCCGATATGTTCGATTTTGTCCATGATTCAAATTTATGGCATAAAAATGACCATTTTATCTATACTTACCTAGGTTGAATTGCTAACTAAGCAAAAAATATTTTTGTATCTTTGCAATACTAAAAAAAGAATAAGAATGAATTTGCCGATATACTTAGATAATAATGCAACTACTCCAATGGATCCAAGGGTTCTTGAAGCGATGCTACCTTATTTCAATGCTAAATTTGGCAATGCCGCAAGCAGAAATCATGCATTTGGGTGGGCTGCTGAAGAGGGTGTTGACTATGCACGTGAGCAGGTTGCGAAGCTGATCGGAGCAAATGAAAAAGAGATAATTTTCACTTCTGGTGCAACTGAATCTGATAACCTTGCGATTAAAGGTGTTTTTGAGATGTACAAGGAAAAGGGTGACCACATCATTACCTGTGTTACAGAACACAAGGCAGTTTTAGACGCCTGCAAACACATTGAAAAATTGGGTGGGTCGGTTACCTACCTTCCTGTAAAGTCGGATGGCTTAATTGACCTGGCGGAGTTGGAAGCAGCAATGACTGAGAAAACAATACTGGTTTCGATCATGCATGCGAACAATGAAATTGGAGTGATTCAACCCGTCAGGGAGATTTCTGCAATCGCTCACAAATATGGCGCATTGTACATGTCCGACTCAACACAGACCGTTGGTAAAATTCCGGTGGATGTCAATGCTGATGGAATAGATCTAATGGCATTTACTGCCCATAAAATGTACGGACCTAAAGGTGTTGGAGCATTATATGTTCGCCGTAAAAATCCAAGGGTTAAAGTAACCGCACAAATGGATGGCGGTGGTCATGAGAGAGGAATGCGTTCAGGAACTTTAAACGTACCTGGAATTGTTGGATTAGGTAAAGCTTGCGAATTATGTCGTCTGGAAATGGATGAGGATGCAAAACGCTTATCTAAACTTCGCGATAAATTACAAACTTCACTTACCGAACTCGAAGAAAGCTATGTGAATGGAAATGTAGAACACCGTTTACCTCATGTAGCTAATATATCTTTCAAGTATGTTGAGGGTGAAGGCTTGATGATGGCGATGAAAGATTTGGCGGTTTCTTCAGGATCGGCCTGTACTTCGGCTTCTCTAGAGCCTTCCTACGTATTAAAGAGTCTTGGTTTATCGGATGATTTGGCTCATTCTTCGATACGGTTCGGACTTGGTCGTTTTACAACGGAAGAAGAGGTAGATTTTGCGATTAAGCAAACCAAACATGCGGTTAATCATCTTCGCGACCTTTCTCCACTTTGGGAAATGTTTAAAGAAGGAATTGATCTGGATAAGATTGAGTGGGCAGAACACTAAACTAATTTTATAATTTGAAAATGGTCCTCAAATTCCATAAAACTTAAATCAATCATCTTCAAACTATCAAACTATCAAATTTTCAAATTTTCAAATCAATATATTATGGCATACTCAGAAAAAGTAATTGATCATTATACCCACCCACGTAACGTTGGTACGCTTGATAAAAGCAGTTCTAAAGTAGGAACCGGACTGGTTGGTGCACCTGAATGCGGCGACGTGATGCGTCTTCAGATTGAGGTTGACGATAATCATATGATTACTGATGCTAAATTCAAGACATTTGGTTGCGGATCGGCAATTGCGTCTTCTTCACTTGCAACTGAATGGTTGAAAGGAAAATCTATTGATGATGCAATGAAAATTGACAACATGGATATTGTTGAAGAACTTGCTCTTCCACCGGTAAAAATTCATTGTTCTGTTCTGGCAGAAGATGCTATCAAAGCAGCAATTAATGATTACCGCGTTAAAAACGGAATGGAAGCATTAGAATCAGCTAAATCTCATCACTAAACACAATAAACCTGATCAAGGGTTATTGAGGATATTAGAGAAATAACATGGTAACAGTTACAGATAAAGCCAAAAGCAAAGTTGAAGAACTTATGGTGGAAAATGGTCTTGATACAGGCTATTTTCTACGTGTTTCTGTTCAGGGAGGAGGATGTTCGGGTTTATCTTACAAAATGGACTTCGATAATGAAGAAAAACCAGGTGATCAGTTCTTTGAGGATCAGGGTATCCGTCTGGCATTGGATATGAAATCTTTTTTATATCTGGCAGGCACTGAACTTGATTTTTCGGATGGGTTAAATGGTAAGGGATTCAATTTTCATAATCCAAATGCATCAAGAACCTGCGGTTGCGGGGAAAGTTTTTCTGTTTAATTATAAATTTTGGAATCTGTTGATTCGTAACAAATTGTATATCAATGCAAAAGGCCCTTTTTAGGGCCTTTTGCATTTTTACTGCTAATCTGTTATACTTGTTAATTAAAAAATTCCTAAAATAATTAAAATGAATCCAATCACAGAGTCAACCACAGTTCCTGATTTGCTTCGGAATGTGGTTGGCTACGTTCACAACGAGAACACAACCTTTTTAATGCATAAGGTTAAAGAGGCCTGGTTAGAAATCAGTTATAAACAGGTTCTTGATTCTGCTGATGCTATCTCTGCCTACTTTCTTGAGATAGGGATTAATAAAGGTGACAGACTTGCACTGATTATCGAAAATTCTGTGGACTGGGTGCTATATGATCAGGGTGTTCAGCAAATTGGTGCAGTTAATGTTTCAGTCTATCCGACCCTTTCAGAATCCGAAATTGAATACATATTAAATGATTCAGGGGCCAAAACAATTCTGGTAGGGAATCCTTTTCTTTTCCGGAAATTAATCAGAATTGCCAATAATTGTCCTGAATTACAGCGTATAATCCCTGTATTTGATGATTATGAAAAATACCTTCCCGAAAATGGCTTAAATTCTGGTGTTATCAGTCTAAACAATTTAATTGAAGAAGGGAAAATTGCTCTGGAGAAACAAGGAAAAAAAATTGAAGAAGCCAGAGCAGCCATATTGCCGGGCGACCTTACATCCCTGATCTATACTTCAGGTACCACAGGAATTCCAAAAGGTGTGATGCTAACTCATTCCAACTTTGTACAGAATGTAAAGGTTTGCTTGGAGCAGATTCCTGTGATCAATGAAAATGATTTATTCCTATCTTTCTTGCCTCTATCCCATGTTTTCGAACGTACTGCTACCTATCATGTGTGTTGTGCAGTAGGAAGTAAAATTGCCTTTGCTCAAAGCCTTGAATTATTGGCCAAGAATATGGCAGAGGTAAAGCCAACGATCATGAGCTGTGTTCCCCGCTTATTGGAACGAATTCACGACAAGGCGATGAAGAATGGTACCTCAGCTGGCGGATTAAAATCTAAAATTTTTCTTTGGTCAATTGAGACCGGTAAAATCTATCGCGAAAAACAGGAAGCAGGTAAAACCCCTGGTCCGACTTTGAGTATGCAGAAAGCCATTGCAGAAAAGCTTGTATTCAGTAAAATAAAAGAAAAAACTGGTGGCCGTTTAAAGTTCATGCTTTCAGGTGGAGCAGCATTGCCCAAAAATGTTGGAGAGTTCTTTGGCAATCTGGGAATAAAGATTCTGGAGGGCTTCGGACTCACAGAAACATCACCTGTTATGTCTGTGACAGAATATCACCGTCAGGTGTATGGAACTGTTGGCCGCATAATTCCAGGAATTGAAGTGGCGATACAGGATGTGGATAGTAAAAAGATATTGACCATTCAGACACACCATACATTTGATGAAAATTTTGAATGCCCTGAAGGTGAAATTATTGTCAGAGGTCATTGCGTAATGAAGGGCTACTGGAATAAACCTGTAGAAACTGCTGAAGTAATTGATCAGGATGGATGGTTTCATACCGGGGATATTGGCCGTTATTACAAAGGTAATTTGCAGATAACAGACAGGATCAAAAACATGCTGGTGAATGCTTATGGAAAAAATATTTATCCTACCCCTGTTGAAAATACTTACTTAAAAAGTTCTAAGATCGAACAGATTTTCCTGATTGGGGATAAACGTGAATACATTACTGCCATTTTAATCCCTTCGAAAGAAGTGTTACAGGAAACCTTCCACTTAGATGAAGAATTCTTTCAGGAAAAAGATTCCTTTATTCGGGATCAAAAAATACTAGACTGGCTGAATGAGGATATCCGCAAGTATTCATCTGAATTAGCCAAATTCGAAAGAATGAAATCCTTCCTTGTGAAACGAAATCCATTCAGTATTGAAGAGGGCGAAATTACCCCAACCTTGAAAGCCAAACGAAAGGTAATCGAGAACAAGTATTCTGAAGATATAAGTGAGATGTATCTTCAGGAAACGGAGGCGGATTAAAGCTAAAAGCAGAAAGCTTAAAGCTAAAGGACAATTCAATTTTCTTTGGGAAATTGTACCTCTTTTGACTTTGTTTTCCTGAAGACAGGCTTCCTTCGCATTTTTGCCCTGAAAATCCTATTTTTGCAGAAATTTTAAATTAATGAGCATCGGATTATCTGAACTGGAGATTTTACGCCGGGAAGCCCTAACAGAGCTACGTAAACTGGGCATTGACCCATACCCACCGGAAGCGTTTGAAGTAAATGTCAATGCACTGGACATCATAACCAATTACGAGCGGGATAAGACCTCTTATAAGAACATTTGTTTTGCCGGTCGCATCATGAGCCGCAGAATAATGGGAAGTGCTTCCTTTGCCGAGTTGCAGGATTCTACGGGCAGGATACAGGCTTATATCAACCGCGATGAGATTTGTCCGGGAGAAGATAAAACCCTCTACAATACTGTTTTTAAAAAACTACTTGATATTGGTGATTTTGTAGGTGTAAACGGATATGTTTTTACAACCAAGACAGGGGAAATTTCAATTCATGTAAGTGAGATGAAGATTCTTTCTAAATCACTCAAACCTCTTCCAATTGTAAAGCGTGATGATGATGGGAATATCTATGATGGCTTTACTGATCCGGAAATGCGTTACAGGCAACGTTACGTAGACCTGACTGTAAACCCTGATTTCAAACAGATTTTTATCAAAAGATCTAAAGTAATCAATACCATGCGATCTTATTTTGATGATCATGGATGGATGGAAGTAGAGACACCAATACTTCAACCAATACATGGTGGTGCTGCTGCACGTCCGTTCAATACCCACCACAATACACTGGACATGCCGCTGTACCTGCGGATTGCGAATGAATTATATCTGAAAAGACTGATTGTTGCCGGCTTTGATGGCGTTTATGAATTCGGAAAGATGTTCAGGAATGAAGGAATGGATCGCACCCATAACCCGGAATTCACCTCAATGGAAATCTATGTTGCCTACAAAGATTATATCTGGATGATGGCCATGGTGGAAGAATGCCTTGAAAAAGTAGCTTTGGCAGTTCATGGAAAATCAACAATTAAGGTTGCTGAGCATGAAATTGACTTTGCCGGTCCTTATGAGAAGCTTTCTATGTATGAGTCTATTGAAAAGTTTACCGGTATTGATGTTTCGAAAATGAACGAGGATGAATTACGCCATACCTGTAAGAAACTGAATATACAGATTGATGCAAGTATGGGCAGGGGGAAACTGATCGATGAAATTTTTAGCGAAAAGGTTGAAGAACATCTGATTCAGCCAACTTATATTACCGATTACCCGATTGAAATGACTCCACTTGCCAAAAAACACCGGAGTAAGGAAGGTTTAGTTGAGCGTTTTGAGCTGTTTGTAATGGGTAAAGAGATTGCCAATGCATACACAGAATTGAATGATCCGATTGATCAGCGTGAGCGCTTTGAAGATCAGCTTTTGCTTGCAGGCCGAGGTGATGAGGAGGCTATGGCCATGGATGATGATTTTCTGAGAGCATTGGAGTATGGTATGCCACCAACCTCCGGACTTGGGATTGGAATTGATCGTTTGGTTATGTTAATGACTGACCAAAGCACGATACAGGAGGTTTTGTTCTTCCCTCAGATGAGACCTGAGAAAAAAGCTAAAATAGCCTCAGCTGATGATTTTATTGCCATTGGGATACCTGCTGAATGGGTGCCTGTTTTAAATAAAATGGGCTTTAAAACAGTTGAAGAACTTAAGGCGGGTAATCCGAATAAGGTATTCAACGATCTTGGTGGAATGCGTAAAAAAATGAAACTGGAAATTTCGATGCCTTCGAAAGAGATTGTAATGGAATGGTTCGGTTAACATAATCATAACAAAAACATAAAGGCCTATTTGCTGATTGCAGATAGGCCTTCGTTACTTTTGTTGTTCTAATAATTAACATACCATCATGAAAAATTCAAGTCTGGAAATCACTGAACAGGAATACCTGATCAAACTGAACAAAGAAGATTATGATTTGTCTTTCATTCATCAACTTTTAAAACGGATTCAATCAGAGCAATACTTCTTCAGTTCGAAGAGAAATTACGATGAAAATGAATTTGTAGGGAGTCCGCTTACATGCAGCGACTTCTCCATTCGCTTTGACAACCTAAGAGACAAATAAAATTTTAAAATGGTTGGCGGAAATTGCGTTGCTGTACCGTGCGATCCATTTGTCCCATCTGATCTTTCATCATTTTTATCTGCTCAGCAAGCAATTTATTCTTATCAGCCTTTTTGGCTTCCTGAAGATAAACAGTAGCTTCCCGTTTATTTCTCTTTGCCATTGCGATACCTGCCAGACTCAACTTGGCCAGGGCAATGTTATGATCCATGGTCATGCCCAAACTAATAGCTCTTTTGAAATACTTTTCAGACTGTAGCGGTGCCTTACGCGATTCGATCAATCCGATTAAAAGGTTATAATAGCCATGCTGCCCTTTGAATAGCTGAGTTTCATAATTCGAAATTCCTTTGAGCCACACACCTGCTTTATCCATATCATCTTTACGCAGAAAATACTGAGCAATCAACATTTTCTCATGATAAAAATAGGTCACCGCTACCAGAATGGAAACAAAAACCAAAGGAATCCCCCATCCCCAAAAACCAAAAACCATTAATGTTACCGATGCACCCAATACTATTGCTGCAATTATCAATCTTATGAAATTAGGCATTGTCTTGTTATCTCTTAAATTTGATACAAATATCCATTTATTTGAGCGTTTAACCAATATCTATCTGAGAAATTATGTCTTTAAAACTGGAAGAAAGCTGGAAAGGAGTATTAAAAGGAGAATTTGAGAAAGATTACATGAAAAAACTTCGCTCTTTTCTGCAATCCCAACAGGATCAAGGAAGAATTATATATCCGGGAAATAATTTGATTTTTAATGCCTTTGCTCATACTCCATTTGATAAGGTAAAGGTTGTGATCATTGGTCAGGATCCTTATCATGGCGCCAATCAGGCACATGGATTGTCTTTTTCTGTGCAAAAGGGGGTACAAATTCCACCCTCGCTGCAAAACATTTTCAAAGAGCTGCAGGCAGAATACAAAGACTTTCAGATTCCAAAACATGGCGACTTAAGTTCATGGGCAGACCAAGGAGTATTATTACTGAATGCAACCTTAACCGTGGAAGCTTCTATGCCTGGCTCTCACCAAAATCAGGGATGGGAAATGTTTACCGATCGGGTAATTCAAATACTTTCAGAGAAAAAGTCAGGGATTGTTTTTCTGTTATGGGGTAAATATGCACAAGCCAAAGCCAGATTAATTGACCATAACAAACATCAGATATTTATGGCGGCACATCCCTCACCATTTTCGGCTTACAATGGTTTTTTTGGCTGTAATCACTTTATTTTGACTAATGAATACCTGGAGAAGAATGGAGGGAAGGGGGTTGATTGGGGTAAATTAGAAAATGAGCAAATGAGGGAATGAGCAAATTAGCAAATTGGAGATTGTACAAATTAAAAATTAATTAATGAAATGTTGTTGTATAAAATGGGCTATTACATAATCAATTACCAAATCCAGGCGCCTTGCCCATTTGCTAATTTCCTAATTATCTAATTAGCTAATTAGTATTCCAAAGGCACCGCCGGCTCCTTCTTATTCGTTGACATGATCATCATGGTTTGAAATGTTTTAACCACGCTGATTTTGCTGATTTTGTCCATAATCAGGCGTTCGTATGACTTAATATCCTTTACATAAGCCTTAAGTAAAAAATCACATTGACCGGTTACATGATGACATTCTGTAATTTCCTTAATGGCAGCAATTTCCTCCAGAAAAACCTGAATGGTATTATTTTTATGAAAATCAAGCTGTATCTGAATAAAGGTCTTTATCCCTAATCCAAGCAATTCTTCATCAACCAAAGCATGATAGCTCTTGATATAACGCGCTTGCTCTAACTTTCTGACGCGCTCAAGGGTTGGAGCAGGAGACAAACCTACTTCATGGGAAAGTTGTAAATTTGTAATTCTACCGTTTTCCTGAAGAATCTTAAGGATTCTTAAATCTATTTTATCCAGTTCTATTGCCATATATAGAACAAAAATAAAGTATAAAAAGAACTAACCAAATTTTATTTTAAAATCACACCGTAAAATTTGCATATATTTTACATAAAATTTTTAGATTAATCTAAATAAAATATTAGATTTGTTTAATTTTTAGCTTATGCATTCATTTACAGAAGAAAACTATCTCAAAGCTATTTATCACCTGAGTGAAGGAAATCAGATGGCAGTCAGCACAAACCAGATTGCTGAAATGACCAATACCAAGGCCGCTTCAGTTACTGACATGCTGAAAAAACTATCCGAAAAAAAGCTCATCAATTACATAAAATATCAGGGTGTTACCTTAAGTAGTACCGGACTTAATGCTGCAGTGTATATAATAAGAAAGCACCGTTTATGGGAAGTTTTTTTAGTGGAGAAGCTTGGATTTAAATGGGATGAGGTCCATGATATTGCAGAAGAGCTGGAGCATATCAACTCTGAAACTCTGATAAACCGTTTGGATGACTTTCTCGGAAATCCTACAGCCGACCCACATGGCGACCCGATTCCCGACAGGTCAGGATTGATAAAGCATAAAAAACTGGTTAAGATTTCTGAAATGAAATCTGGTGAGAGCGGCACTGTTTCAGGGCTAAGTGAACACAGTTCAGTATTCCTCAAGCTGCTTGAAAAGCTGGGATTAACCTTAGGTACAAAAATAATGATTACAGAACTGATCGAGTTTGACGGTTCGATTATGCTCAAAGTCAATCAAAATACCGATCGAACCATTAGTCGTGAGGTAGCTAAAAACATATTGGTGATACTATGAGTCTTACTAATGCAGAGTCGCTAAGCGAGGTTCATGGTTCGGTAATTACATCCGGAAAAACCGGATGGCGTAAACTAATGGCCTTTATCGGTCCGGCTTATCTCGTCAGCGTCGGGTATATGGATCCGGGTAATTGGGCAACTGATATAGCAGGAGGCAGCCAATTTGGATATAAGCTCATCTGGGTCCTGCTGATGTCAAACCTGATGGCATTATTACTTCAATCGCTTAGCGCCCGCCTGGGAATTGTCCGGGGATTGGATCTGGCACAGGCATCCAGAAATACTTATCCCTCCTATATCAATTATCCGCTATACATTTTGGCACAAATCGCCATCATAGCCTGTGATCTTGCCGAGATCATTGGAATGGCGATTGGATTGAATCTGCTTTTCGGACTTCCGCTTATCTGGGGAATATCAATTACAATTCTCGACACATTTTTACTTCTTTTCCTGATGAGTAAGGGAATGCGAATAATGGAAGTTTTTATCGTATCAATGGTATTTATAGTCGGGATTTCGTTCCTAACAGAAATGTTCATTGTGAAGCCCGCCATGGCAGAGGTTTTAAGTGGGTTTGCTCCTTCCTTATTATCAGGAAATGCACTTTACATAGCTATTGGAATAATTGGGGCAACAGTAATGCCCCATAATTTGTATCTGCATTCTTCCCTGGTACAAACCAGGAAAATTGAACGTACAGCCAAAGGAATAAAAGACTCACTAAAATATAACCTGATCGATACAACCATTGCCTTAAATCTTGCATTTTTTGTGAATGCCGCTATTCTTATACTTGCCGCGACTGCCTTTTATAAAAACGGTTTATTTGAAGTTGCCGAGATAAAGGATGCCTATAAATTATTGAATAATATATTCGGCTCAGTTGCCCCTACCCTGTTTGCAATTGCCCTGATCGCATCCGGTCAGAGTTCAACAATTACAGGAACACTGGCAGGCCAGATTATTATGGAAGGACATCTGAATTTAAGAATACAACCCTGGATCAGGAGATTGTTAACCCGTTTACTGGCAATACTCCCTGCCTTCTTTACTATAATTTTCTTTGGGGAGGATGCTTTAGGTGGTCTACTCATATTAAGTCAGGTACTATTGAGCTTACAACTGGGTTTTGCAGTAATTCCATTAATTCATTTTAATTCCGACAGGGAAAAAATGAAGGAATATACAATCAAAACCTGGGTGAAAATATTGGCTTGGCTATCGGCTCTTATCATTGTAAGTCTGAATGTTCAGCTGGTAATTGAGGAAATTAGCAACTGGATCAGTAGTGCCACAATCAGTGTCTGGTATATCTATTTACTGGTAATACCTCTAGCCATAGCCATTGGCGTATTATTGCTTTATGTATTTCTGATGCCTTTTTTCAGAAAACATGAACGCCAATTATCCAATGTTCCGCATGGAGAAGCTCTTGAAATCGGAGAACTGGAACATGTGGAGTATAAAAAGATTGGCATTACTGTTGATTTTTCAAGGAATGACAGAAATACTTTTCGCCATGCGTTGCTACAGGGTGGGAAGAATGCGGACTATTACCTGATTCATATCGTTGAGACCGCCGCAGCAAGATTTCATGGAGAGAAAGTACTTGATCATGAAACACAAAGTGATACTGATAATCTTGAAAAATATCAGCAAAATCTAAAGGATCTAGGCTATCGGGCTCATATCGAAATTGGTTATGGAATTGCAGCAAAATCAATATCAGAACTAGTGAAAGCGAGAAACATGGACCTGCTGGTGATGGGTGCTCATGGGCACAAGGGAATCAGTGATCTGATTTTTGGCACCACGGTAGATGCAGTCAGGCATAATGTGAATATTACGATTATGATTGTTAAGTGAGATGGGAGATGGGGTTAGAGGGATGAGGACTGAAGGCTGAGGGATGAGGTCTGAGGGATGAGATGTGAGATGTTAGAAAAAAGCTTTTGTCAGAAAAAAATATAACGGTTAGTTTTTTGATACTTTTTCGAGAATTGAAAACATAGCGCGTGGTGACAGGAATCCATCGTGCTGGTAAATGATCTCATTTTGAACATTAAGAACAGTAATTGTGGGATAGGAAATCTGACCATTGACTGTACCAAGTGCTCTGGCAAGGTCATGCAGTCTAGCTCTATGTTTAAAATTTCTGCCAGCAAACATTATATCATTCTTATCCTCTGCATCAAGAAATACAGTATAAAATTTCTCATTTAATAGTGCGGCCACACTTTTATCCTTAGTCATGGTGTTTTTCATTGCATGACAGTATTTGCACCAGCTTGTCATGATCAGCACTACTATTGGTTTAGGATCATTTTGCTGCAAAACATTGATTTCTTCAAATTTTACAATGCGATTCTGTGCCTGCAGATCTGCAACCATGATCAGGATAACTATGGATACGATCAATATCCTTCGCATCTCATTTGATGATTAAACGCACACCCATAAATCCCCTGATCCCCTGATTGGGGGCATAAACATAACCCGGGTCGAATGTTAAAGCATATGGGTTTGCCGGACTGGGAACTACATTTCCGGAAGCATCGGTTTGTACTTCCCTATCAAAAGGATCATTACCGCGTGCAATTAAAAATGGCTCATTTTTACCTGGTGTCCAGTTCAGTAAATTTTTTACACCTCCATAAAGTTCGATCTTTTTCAAGCCTGTAAAGGTAAATTGTATATTTTGGAGGCTCCATACCGGTGATTCTTCACTTCGGGGATCCAATTCGCTTAAACGTGGCAGAAGCATAGAGCCATAGATATTCCCTGTATAATCCAGACCCAGATTCAAATTCTCCAGCTTATAGGAAATCCCCCAGGTACCCGACCATTTTTCATTGAGAAAAGGCCTGATCCTCCTATCTAAGGTTTCATTTTTCGAAAACACATCCAGCAGGGAAGTTCCGGCAATAACCTTAAGTCCGTTTGCAAATGTCAAATCAAAATTGGCACTTAAACCGCGTGATACTGCATAACCTTTTAAATTACTGTAGATAATCTGGTTGGGATTGCTAAAATAATCGGGTATGATCTGGTTATTAAAATGTGTATACCAGGCAGAGGCATCAATACCTATAAAAGTGCCGCTATCAAAATAAATTTTCTTAATAAAATTAAGATTAGCGTTATAACTTCTTTCTGGTTTGAGCTGTTCGGTTATCACAACTTCCCTTGAGCCCGTCAAAGCTGCATGTTCTTCGGTAAACAAACTGACCACCCTAAAACCAGTACCTGCATTTAAGCGAAGAATATTATTCTCATTAAATATCCATTTGTATGCAAATCTTGGAGTTAGAATATTTCCGTGATTGGAGTTATAGTCGTATCGTATTCCCAGCAAAAGTTTATGCTTTTCGGCCAGGGCGATTTCATCCTGCACAAAGATTCCCGGAAGCCATACCCTCTCTGTATTATTTAGTCCGTTGGGTAAAGCTGTTGCCGGGGTGTTATCGTCATAAAAGGTATACCTCATGGCAGAACCAAAAAGCAAATCATGATTTTTTATTTTTTTATCCCAGCTTAACTGTCCGAATGCAACTTTTTGCCTGGCTTGATAAATAGTATTCCCATAAACTGAATTCTGATCATGGTCATTTAAAGACCAGGAAAACATGACAGGTTCTTTTATAGGAAGCTGATAAGTTCCCAGTAGCTCCCATCTGTTGGTATAAATACTCTCTCCGTATCGTTCAGTACCTCCCCGGTAAGACTTATCCCATGTAACATCACCACCCCAGCGGTCTTCATAATTGTATCGCGCCGCCAGACTGAACTGCCGGTTTTCCTTTCTGTTAAAATTCCATTTCTGAAACACTGAAATCCTGTCCTGAAGGGTTACATCGGTAAAGATGTCATTATTGTTATCAATCCGGTTTCCATATTTAAAATAATTAACGCCCGTCAATACTTCAGCAGTTTTACCAGCCTTGAACTTAAATCCCAAATCAGTATTTAATTCTCCCCAGGAAGTTGAGAAAATATCTCCGGAAAATGCAGCGGCATTCTGAGGTTTTTTAGTGATTATATTAATTAAACCACCAACCGCTTCCGAACCATAAAGCGATGAAGCAGGTCCTTTGACAATCTCTACACGCTCAATCAATGCATTTGGGATACCCGAAAGTCCGTAAACTGATGAAAGTCCGCTGACTATAGGCATACCATCGATCAGAATCATCGTATAGGGACCCTCAAGTCCATTGATGTGTATATCACCGGTGTTACAAATATTGCAGTTCAGTTGTGGCCTGACGCCATTGATATTCTGTAAAGCATCAAAGATGGAGGGCGTTGGATTCTTCCTGAAGAAAGCAGGGCTATATACTTCAACAGGAACTGGACTTGCGAGTCGGCTCACCTCTTTCATGGTTCCTGTTACTACAAATTCTTGAATGGCTGAACCAGACTCCTTCAGATCAACATTTAAGATAAGGCTTTCATTTTCCCGGAGAACAATCTCAGCCTTGTAGGAGATATAACCTATTGCAGTAAAACTGACAGCATATTTACCGGGTTTAAGACCAGTGATTGAATACTTTCCCAATGAGTCGCTTTTCGATCCAATTTTAGTATCAATAATCCTTACTGATGCATATTCAACAGCATTCAGACCTGAACGAACCACACCATTTAGTGTTGAATTCTGTGCATTTGCGTTTAAACCAAATCCGTATAATAAAAATAAAAGGGTAAACAGCCTCATTGATCAATTTTTGTTATTAAAAAAAATAAATACACGTAAACTAAAAATTATCACTGTGGGCTAAAATATGTAAATAATTGATAAAATATGATTGTTCCGGTTATGGATTTTCTTTCGGATATTTGCGGTCATGTCGGGTGGAATAAATATCAAGAATAAGCGGGCGTATTTCGAGTATCACATACTTGAAACCTACACAGCTGGAATGAAACTGCTTGGCACTGAAATAAAATCAATTCGTGAGGGTAAGGCTGATATTAATGATGCTTTCTGCACCTTTTTTGACGGGAATCTTTATGTGAGGAATATGCAAATCGCTGAATATTCTCATGGTTCTTTTTACAACCATGAAGCTAAACGAGACAGGGTATTATTGTTAAACAAAAAGGAAATTTCGAAACTCCGGACAAAAATTGAAGAAAAAGGTTTTACCATTATCCCCTTAAAGATTTTCACATCAGAGCGAGGTTTTGCAAAACTTGAGATCGGCTTAGCACAGGGTAAAAAGATCTACGATAAGCGCGAAACCCTGAAGGATCGGGATGCAAAATTGGAAATGAGTAGAGCGATGAAGCGATAACTGGTTATTTGTTATCTGTTGTCTGTTGTCTGTTATATATCAATTACGAATTAAGGACTACCAATTGTCATCTGTCACCCCGATAGTATCGGGAGTCAACTGTCCATTAATCACCACGCTTTTTCCCCTACCAGCGGCACAAACCTAAATGTATCCAATGAGATCCGCTCATAGTCCTTTTCACTTACTCTGATTACGGTTATCATTTTTTGGGAATTCTCATCCCCGACAGGGATAACCAGAATACCTCCAATTTTTAATTGCTTAAGCATAATTTCAGGTACCATAGGGGCTCCGGCAGTAACAATTATTTTATCGAATGGGGCATGTTCGGCAATTCCTTTTGACCCATCGCCATAATAGAATTCAGCATGATAGCCTATATGCGGCAAAACCTGGCTGGTACGTTTGTACAGATTTTCCTGGCGTTCGATGGTGAATACTTTAGCACCAAGCTCCAAAAGAATACAAGTTTGATAGCCTGAGCCTGTGCCAATCTCAAGTACCTTATCACCGGGTTTGATATTTAAAAGTTCAGTCTGGTACGCTACAGTATACGGTTGAGATATGGTTTGTCCGTCGCCAATTGGAAATGCAATATCCTTATAGGCCTGGGTCCAGAATGTTTCGTCAAAAAAATAATGTCTCGGGACTTTCCCTATCGCTTTTAATACTTTTTCATCGGCAATACCTTTCTCTCTGAGTAATTCGACCAATTTCTTACGGGCTCCCTTTTCACGGTAGTTATCAACTAATTTATGTGCCATTACAATTCAAAAATAATCTTATGAAGGCAGCTTTTGAAAATAAAATTGAGAATAATTAAAGGAATAGTTTTAATAAGGATCAACATCGATATGAATGTAAACACCCTTATTTGAAGGCTGTGAATCGAAGTTCCTAAGAATATTCAGTAAAGCTTCCTTGATCTTTCGGACAGAAACACCCTCTCTTTCAACTTTGATTAAAATAGTCTGAATATAATAGTTCCTAATACGACTGATCAGAGGAGCCTCAGGACCTAAAACCCGGTCGCCAAACTGTGATCTCAATACTTTGGCCAGAGAATCAGAAATAAAGCTGAGTTTGTGAAGATCCTTATGCTTTACATCAAGTTGAATTAAGCGGTAAAGCGGTGGATAATGGAAATTTCTTCGCTCAAGGATTTCGGTATTGAACATTTCCTCATAATCGCCTCGGATCACCTGACTGATGATTCGATGGCTGGTATCATAGGCCTGAATAATAACTTTTCCTTGTTTAGCTCTTCTTCCTGCACGTCCGGAAACTTGGGCCAGCATTTGAAAACTGCGCTCAAATGCTCTAAAATCAGGATAATTTAACATACTATCGGCACTGATAATCCCGATGGTACTTACATTCCCAAAATCCAATCCTTTGGCTACCATTTGTGTACCCACCAAAATATCAATTTTACCCTCTTCAAAATCATTCAGGAGAATCTGAAAGCTGTTCCTGGTACGGGTGGAATCAAGATCCATACGGGCTATTTTAGCATCCAAAAAGATCCGTTGCAATTCATCTTCAATCTTTTCGGTACCAAAGCCCTTTTGTTCAATTCTGGTTGAACCACAAGCCGGACAGGCCTGAAGCAAATCCTGTTTGTATCCACAATAGTGGCAATGGAGTTTCGCACTGCTTTTATGAAAAGTAAGACTAACATCACAGTTAATGCATTTGGGAGTATATCCGCAGGTAGTACAAAGTAAAACCGGCGTGTATCCACGACGGTTCTGAAAAAGAATTACCTGTTCCTTACGGGATAATGCTACTTTGATCTCATTAACAAGTACTGTGGTAAAATGCGATTGCATGGTTTTCCGTTTGGTTTCTTCAGTAATGCTCACCACTTCAATCAGCGGCGATTTCACTCCCCCATATCTCCCCTTTAAGGTTATAAAACCATATTTGCTGATCTTAGCATTGTAAAAACTTTCCAAACTTGGCGTTGCAGAGCCCAAAATTATCTTTGCCCCATGCAGGTGCGAAAGATAGATGGCAGTATCCCGGGCATGATAACGCGGAGCAGGATCATATTGTTTGTAAGAAGATTCATGTTCCTCATCAACAATAATTAAACCCAGATCTTTAAAAGGAAGGAATATAGACGATCGTGCACCAAGAATCATTTTATACTCCCCCTTTAAAACTTTCTGCCAAACCTCTGCGCGTTCATTATCGTTAAAACGGGAATGGTAAACTCCAATCTGACCTCCAAAATGTTCACGCAGGCGTTCAATAACCTGGGTAGTTAAGGCAATCTCCGGCAAGAGATATAAGGTCTGTTTCTCTTCCTTTAACATTTGTTCTATCAGACGGATATAGATTTGTGTTTTGCCTGAAGATGTTTCACCATAAAGCAGAACCACTTCCTTCACTTTCAGCTGTTCGTTGATCTCAGCCAATGCAATCTCCTGGGCATCATTCAACTCAAAATCATGTAGCATTTCAAGTTCTTCGGCACTAAATCGACTCACCACTTTATCCTCCTGCACAAAAATCCCCTTATCAATCAGCGTTTTTAATGCAGCTGGTCCACTGCCGCTAATTTCCAGCAGTTCGGGTTTAGAAATTTCTGTTTGCTGCTTTTCTAGCTTAAAATAAGCCAATAAAAGTTCCAGTTGTTTTGGAGCACGTTCAAGAATTTCGAACAAAGCCCTTCGGTTTTCAGAGTCTTTATACTGGGGATGCAGACTAATAAATGATTTCTTTTTAGGTTTAAACTTTTCAGAAATTTCTTCAGATATTATGATGATATTCTTCTCAAAAAGAGCTCTCAATATGGGAAAGACCGTTTTTTGTCCGAGTAATTTACTGATATCGCTTACCCTAAGTTCTGAATGAATATCAAGAGCATCAATAATCAGAAACTCTTTATCGGAAAGTTCTGACTTATCAAAATCGGTTGAATGGTTGAGGATGATACGGGTTTCACTCGCCAGTTTGAGAGCTGAAGGTAGTGCAGCCTGCATCACTTCACCGATATGGCAGAGATAATAATCAGACATCCACTTCCACAATTTCAACTGAAACTCATTTACAATGGGTTCATCATCAAGTATATCAATGATATATTTAGCTTCGTAAAGTTCCGGAGGATTTTCAGATACCTGATAGACGATTGCAGTATAAATCTTAGCACGACCAAACTGAACGATGACACGCTTCCCAATCGAAACAGCTCCGGTCATTTCTGATGGAACCCGATAAGTATAGGTTTTAGGAATTGCTAATGGAAGAACTACCTCGATGAAAAGCGTCTTCCTTTCAATGCCATTTGTTTCATTAAACTCAAGCATTACTTACTCTTCATTGCGATTGAAATCAGACTGATCCAACCCAGAATAAAAAACAAGCCTCCAACTGGAGTGAGTGGTCCCAGCACAGAAAGCTGACTGATATTCAATATCTCCTTAGTAGAAATAAGATATAAAGAACCTGAAAAAAGTAAAATTCCAAGTGAAAAGAACCATGCAGCAATATTTCCGGCCCTGCCCTCACTTGCCGGCAGTAGCGAAATGAAAAGTAAGGCAAGTGTATGGTAAAATTGATAACTGACAGCAGTTTTCCAAACCTCCAGGCTTGCCGGATCAAGAAGAGATTTTAAAGCGTGAGCACCGAAAGCTCCTAAAATAACAGCAAGGATTCCAAAGACTGAAGCGATAATAATTAGTCGTTTGTTCATATTGTTAAATTAGATTGCTAAATTAACAAACATGTTTGCAATTCTCTTGCCGCGAAAAAAAAAATTAAATTTGCCAAAAGCCATTCTTGATGAAGAAAATAATAGGAATTACAATAGTTTTAGTTTTTGGCGTGATTTCTCTTGCTTATTTATACTTTTCGAATTTAAATGTAAAAAACCGGAATAATGACCGTGTACTTTCGGAAATACCTGCAGATGCAGCTGTAATCTTTCAATACCTGAACGACAAAAGTCTGTATGAAATCTTTACAGATTATACTGTTTTTGATACGATAATTGGCACACAAAATAAAGTAGAACTGGCCTGGCTAAAAGAAATTCTACATAGTAAGAAGGAACTCATTGAAAACACTGAAGGACAAAGAATATTTCTGTCTTTTCACGCATCTAAAACGGATAGTGTTCTTTTTTTATGGTCTATTCAGTTAAAACAAAATCTCTCAATCACTGAACTTCAAAATATATTATCAGAACCTGCTGACAAAAAAATAAGTATCAGGCAGCAAACAGCAGCTGCTGTACTGGAACTAAATAATTCAGACCTTAAATATCCATTTTACCTTTACATAGATAAAGGTGTTTTGAGAGGTAGTTTTTCAATTGAACTTCTGAAACGAAGTATTGACAGAAGATCAGCAAAAATCAATCCGGCTTTTATTAAGGAAATCAATAACGGACTGAATAAAGATGCAAATGCATTAGCTCAATTATTTATAAACTATAATAAACCCGGATTTCTAAAACCATTTTTCAGACGAAAATTAAGCGATAATTTAGAACTTTTTGAAAGCTTTTCAGGCTATTCAAATCTGGTGATGAACTACAAAAGCGATGTAATGATGTTCAATGGCATCAGTAGGCTATCCTCCCAAAAAGATGCTTTTATCCCCGTTTTTTTGAATCAAAAACCCGTGAAGAATACTATCAAGCTTGTATTACCCTATAATACCGCCAGTTCAATATTTTATGGAATCTCAAATTACACAAAATACAAACAGGATCTAAATCTGATGTTTGAAGCCCGTAAAGAGCTTGACACACTGAATAAACAACTAATGACCATTGCGTCTGAAACCGGAATTAACCCAAACAAGGATATGGTAAAATTGTGGGCGAAGGAAATAAGTACCCTCCACCTTTCAACATCCGAAAGTCTGGCCATAATAAAAGTCAGTGATGGAAGCAAACTTCAGTTTTTGCTTGAACCAATGAGTTCATTTTATTCTCCCGCGATAAGGAGAATGAATTACAGCAACCTATTCTATTATTACTTTGGAGATCCAATGAAAAGGTATTCTAAACCTTTCTTTACAATTACAGATAATCTGCTTATACTTGCCAATTCCCCAACTAGTATTCAACGGTATTTAAACAACTACAATTCTGGTCGCTTACTCTATAAAACCGAAGAATATACTCAATTTGATCAGTTAGTTGCCGATCAAAGCAATGTTTCGTTTATGTTGTATTTAAATAATGCGGAGTTTTTGCTTAGAAACACACTAAAAAACAGTTACAGTGATACTTTAAAAAGTAAAAACCGTGGATTTAAGGATCTTTATGGAATATCTTACCAGCTAATCAGTAATAATGAGTATTTTTTCACAAATTTCTATACCACTTATAAAAATATTAATATTGCATCAGAGCCTGATTTATTCGTAGATAGCATTGGAAACAATTAATTGGAAAATGGTTTTAAACCGAAATAAAAAAGATTTAATAAATTATTCCATTTTATTCCTTTTGTTACTTGGATTAATTAAACCAGTCTATTCACAGCAATATTCGCTATACAACAGTAGAACCTTATACGATAGCTTTGAAAATCCGTCTCAAAGGGCATATCAGGTAGATACCAGTCGTCGATTCGCGTTTAACTTTCTCATTCCCGTAATCACTCTTAATTCTACATTCTCAGGACCTGCAGGACTTGCCTTTAAATCTCTACTCTATGATGGGGTATTTAATGGTAGGGACATCACTTTGGGAGAAAATCGAATGAATACCCTTATCCTAAATTCAAATAATTACATAGCGATGTTTCGGATTTTGAAGGCTGTAAAAAAATACAAAGAAATGGGTATTAGCTGGCAGATTCGTAATGATTTAAGAGCCAGTGTCACCAATGAAATATTTGCAATTTTCGATGATTATCGGGCATTCAATGCCAGTCAACTAAGTGACCCTTTAAATATAAAAGGATATAATCAAACCTACCATCAGTTTAGTTTTGTTTACCGGCAAAACTATACCAGGCGCTTTTCAATAGGAGCCAAGTTCAGTTTACTTAGTGGAATTAGCTACACCGCATTCAAAGTAGATAAATCCGAAATAAACATGGACGAAATAAATGATCAGTTTAATGTTTCAGTCAGAGGGCGGCTCAGATCCAGTTTTAAATTTGATATTTTCCAAAGGGATATGATCAAACCCAACTTTAAAAATGTTGGGCTGTCAGTTACCGCCGGAGCATCTTACAGGCTAAAAGATGGCTGGTCGATATTAGGAAATGTAAAGGATCTTGGATTTATAAGATGGAGCAAAGAAGCTTATGAATATGATTATGATACCGGGCAAATTTTAATTGAGAATGCTTCAAACTCAAGTGCAGACAATAGACTTGCAGATAGTCTTGATACTCGCATAAGCAGTTCATCGATAAACAAATCCTATGTAAGCATGATCAATGGCAGAGCTGAATTAATGCTCAGCAAGGCTTTTGGTAATTATAAACCCAACCTTATTTTATCTAAAAATATGTACTATGATGGTGGAGATTTGGTATTGGTCAATAACTTCCACATCAAAAACCATGTCCTAAGTGCGTCTGCTGCCTATAACACGACCGGAATATTACAAATAGGCGGACAGTATATGATCAAGACTCCAAATGTAGAATTCTACATGGGCAGTGATCAATTTTTCAAAAGTTATGAAATGATAAAAAACTTCAGTAAAAGTACAGCAGCTTATTCAAGCAGTTATACCGGTGCTTCATTCTATATGGGATTTGGTTTAAAATTCGGTCGTATTTTAGAACATCAGGCCAATGCCACTAAAATCTCAGGATTAAGAAAAAATTCAATAGGTAAATTCTTAAAAGGAATAGTTGAAAAAAAAGAATCAAACTAGCTTTTAGTTGAGGCTGTGACCACAAATTCTTTTAAGTAAAATGGTTCGAAATAAGCTACATCTTCGGTTTCCATGTTCAAAAATTTCCTGCAGGCTAAAAGATTAAGATCCCTTGCTGAATTTTCAAAATCGATGAATCGAATATTACATTGTTCAGAAAATAATTCCTTGAACTTTCCCGCACCATCTCCAAACATTAAAAGCTGATGACTTTTAAACTGGTCAAAAGAATCAATTTCCACAATCTTTGCATTTGTTGATTCAATTACCTTGAGATCTTTTTGAAAAATACAGGTATAGACTTCCATTCTTCTGGCATCAATCATTGGAATCAACAAATCGGAATCTGCTAAATCAATATGAGACCGCAGACCTGATGCCATGGCTTCAAGTGTGTTGATTCCAAGCAAAGGAATATCAAGGGCATAGCAGAGTCCCTTTGCGGTTGAAACCCCTATCCTAAGTCCCGTATAAGATCCTGGGCCCTTACTTACTGCAACAGCATTTAGGTCAGAATACTTCTTACCGGCATTATTCATTAACTCCTCTATAAACAGAGTAATATGACTGGCATGTATATTCTTTTCGCTGGCTTCCCTGAACCCAATAATTATCCCATTTTCAGTCAATGCAACTGAACAACAGCTTGTAGCAGTCTCAATGAGTAAAATTAAATGATCATTCATTTTGCAAAGAAGCAAATTTATCGATAAATAAAAAATTTATGGAACAGGGTCATAACCACTTCCGCCCCATGGATGGCATTTAGCGATCCGCTTTACTGTACGCCAGCCACCCTTAAATGGGCCGTACTTCTTTATGGCTTCTATTCCATAATGAGAGCAGGTTGGATTAAATCTGCATGATTTACCAAGGATTGGCGAAAAAAAATTCTGGTAAATCCAGATCAGAAATAAAAAGAATAAAGAAAATATCGATTTAAATATCCTTTTCAACATGGCTGTTCTGGTATAATTTCTTTAACCGAACTATGACATCTTTAAACTTCTTTTCCAAAAATGCATATTCTCCTATTTCCTTACCTATATAGGTTATACCTAACACAAGTTTGTCTGGCTTATTTATAAGGAATGGAAAAAGATGTTCAGATTTATTTAGGCGATAAACTTCACGTAATCTTCGCTTAATAAGGTTTCTATCGACTGCTCGCTTAAATCTCTTTTTTGGCACACTAATTAAAACCTGCGCCGGATTTGAGGAGGTTTTGACTTCAGAAAGCCAGACGATACGAAAGGGATAAACTAAAAAGGAAGAACCTTCAGTAAAGAGCTTTTCTATAAGCTTAACATTACATAACCGTTCTTCCTTTTTAAAACTATACATTTTGACTGTAATTTAGCCTGATTTACAAACAGAACTTGATCTGCGTAATTCGTAAGGCTACGAAAACACAATCAAAATTATGCTTTATGACGACGCTCGTCAGAGACAGATAGTCTTTTTCTACCTTTAGCTCTTCTTGATGCTAATACTCTTCTTCCGTTTGCACTGCTCATGCGCTCTCTAAACCCGTGCTTATTTCTTCTTTTTCTTTGAGAAGGCTGGAATGTTCTTTTCATGACTTATTAATCTATTGTTGCTCTAAAAAACAAGAGTGCAAATATAAGGTTGATTTTTCACAATTCAAACAATCACTTTAAAATATCCTTATTTTCCCATAAGATTTATAAGGTGACTATTTCATCCGTCAGAATTTGTGTAAATTTGCCTGAGACTATTCCCTATGTTAAGACAAAACCTTCAACAAAAACTACTTCAAAAACTATCTCCGCAGCAGATACAGTTCATTAAATTATTACAGGTACCAACAGTTTCACTTGATACTCGAATTAAACAAGAACTAGAAGATAATCCTGCACTTGAAGATTTAAGTCTTGCCAATATGAATGAGCCCGTTGAGGAATATCCTGACCAGGATCCTGAAGATGATCATTACAAACAGGAAGATTCTCAGGAAAGTTTAGATGAATTTAATGTTGACGATTATCTTCAGGACGATAACATCAATGATTACGGATCAAAATATGAACAAAACGGAGATGATGATGATGACCGGAAAGAGATTCCTATAGCAGTTCAAAATTCATTTTTCGAAAGTTTACAAATCCAATTGGATCTCTTACCACTCTCCGACAAAGATTTCAGAATTGGACAACAACTAATCGGCAGTCTGGATGATGATGGATATCTACGCAGACCCATAAGTTCATTAGTAGATGATCTTGCATTTTCTCAAAACGTGTTTGCAGCAAATGAAGAAGTTGATGAAATTCTAAAAATAATTCAATCCTTTGACCCGGCAGGAGTTGGCGCAAGAGATCTTCAGGAGTGTTTACTTATTCAGCTCAGGAGGAAAGATCATACATCGGTTGTTCATAAAGCCATCATCGTTGTCGAAGACTATTTGGATGAGTTTACAAAAAAACACTACGACAAGCTGGAACGTTCCTTGAATATGGATTCTGAAGAACTCAAGGAAGTAGTGAATGAGATTCTTAAACTCAATCCAAAACCTGGCGATTCCAATGCAGTTACCTCTAAACAACTTCAGATTATACCTGATTTTCATATCAGTAATAATGATGGAATCTTATTCCTGACATTGAATTCCAAAAATGCGCCAGAATTAAGGGTGAGTCGCTCTTATCAGGATATGTTCGAACATTATGATAAAACGGCAGAGAAAGACAAAAAACTGAAGGAGGCAGTTCAGTTTGTAAAACAAAAGCTTGATTCAGCAAAATGGTTCATCGATGCGATTAAGCAAAGGCAACAAACATTGCTTAAAACTATGAAAGCCATTATGAATTATCAATACGAGTACTTTCTGAGTGGTGACGATAAGAATTTAAAGCCAATGATTTTGAAAGATATTGCCGACCGAATTGGTATGGATATTTCAACAGTTTCGCGGGTGGCTAATTCAAAATATGTACAGACTGAATTTGGTACCTTTCTGCTAAAATCATTCTTTTCTGAAGCTATACAAATGGATAGCGGCGAGGAAGTCTCTAACAAAGAAGTAAAAAAGATTTTGGAAGAGTGTATTGCTAAAGAAGATAAACATCACCCCCTTGCAGATGAGAAATTAACTGAAATTCTCAAAGAAAAGGGTTACAACATCGCAAGAAGAACTGTTGCAAAATATCGTGAAGCAATGAATATTCCGGTTGCGAG
>CAMCTU010000030.1 GCA_945878525.1 Sphingobacterium thalpophilum
TATAATCCCAATATAATGTAGCCAAACCCAAACACGCAAACAGAATAAAAATTATCCAGCCAACTACCTTGTATTTGCCCGGAATTAAAAGTGAATTTTCCATGTCAATTTTATTTTACTAAATGTAAAGTTTATTTGATATAAATGTCAAATAAATTTGACATTTTTTACAATATTTTAATTTGTAAAAACATTGAATTGAGTAAAGGCAGATGAATTGGTCAGAAAATCCGGCTGTGAATTTTGAAAAAAAATGTTTAAGTCTTTGGCTCGTTCAGGGCCCTTAAAGAAATTTTAATTTTTCTTCATCTTATTAATCCAGATCAGCGTACCTGTAATTGGCAGACTCGTAGCAATTAAACAGGCCAGAAAATAGATAATCTTAGAGAACTTCCCATAAACATCGCCCACGTGTAAAGCTTTTATGGAGTTCGAAACCCGTTCATTAAAAGGCTTTTCTGAAAATACTTCAGCTATAATCAGTGCCGATGTATATTGATCCAGATAGATTTTATCTGCTGCAACCGGAGTAAAAAATCCTGTTTTTGTTTTGTTAACCAGTACTGCATCTGAAGAGTCGGCTGGCATAGTGATAGTCAGATCACCTCTATAATCAAGGACCTTATCAACAGATCTGATGTATTCTGTGAGTGACCCTGATTTTGTTCCATTTAAGTATGAGGTGTCTGATTTCGGCATTTCAGGTTTAGGAGCATCTGGAGCTTGGTAGGTACCTAATGTCTTTCTCAGACCGGTTCTGTACCATTCGAAAGACCATTGCGGACCGGTTATGCCCATCATAAACAAAAATATACAGCTGTAGAAGCCCAGGCTGTTATGAATATCATGATTCACACGTTTCCAGTTCGCATTCCATTTTATATTCAAACCCTGTTTCCAGTTCTTAATTTTTTGAGGAAACCAGATGATAATACCAGTAATCACACCCAGTGTAAATAATATTGTTGCCGTACCGCTGATATAGCTACCCAGCTTCTTGTTTGGTAATTCTCCGATAAGTGGTTCTTCAATTCTGTCGAGCAACAACCAGCGATGCAAGCTGAACATCAATTGCATGAAATCAAAAACACCATTTTTGTCAGCGCTGCTTCCCAGTATCTTTCCGGAATAAGGGTTAACCCAATACTGAATTCGTGGAGAAGGTGTGCTTGGTTTTTCATTAGCACTCGGTGCGGTATTTCCTGTAGGTTCCTCCGGCTTACTAATAGTTAATACATAACTTCTTTCAAGATCAGCAGGAATCTTAATACTGATTACCTTGCCACCAGTTTCGCTGCTTACCGCAGCAATGAGTACATCAGCCGAAAGCTTTTGGGCATTGATTATCTTTTCCACCTTGAATAGTTCCGGACTTGATAATTCCCTGATCTCCGTATTAAACACATAAATAGTGCCGGTAAGACATATTATAAACACAATAATACCACTTGGCAAACCGACCCAAAGGTGGACATCATTCAAAAATTTGCGCAATTTAGGCCAGGTTGATTCGGGTGTTTGTGGTTTCATTGGTTGTGTAAATTTGTTCTATTTCAAAACTGTAAAAAGCATATTAGACAATCAGAAGAGCAATTTTGAAAACCTCACACTTGCTATTCTTATTTAGACTTGTTCTATATTGTAACAAAAATAGAAATAGAAAGTGGATTTCAAAATTAATTTGGAGTAATACTGATTAAGTTCCTGCAGAAAGGTTGGATGATTAAAATCGGTTCCAAAACACAATAGGTGGTGAAATGTTCAAGAATGTAGTGATATGAGTGAAAATGCAATTGTTATACATTTCTAATTGAACATTATTTTATTGTCTGATTAATAAATTAACTTTATGCAAATCAGTGCGAACTAAACTTAGATGCGAATTGCATTAATATGCTTTATTGGTTTTAATTTATTTGGAAGTGTCAATGCAAAAAAAATACCAATGACGTAGTTAGCTCATTAGAACTTGTTCTTTAGAAATGGAGTTGCTTATATAATTATCGTGTAGCTGGCTGTTTATTTTATTTAAAACTATATCCACACGACACCCCGAAATTGAAAAGGTTGAAAGCACCTGAAGAAACGGTTGAATTTTTAATAATAGGAATTAAGGCTGCTCGGGCGGTAAATCCTTCTTTTTTAGGCTGGAGTCGATATCCTATTCGTAAAGGGATAAATGTACCATTGTCATCAGCAGAATTGTCGCGAACCTTGTCCAAAGCTATCTGTGACGTAAAACCGATGCCAACTTCAAGTCCATGTTGTTTTGCGCCGATGATATAATTCATTGCAATCGGTAAAGCAAGCATTCTTCTGTCTGTAGTTTTATTGTTATTAGTTACTTCAGTAAGATAGTAGCCTCCCAATCCAGCGCCTGCACTAAACCCCAATCCATGATTGATATCTTTTTTAAGCTTCATATCATAATTAGCGGATAACAATCCACCCGGGATGAACGTTTCCACAAATAAAGCTTTTCTGTATCTTCCTGTAATAGCGGGAGGAGATACGCACTTTTGATAAGATCTTACAGAACGTTTTGATAACCGCTCGTACTGAACATTAAAGCCCCAGAACCCCGTTCTTGGGCGAAAAGTACCTTGATACATTTTTCCGTAAAATTGGACCTCAAGTTCACCTGGTATAGATTTGGAAATGTTGTACATCAATCCGAACTTAACCTGGCCCCGCCTACCCGTTCTGATAACGTAATCTGCAGAGACAGGGAAACTTATGTAAAATAGATCCAGGTCGGTCACCCGGGTTCGCACATCAGGCGGACCGGCTGCGGGATCGTTTGGATCATACGGTGTACTCCTGTTATACGCTAACATATATTCATAAAACCCATCTTCCGGGAAATTGTAAAAACGGACGCTTGGCCCAGCAGTAATTTCCAGAAACCTGCTGCCCAGAGGTAGTTTATATGTCGGCGAAATCGTTAATGCCGCAAAACTGAGAGGATTCGAACTTAAACCACCGTCGATTTGTTCATCCCCAACAGATCCGATTCCAAAAGCCTTTCTGGGGGCATTTATACCAAGAACATAAGGCACTGCACCATATTCCAACCCGGCTTTGATGCCTAGCGGACCACTTTTGAAATATTTCAAGGCGTAGATACCGATGTTAAGGTTGAGATCCGGTGATCCATAGATATTGGACGCCGATGGATTTACGACAACAGCGCCCGGCACATATGATGGAGTAACCCTAAGTCCGAACGAAGTAGTTTGGCCGTAAATAAACATAGCATCAGTTGCTATTATAGCAACTGATGCTATTACCCAAAGAGTATTTTTATACTTGTGGTTCATATCGTAAGTTACAAACTTAATGGGTATAGGTTAATGTGTAACTATTACTACCTATAACTCCCTGCAGTGCGAACTCATTCGACTTGGATTGCATACCGTTGGTACCCAATGGATGACGGGTACGCTGACTATATCTATACTTTAATGATGAATTTGTTAATCCGGAATCGAAGGCGGTTTGAGACGCACAATTCGAGTTATAATAATTTCCGTGAACTCTTACCTGTTGTTTCTGCAAAGAGGGGTAATATCTGTTGAAAAGTGCCTGCTTTTTAAGGGTTTGGATATTTGCGACAAATGAAGTTTTTGAAGTAATATTATTTTGGGTAATGTACACTTTCTTCTTTATCTCTCTTGTACTTGCGTAATTTTCGTTATCCTTCTTTATTGCCTGTAAAACACAACTGTTTGCACCAGGGTTTACCGGATCTCTCCAAATAAAAGCATTATGTACAGTAGGTATTGTAAAAGGACCCTCGCCCACTCCACCAACTTCAATTTGCCCTCCAGAGGTCATTAATGTTTGTTCTTCATATGTGAATGGTATATAGTTGTCTGCCGGAAAACCTGAAAGGTCGGTATGAGTCTGAGTATACCAATAATCTACTTCTCCCTGAATTTGTGCTCGAAGGGAAGTTCTGCCAAAAAAATGAGCCTCGAATTCCTTAAATGGCAGGAATTCATCGAAACCGGCGGTGATTGCGGCTGCATCAGCATCGTCATCACTCAAACTAGCATACTGGTCAAGAAAAGTTTGGTGAGCTTCGTACGCTGACTCTAATCTTGCTAGAAGGGCTTCGTAAGCTGCAAGATTAGTAAATGACAATATGCCACTATTCATACTCACCCCCGCATATGAATCACCCATATTCTGATATCCTGTAAATCCTGCTCCATATGGCCCCTCACCCCAAACCCTGTAGTTTCCATACATAGAGGGTTTTTGAACATTAAAAGTGATATAGTCTGTTGATGAGCCTATATAAGTGTATACTCCAGTGTTCCAATTAATCAGGTACCAGTCGTAAGGACCTGGTTGATTGAGTTCTGCATAACAGTTGTAATATGTTCCGGCCAATGAGGCCGTAAAGTTTGCAGATCTTGCTGTCATTAATCCATTTTGATTATTCTTGCTTTGTTCCTCATTGAAAATTTTACTTATTTTATCAATACTTTTTAGGGTTGGTGAAATCCGTTTAATAGTTTTACCTGTAACCTTAATTTTAAGACCGGGACTTTGGCGAAAAACCATCTTTTTAGTAAGAACGGCTTCCTTGCTCATCAGAAGATCAGTTTTGTCAAGTTTAGCGGTATTAGATTCTAATTCCTTTTTACACCCCCCCATGGATAGGATTAATACTATCCCAATAATGCTGAGGGATTGCATTAGCTGTTGATTTTTTTTCATGATTTAATTGTTTTAGGTTTTATTGTATTCTTATACTTTTACGCAAATGCAATAAAAAGGTTACAAAAATTGCAAATTTTTATTTGCCCTGTTATTAGCCGTATATGAACCAGCTTTTCCTCTTTTTAAATTGAAAAGGGATATAGTTCCAAAACCATAAAATCTGTATAATGAAATTTCTTCCAGAGAGACTATACCTTGTTCTTTATCTGATGAAAACTATGATCTATGTTATTGGGAATCGATCAGGGATAATTATATGCCATCCAGTAAATACGGTAAAGAAGTGTTTACAAAAATTACCGCTTAAAATCCTGTTGCATCTTAACAGAAAAAAACTATATCAGTCGGGAAAACTAACCTTCCCCATTGAAATGGAAGGCACCCCCGGATGTTTACCAAAGTCAGTTTTCCCACCAGAAACCGCTTCATTGGCCAATAGAGCAAATAGAACTGCTTCTTTTGCATCGGGTTCAATACCTAGGTCGGAAGTGAATTTGAGCTTTTTACCGAGCTCCTCCTCGATCATATTGGTTAGCAAGGGATTGTGCATCCCGCCTCCGCTGATATAAACTTCATAGGCTCCTTTGCCTTCCACACAAAAAGTAATTGCCTTTACTATTGCTTTGGCAGTAAAAGCAGCCAGTGTGGCCATAATGTCTTCATTTGAAAGCCCTTGAAGACCAGACCTTATCATAGCATCGTTCAAATAAGATAAACTGAAAAGTTCCGGACCCGTAGTTTTAAGGTATTCCGTCCTGAAAAAATCATGATCAAAGAGAGCATCCAATAATCGATTATTCACTTTTCCGGATGATGCGATCGTTGCATCCTGATCGAAATATTTTCCTGGATAGTGGCGCTGTACAAACTGATCCATGAGGGTATTCCCCGGACCAACATCCGAAGAGAAAAATTCTGTTGAATATGCAGCAGGCAGGAAAGTGAAATTGGAAATGCCTCCGATATTGAGCATGATGCGGTTTTCATTGGGACTCGAAAAAAGCAAATAATCTCCATAAACTGATAATGGTGCTCCTTCGCAACCTGCTGCCACATGTTTCTGCCTGAAATCACTGATCGTGATAATACCCGTTCTCATCGCTAAATGATCCCCATCCCCAATTTGCAGCGTGGCATTAGCGTATAGATCTGCTTCCCGCTGTTGATTTGGGGCATGGTAAATCGTCTGTCCATGGCTGGCAATGAGGTCAATATCTGTTGGCGAAATATCCCAATCTTTTAAACTTTCGAGAATAAGTTCGGCATAATAATTACCTATAAAGGCATTTAGAAGGGTTAATTTTTCAAGGTCTACAGTACGCTTCGCAAAAACAGATTTAAGATCCTCTTTAAATGTAGGAGAATAAGCCTTACTAACAAAATGTATGACCTTAACTTTAGTTTCCAAACCACTTCCACTAAACTCGCACAAAGCAATATCGAGTCCATCGAATGAAGTACCGGACATGAGGCCAATAATTTTTCGGACTGGTTTATTGGAAATAGCGCAAAGAGCGGCAATATTGGAATTCATATTCTCTATAAAAATAGAAAATTAGCGCAAAGCGATGTATTTTTATTATTCAGGATTCCAGATAGAGATCAACCAATCCTTCTGGCAGGTCAACCCTAAGAATGCCCTTTTCATCATCAATCTCCACAATCAGGTCATCATTCAGCGGAAACATGATCTCTTTAAATTTATAAGGAACAACGGCCACAAATTGTTGCGGATATTCATGGATTTCAATGATCTCACCCAGTTCTCCGACGGTTTCATCATGCACAATAAATCCTTTAAGATCGGTGATCAGAAATTCATCATCTTCCCGCACGGGTTTTAATTTATTGGGCAGATACAGTTTTTTACGAACCAAGGTCTCTGCCTTTTCGATCGTATCAATATCATCAAAGTAAAAATTACCCGTCTGGTTGTTTTGAAGCTTGAAAGCAGAAATGAAAAATGGAACCAATTTGCCATTGATCTCAGCAAAAACAGAGTCAAGGGGTAGTTCTGTTGGATCATCATACTCAAAATAGATCTGAACTTCACCCTTCAAACCTTTGGTTTTGGTGATATAGCCGATATAAAAACAGTCTTCGATCTTCATGGCCGTAAAAACAATAACGCCACTGCGATCTGCAATGACGTTATATAAATTTTAATTCTAAAAAAGCGAATTATGCTTTTTCTTCAGATTCAGGAGATTCTTCTGCTGCTTCTGGAGCAGGAGCTTCAGCAACTTCTTCTGCAGCAGGAGCTTGTTCTACAACTTCAGCAACCGGTGCTTCTTCAACTACCTCTGCAACTGGTGCTTCAGTAACTTCTTCTGCTGCTACTTCCACTTCAGGAGTTTCAGCAACTTCTTCAGCAACTTCTTCTTCTTCAACTACTTCCGGAGCTGGTGTATTTTTTGCAACAATTGCAGCAGCAATATCTTCCTTCTTCTTAGCCTCAGCTGCTAATGCTGCTTTCTTAACTTCATCCTTCGATTTAGTCAGACTATCTTTCTTACCCTCAATCTTACCTTCTTTGCTTTGTAACCACTCAGCAAACTTTGCTTCTGCCTGTTCAGCAGTTAATGCACCTTTTTTAACACCACCTTCAAGATGTTTCTTGTACATTACTCCTTTGTAAGAAAGGATTGCACGACAAGTATCTGTGGGCTGAGCTCCTTTGTTAACCCAATCCAATGCCTTTTCGAAATTGATTTCGATTGTAGCAGGGTTTGTGTTTGGATTGTAGGAGCCTAATCTTTCGATGAATTTACCATCTCTTGGAGCACGGGCGTCTGCTACCACTACGTGATAAAAAGGTTTTCCCTTTTTACCGAATCTTTGCAATCTGATTTTAGTTGCCATTTTTCAATATTTATGTATTCAACATATTCCCGGAGTCTATTCTGCGGGGTTGCAAAGATATTAAAAAAATAACATTTAAAAAATGTAAAACCCCTATTTTTACAACATGTCTGAAAGAAAACCCCGAATTGCAGTGGATATGGACGAAGTTATTGCCGATCCGCTAAGTAAATTTATAAGTCTTTATAACCGTGATTACGGTGTCCCGCTCGATCTTCAAATACTCCCGGGAAACGAAGTTTATCATCATGTTCCCGAGCATGCCAAAATGAAATTGTACGAATACATCAATGAAAAAGGCTTTTTTCGGGATCTTGCCGTGCTACCTGATAGCATTGAAGTATTAAAACAGCTTCAGGAAAAATATGATATTTTCATAGTTTCGGCAGCTATGGAATTCCCTAATTCCCTGCAGGATAAATATGAATGGCTGGCAGAGCATTTTCCCTTTATCGGATGGCAAAATATTATCTTTTGCGGACATAAAATTGTTAATGTAGAAATCATTATAGACGACCGCATCAAGAACTTCAAAGATTTTGATGGCCGAAAACTATTATTTTCTTCACCGCACAATTTGCTTTTAACCGATTATGAACGAGTGAATAACTGGAAGGAAGTGGCTGAGAAATTGTTGTAGGGAGTGGATCTGTTAAATACCACTTTTGTTAAAATTAACCGGGCTATTTTTAATGATTTGAAAAGCAGGGTTGTTGCTCTTGCTGTTTCGTCGGCGCTAAAGCACCGGTATTCGTTCCATTTTGGTAGCTGAGATGTTGGGCTGAAGCCCGGAATGAAAACCGGATCTTTACCCGGAGCTAAAGCCCCGGGCTATAATGCAAGACGATTTTTTACACGAAAATTCTGATAAAATCCTGTATTGTACCACCTATACCTTTAGTAGTACCATGGGAATTATGGTTTGAGTAAGGCATTATTGGTCAAATCGAAACAATAAAGCTTTTTATTTTTTGAGGGATGACGATGAACTGCAGGAGCATAATGGCGCAGAGTTTTTAGATACTCACACCAATTATAATGTATTCAATATTGACCTGGTTTATACATGGCGCTTGGCTCCGGGAAGCGATTTGAGTTTAGCCTATAAAAATCAATCTGAAGATGTAGAAATAGATAACAGACCCGGATATTTTCAAAATATTGACAGGGTAGTTAATGTACCACAGAATAAAAATATCTCTTTAAAGATTCTTTACTCCTTTGATTCTTTGCAGCTATTAAAGAAATAGTTTTGAATCATTATAGATGATTTTTTGTTCGCTTGGGTTTTAACTCTTTAATTGGCAAGTTTATAGACTAGTCCGAAGGCCATTGCCTGACTTGCCTGAATTTTGCTTGCCATATCATCATCATAAAGGATAATTCCTGCAAGAGAAACATTAATCAGACGATTCACACTTGCTGTTAATGTCAGATCAAGCCTGTTATCAATTCTTGATAAAGTTTCGTAGTTGGCAAAAACGCTGTAGCGGCTTTTTAGATTTAAGTTTTTTGCGATATCCTTATCAAAGGAGCTAACCAATTGAAATGCGAGCTCATTTCTGAAATTCTTGCCAGGCAGAACACCAAAATTCTTTGGATTGGTCAGGTAAAGGTCTTTATCAAGTACAAAAGTCTGTCGGGCAGTTCCGGTACCGATACGAAGGAAAAAGTGTTTGACTGGCTTGTACTCAAATCCAAAAGATTGTGTCAGATATCCCGGTGCCATAAATTTGGAGAGTAATGTTCGCTTTTCGTTCCCCTGGGCATCTTTTGAAAAGCTAAATCCCAGATCAAACTGAGATTCAAAGTTAAGGGATCCGAAGAAATACCAGCTTTTAGACAATTTTAAAGCTACTTTATTATCCAGGAAAATCCGGTCAATTGTTTTCCGGGCGAGTTGTCCCTTATTGTTTAGAGTACCATATTGAAGGATAAGTTCGGATGCAAAGTTTTTATCTTCTTTAGTATAATCAGTTTTATATGAAAATTGTCCGCCCAATGAAAGGGAGTTCACCCCACCCGCGCCCCAGTTATCACTAAATGCGGCCTGATTGATGTTCAATCCAAAGGAAGTGAGGTTACGCCAGTAATTTACTTTGAGATCTAGCGAGGATTCAGCATTTAAAACAACTGTTTCAGGGAATAATACCGGTCTTCTGACAGGCAAAGTATTTTTTCGGGGATATTGCTTTAAGCCTTTCAAAACAACTGTATCAGTCTTATTAGTAATATTCTGAGAATAAGCTGATAGAGCAAATCCTGACAATAAAAATGTAGCTGTTAAAAATTTGAAAAGCATTTAGCAAATAAAAACAAAAATGACCTCTTTTTGATATGTTTTTTGAATTTAGCTAAATTCTAGTATGAGTTCGATATAAGGAAGGATAAAAGGTGCCGTTTTAATTGTGCTCATGAGGCCCAGGAGCCAAATTATCTGATTATTGAAACCAATGCCTACGTTTTATAGTTTAGTTCAGCCCTTTCCTACGGAGTATTTCCGGCAAGAAATCCTAGTCATTTCAGCGACAGCTGGAACCTCCTTCGGCAAGGTTTATTTTACTCGGAGCTGTTTTTCATCGGGACGGGCGACAGGAAGATTGGCTAATTGAATGATTTTTAAACATTTCAAGCTAGTTTCCTTTTAAAGGCTGTAGTCTGTATGCAGCCGGATTTTCAAGGTAGCTTAGATATGATTTTCGGATAAATTCTATCAAATCATAATCATTGGCTTCAATAATAAAATAGTACCCGGGTTTATACTGCTGCTTAAAATCCTTAAGCTTATCTCCGTTCAGGCCGGTAACCCGGTTGATGAGGGTATTGGTAAAGCGATAATCGATCATCGCATCGCGATAATCTCTTTCTATAATTTTTTGAAGCAATCTGGCATTTCTACCTTCCCTGCTCAAAAGGGTATATAAAGCATTGATACTTAAACCGGCGCCCCCACCTCCATTACTTCCACCGGTTGTTAATACATCTTTAACAGTACCTTTGCTGTATGCGGTATTAAATTCTTCCTGCCTTGCTTTGAGTTGACTGGCTGGCGTTTTTACCGAATCCCTCACTATAACTTCCTGAAGTTGTATACTGTTTCTTTTAAGGTAGAAAAGCACAGTGTTTTCTGTATGGATACCTATCGTATCCACACCATATCCCTGTAATGCCGCAACCAGTACATCTCCTTCACGGGCGATGGTCTTAAATTCACCTTTGGTGGTATTATAGAATCCATCTCCTGTCCGGGTGTTATAAATATATACCCGCGTTAGACGCTGCTTACTATTCATGTCAAAAACTATTCCCTGAACCGTTTTATCCTGTGCAAACAAGCTGGCGCAGGAAATGAAGATTAAGAGAAAGCTATAGATGATTTTTTTCAAGACAATAAAATTAAGTGTTTAAACGAAAAGAATGATGAATTTTAACAATTTTAACTTATTTAGACACAACAAGCAGTTGTCCTGGTTTTAAGTTTGTGTCATCCAATCCGTTGAGTTGTTTGATTTCATTCACACTGATTCCGTATAACTTTGATAAAGAGGTAAGCGTATCACCCGACTTTACTTCATGAATTTTCATTATTACCCTTGGTCGAGAAACTTCTTCCTTTTTTTCAAGAGGAATATTTTTTACAATTTCTGTAAGCACTTTATCTTCACGAACTATTTTCTCTCTCGGGCTTTCCATCCGGTCAAACTGATTCAGATTATAACGTTCTATCAGACTAATCAGAAGCTCAGCGTAGCGGGGGTTTGTTGCATAACCTGCAGCCTTTAAACCTGTTGCCCAGCCCTTGTAATCATTTTTATCTAACTCAAACAAAGGAGCATATCGTTTTCTTTTTAAGAATTCAGTATGATCTTTAAATGATTCTTCAGGTGTTTTATATACACGAAAACAATCATCCTTTTTATCATCATCTTTCAGCATTGTCTTTCCTTTCCATTCCGGTGTACATTTAATACCGAAATGGTTATTTCCTTCTAAAGCAAGATCACTATTCCCGTTTCCCGACTCCAGAATACCTTGTGCAAGAGTGATACTTGCAGGAATTCCCGAACCATTCATTTCGCGAATCGCGATGGTTTTAAATCGTTCAATATAGGTTATTGTCGTATAATTTTTAATCTCAGGGACATTGTTCTCATCAGATTTTGGGTTTGCTGCCTGTTGTTTTTTCTGAGCAGGTACCGGCGCCTGAATTTGAGGTTTGGAATCTTGTTTTTTTAAAATGCTGCATGAATTCATCAATAAGATTATGCAGGGAAAGAAAAGGATTAAAGAGCCAATTGAATTAGGTTTCCGCATTTTAAATTATTTTTTTCTAATAATGTATATACCATCCCGTACTGGAAGGATCAGTTTCTCAACTCTTTGATCGGAGCATATCATCTCATTAAAGTCGGATATTAATGTGGTAGCTGAATCTGTTTTTTTCTCTCCAATCACTTTTCCGCTCCATAGAACATTATCCACAATGATCAATCCTCCACTTCTCAGTTTATCGATCGTTAAGTTATAATAAGTTTCATTATTTTTTTTGTCGGCATCAATAAATATGAGATCAAATACCTCATCCAGATTTGGGATGATTTCAAGGGCATTTCCAATGTGATAAATGATCTTAGATCCCAGATCTGACTTAGAAAAGCTGCTTCGTACCATGTCTTCCAATTCAGCATTGATATCTATGGTATGAAGGATGCCATCTTTACTCAGACCCTCTGCAAGACATAAGCTGGCATATCCAGTGAAGGTTCCAACCTCCAGAATTCTTTGAGGGTTAACCAATTTACTAAGCATGCTGAGCACCCTGCCCTGATAATGACCTGAAAGCATACGTGGCAAAGAGACTTTGATATTTGTATCACGGTCTATTTGTTTGAGCAAATCACTTTCAGGTTCACAGGAGCTTTCCAGGTAGCTTTTAAGTTCATCGCTTAGTAAATCCATGTTGTAAAGATATAAATTTGGTTTTGGCCTTGAGGGAAGCTGACTTAGCCCAGGCTTTTCTTTTCGAGGTATGTCTGCAGAATAATTGTTGCTGAAATTGTATCCAGACGTTCTTTATTGTGCCGGTCTGATTTTTTCAACCCGCTTTGAGCAACGACCGCAGATGCCATTTTTGAGGTAAAGCGCTCATCGATACGCTCGATGGGGATTTCCGGGAAATGCTTTTTAAGTATGGTAATAAAGCCTTTTATTTGGGGTTCGGACTGTGAGGGGCTTCCATCCATTTGCTTTGGTTCACCTACCACAAAAAGCTCCACCTGCTCTGATATAAGGTATTTTTTCAGATAATCAATGATGTCTTTGGGATGAATGGTATCAAGTCCGGTGGCAATGATCTGAAGTGGATCAGTTACCGCAATTCCAATGCGTTTAGTCCCATAATCAAAAGCAAGTATGCGCATAGGCCGTTTATATTGTATCAAATAAATATAGTAGATTTTAAATGCTCATTTGGCAGATGATCAATCTTCTTAAGCAAATTTTTCGCAAAGAACCAAGGTGAGCTGAAATTAATTATTGAAAGTTTAGCAGGGGATACTCTCTCCCATTTTTCACTTTTTCTGAGTTCAGCTTCTACCTGCTCTGCTAAATTTGATATTATTTTAATTGCCTCCCTGAAAGCCTTAATAATTGATTTTTATAAGGTTTCAACAAGTGATTATAATTCATTGAAGGCAAAATTAGAATTTTTGAACCAGCTTAGGGAGATTTAATATAACGAGAACTCGCCATCATATTTAAAAAAACACATTCCTGCATGCCGGTAGGTAGGGAAACATAGCATTTTATAAATCTAGCTTGAATTTTAGAGACAGATAGCCTTGAAGCTTTGCATCGAGCTATGTGATTTGCAAGCTATGTTTCCGTTAAGGTAAAATAAATTCGAGCTATGTGGTATAATCTTTTTTTAGATGACTTAATATAGAACGCACGTTAATTTAAGTCTTAAACCGGCTTCTGATTATTTTAGAGCGGTGCTTTCCGAAAAACCTTTATTCTAAAACTTAAATTTTCTTATTTTGCACCATGCTGTTTCAGGAAGTTATTGGTCAGAATGCAATAAAGGAACAATTGATTCAATCAGTTTTTGAGAACAGGGTAAGCCATGCACAATTATTCCTTGGCCCCGAAGGTTCAGGCAGTTTCGCTCTGGCGCTGGCCTATGCTCAATTCATTTCATGTACCGAAAAAGCTGAAACAGACAGTTGCGGCACTTGCGCCTCCTGCAGAAAATATAACAAGCTGATACATCCTGACCTACATTTTTCTTATCCATTTTTCAGAGGCGGTGTAAATGAAGATTCAATGGCCGATCTGGGTGAGTGGCGTGATCTGGTTTTGAGTAATCCTTATTTTAATCTTGATGAATGGCGGCTCAGACTGGATGCAGAGAATAAACAACCCAATATTAATAAAGCCGAATGTCTCAATATTCTGAACAGGCTTTCATTAAAAGCTTTTGAATCGGAATACAAAACGATGATAATCTGGCTTCCCGAATACCTTAAAAATGAAGGAAACCGCCTTTTGAAAACGCTGGAGGAACCTGCAAATAAAACATTGATTATTTTGGTCGCACAAAATCAGGATCAGATCTTAAATACTATTATTTCAAGAACGCAACTGGTTAAAATCCCGGCACTGAAAAATGATGATATTTCAAGATATCTGATTGATGCTAAAGACATTCCTGAAGCGCAGGCTTCCCGTATTGCTTATCTGAGTAATGGCAGTTTGCAGGCGGCTCTCAACCATTTGAAAGAAGATGATCATGATGATTTCAGGAATTTTTCGGGTTGGATGCGTATGACTTTTGCGGATAAAGGGGCACAGATCATAGATTTTGTTGATGTACTTTCTAAATTGGGCAGGGAAAACCAGAAAAATATGTTAAGATATGGAGTTCAACTAATCCGGGAATGTATTATGATGATATCAGGTGCAGAATCATTAGTACATTTACCTACATTGGAACTGGATTTCGTTAACAATTTTAGTAGGCAACTGGATTTAGCAAAATGCGAGGCACTAATCAATGAGCTGGAGAAAGCTCATTATCATATTGAGCGCAATGCAAATCCGAAAATTTTATTTTTAGATGTATCTTTACAGTTCGTTAAAATTTTAAAGTTTAATACGCTCCCTGCGGGGACTCAATATATATTGAATTAGATATGGGATGTGGTAGTTGTTCAACGGGTGGATGTGCTCCTGCAGGATGCAAGAGTAATGGATCGTGCCTTACCAATGGTTGCAGTAAATTAGATGTTTATGATTGGTTATCGCATATGGATATGCCATCTAATTTTAAAGCCTTTAATATTATTGAAGTCAAGTTCAAAGGCTCCAGAAAGGAGTTCTTTCTTAATACGGAAAATTTATATCTCGAATCCGGGGAGTTGGTCGCAGTTGAAACTACTACCGGAGGATTTGATGTCGGTCATGTTTCCCTAACCGGAGAACTGGTTCGGATGCAGTTAAAAAAGCGTCATGTTCGTACGGATGATGTCGTAAAAAAGATCTATCGAAAAGCTAGTCAGGCAGATGTAGAAAAGTGGAAAATATCAAAAGATCTTGAATTTGAAACCATGCACAAAGCAAGGGTTTTAGCCAAGGAACTTGGACTGGCGATGAAACTCAGTGATGTTGATTATCAGGGCGACCGGACCAAAGCCACATTTTATTATACCGCTGAGGGCAGGGTTGATTTCAGGGAATTGATAAAAAAAATGGCAGAGACTTTCCGGATCCGTATTGAGATGCGTCAGATTGGTATGCGTCAGGAAGCGAGCCGACTTGGGGGGATAGGTTCCTGCGGGCGAGAACTTTGTTGTTCCACCTGGTTAACAGATTTTAAAACAGTTTCAACTTCTGCAGCAAGATATCAGAATCTATCACTAAATACCCTGAAGCTTGCAGGTCAGTGCGGTAAATTAAAATGCTGCCTGAATTATGAGCTGGATACCTATATGGATGCCCTTAGAGATATTCCGGATAATGTAGAGCGTTTGGAAACAATGACCGGCACCGTAAGACATCAGAAAACAGATATTTTCAAAAAACTTATGTGGTTTAGTTATCCCAATGATGATAACTGGATTCCTCTGGATATCGCAAGAGTAAAAGAGATTCAGAAATTGAATAAGGAGGGAGTTAAGCCGGAATACCTGAAAATTGAGATCGCTGATAAAGACAAGCCTGTTGTTCAAAAGACCTTTGATTACGAAAATGTTGTTGGTCAGGATAGCCTGACCCGTCTCGACAACAAAGGTGGCAAGAACCGTAAAAACAACCGCAACAAAAACCGTAATAAACCGAAAAGTCCGGGTGCTCCACAGACCGGTTCAGGTGTTCCAGCCGGACAGGAAACTGCACTAAGGCCGCCAAAACCTCAGAACCCTAACCAGCAGCAAAGACCGGCGAATCCGCAGGCTGAAAGACCAGCGGGTCCGAATAGAAATAATAAACGAAGGAAAAATTTCAGGAATAACAATAACCGTGAACGGCCTGCAGGCGATAATCCTGCCGCTGGGAAACCAACAGAATAGAATAATGAAAGCGGTTAAAATATCGATCTTCTTTTCTTTGATCTTTGCTGTAATGCTGGTTTCATGCAATGATCAGCAAGCTATTATTGACACCAATATTGAACTTGATAAGTATAATTGGTCTTATTCAGAAAAAGTCAAAACTCCGTTTACTATTGAACAGGTTGAAAAGAAATATAATCTCTTTCTTAACCTACGGATTACCTCAGATTATAAATATTCGAATCTCTTTTTGCTGATTCATATAATTGATCCAAATGGTAAAAAGACTACTGAAAGGAGGGAGTTTAAACTGGCTTTTCCTGATGGTGAATGGCTGGGCAGCGGATCAGGAAATTTATACAGCTATCAGATTTTATTCAAAGAGAACGTTAAGTTTTCTTTGAAGGGCAAGTATACGATTGAACTTGAACAAAATATGAGAGATAATCCGCTGGATTACATTACTGATGCAGGAATCAGAGTAGAAAGGGCGAATTAAAATGAAGACAATTCAAAACTTGCTGACCAGCCCTTACTACAACTATTTTACCATATTTCTAATTGCCTTCTGCATTTTTTCAGTCTTAATTTTTGAACCGGGACACCCACTTTATGTTTTTTCATTTCTTTGTGCGCCGGCCCTCCTGATCCTTCAGCAATATCGCAGGAACCTGATCAGAAAATCTCAGAAATAATCCTGAATTGCCTTTTTATAAAAGTTTTAATAATGATTCGAGTTTCATACCCCTTGAACCTTTTACTAATACAGTTGAAGCCAGGATTGGATTTTCTGCCAAAGCTTGCTCTGCATCATCAACAGTTCTGAAATATTCAGCAGCTTTGCTTTCTTTCAGTTTATAGAATTCTTCGCCAATAAAGATCTTTCTTGCAGAATTGCTTGCCATTGCTTTATCCAAAATCAATTGATGTTCTTTTCCGGCTTCCTTTCCTAATTCAAACATGTCACCTAAAATCATTGCCTTAGAAGTCGCATTCACCGATTCAAGATTATCTAAAGCTACCAGCATACTGCTTGGATTAGCGTTATAATAGTCGCAGATAACTATGTTTTTTTCCGTTTTTAATAGCTGAGAGCGATTATTGAGTGGATGGTATGAATTGATACCTGAATTGATTTGACCGGGACTAAGTTTGAAATAGCTGCCAATGCAAATTGCACAAACTATATTATCAAAGTTATAGATTCCCGGTAAATTTGATGCTGCTGTATAAGAAAGATCCTTTGAAGATTCGCTCTTAGGCATCCAGTCAATTACAAGATATGGCGAAGAGGTTTTGAGTGCTGCACTTATGAAATTGTCCTTTGCAGAACCATAGCTTTCTGTATTTAGAACGCCGCGTAAAGAACACATTTCTTTTAAAACAGGATTATCAGCATTTATGAATATTGTACCTCCGGTTTCGGAAATGAATTGATAGAGTTCTCCCTTCCCAATTCTGACTCCTTCAATCCCACCAAATCCTTCCAGATGTGCTTTCCCGATATTTGTAATCAATCCATGGGTTGGTTGAGCAATTTCACAAAGAAAACTGATTTCTTTTTGATGGTTGGCACCCATTTCAATGATCGCAATTTCACACTCGTCGCTGATTGATAAAATGCTTAATGGAACACCGATGTGGTTATTTAAATTTCCTTCAGTAGCATAAGTTCTGAACTTCTGTGAAAGAACCGATTTGATCAGCTCTTTGGTGGTAGTTTTTCCATTGCTTCCTGTAATTCCAATTACGGGGATGATGAGCATCATTCTATGAAATCTGGCAAGATCCTGAAGTGTTTCCAGAACATCTGCAACAAGTATAAAATGCTCATTTACAGCATATTTTGGATCATCTATTATTGCAAATGCCGCACCGGTTTCAATCGCCTGAAGTGCAAATTCATTTCCATTAAAATGATCACCCTTTAAGGCGAAAAAGAGGCAGGAATCACTGATTTTTCTTGTATCGGTACAAATTATTGGGTGCTTCCTGTATACCTTATAAAGTTGTTCAATATTCATTTTGGATAGCTTGATACAATAATAATACTTTTGTCGCTCTGATGCGAAGAATTTGCTATTTATGCGATTGACTCGTACATTCGAAACATTTACTTTGGAATTGAAAGCGGCTTCATTGAACAATTGATTGCAGAATTATTACTTTAATCTACTTTTTATAGTTCGGGCAATTTTATTTCTTTTATTTTACTGTTGCATAAACCCTTTACAAATACAAAATTCTCAATGAAGAAATATTTTATTTTGCTTCTCCTTTTAACAGGGATACAATTGAATGGTTTTACTCAAAAAATTCAATCCCCATCAGAATTTCTTGGTTATAAGCTGGGAGATCAGTTTACACCACATTACAGGGTAGTTGAATATTATAAATACCTGACTACTGTCTCAAAGAATATCAAATTACAGGAGTATGGCAAAACAAATGAAGGCCGTCCCTTGTTTCTTGCTTTCGTTGGTTCGGATTCCAATATTTCCCGCCTTGAGGAGATTCGGATTAATAATATGAGTCTAACCGGCATAAAGGATGGCTCAAACATTTTAAAGCCTGAAGAAGTTTTAAAAGATCAGCCTGTACTGCTTTGGTTTAGCTACAATGTTCATGGTAATGAATCTGTATCCACAGAAGCTTCCTTGCAAACCGTATTTGATCTGCTGGATCCGGCAAATTTAAGTACAAAAGCATGGTTAAAGAACACCTTGGTCATTCTGGATCCTTGTTTAAATCCGGATGGAAGGGAACGCTATGTTAATTTTTATAATCCGATAAAAAATGCAGTTCCCGATCCCCTTTCATTCGCCCGTGAGCATATGGAACCATGGCCTGGAGGTAGAGCCAATCATTATTATTTTGACTTGAACCGTGATTGGGTATGGCAAAGTCAGGTTGAATCACGTCAGCGGCTTGCAGTTTATAACAAATGGCTGCCACAGGTTCATGTCGATTTTCATGAACAGGGAATAAATAGTCCATATTATTTTGCTCCGGCTGCAGAACCCTATCATCAGGATATCAGTAAATGGCAACGGGAATTTCAAACTATCATAGGCAAGAATAATGCGCGCTACTTTGATCAGAATGGATGGATGTATTTTACTCGCGAGAATTTTGATTTGCTATATCCTTCTTATGGGGATACTTATCCAGTTTATAATGGTTCAATAGGTATGACCTATGAGCAGGGAGGTTCTGGTAGAGCTGGACTAGCAGTAATTAATGCTGAAGGCGATACCTTAACATTAAAGGACCGTATTGACCATCATCATACTTCGGGGCTTTCAACTTTAGAGGCAACTTCTCAAAATTCCGAAAAAGCAATTACAGAATTCAGGAATTATTTTAGCCAAAGTAAATCAAATCCTCGGGGAGAATTTAAATCCTACATTATTAAGGGCGATAATATTGAAAAAATCAAATCTCTTGCTCTACTGCTTCAAAGGAATGGAATTGAATTTGGTTTTGGAGTTTCCAAGGGGGCTCAGGGTTATAATTATTTCAATGGGAAATCAGAAAGCTTTAGGGTTGATAAAACAGATATGGTGCTTAGTGCCCATCAACCCAAATCAGTACTTCTGAAAGTTTTGTTTGAGCCAGTTACCTTTGTATCAGATTCGGCAACTTATGATATTACTGCCTGGTCACTACCTTATGCTCATGGACTTCAGGCTTATGCCACAAAAGAATCTATCAAACCGGAAACTAGCCTTATCCCAGAGAGTACTTTAACGGCTTCTATGGTTTCAAATCCTGTGGCCTATCTCGCAAACTGGAATTCTGTTGCTGATGTAAGATTTCTATCTGAATTACTGAACAATGGTATCAAAGTTAGGTATTCTGAAATTCCATTTGAAACTTCAGGAAGGCGCTTTAATGCAGGCTCCTTGATTATTACTAGAAACGGAAATAGCATTATACAAGGTGGATTTGAGAAAACGGTAAATGAAATTGCAAAAAAATCAGGTATTAGCCTTTTTGCAATCCCTACTGCATTTGTAGATAAGGGTGCAGATCTTGGATCTAGTAAAGTACGTTTTATAAAGAAACCCAGGGTGGTTGTTGTAGGTGGAGAGTCTGTTTCTTCACTCTCTTTGGGTGAGATATGGCATTTTTTCGAACAGGAGATTGGATATCCTGTTACGGTTGTAAGGCCGCAGGATCTGAATATGATTAACTGGAACGAGATTGATGTTCTTATATATCCTGATGGCAATTATTCTGACCTGGGAAATGAGAAAATGCTGCAGTGGATTCGCGGTGGTGGGAAGCTTATTGCTATGAAAAATGCAGTTTCAGAGCTTGCTGGTAAAAAGGGCTTTGATCTCAAAAATAAGGAGGATGCTAAAAAGGGAGATAAGGATATTTATGAGGATCTGAAAGCTTATGAGCAAAGAGAAAGGGAGAATCTAAGTTCAAATATTCCAGGAGCTATTTATAAGGTGGATTTGGATAATACCCATCCATTGGGATTTGGTTTTCCAAATTTTTATTACAGTTTAAAGCTTGATGATAAGGTTTATAAATACCTCACAGGTGGATGGAATGTAGGCGTAATAAAAAAGGATAATTACGTTACTGGTTTTGTAGGGGTACAGGCAAAGAAGAAATTAACCGATGGTTTGATTTTTGGGGTTCAGGAAATCGGGAATGGTTCAGTTGTTTATTTAGCGGATAATCCTTTATTCAGAGGATTTTGGGAAAACGGCAAATTACTGTTCAGTAATGCAGTATTTATAGTTGGTAATTAAATCAATATATTTTTATGCTGATAATAAGTTTATATGTCAGATTAATAACTGAAAATAACTTAAAATAGGCAGTTTGGATCTTTCAACGACTAAAATTAATCCATTGATTTACAGTTTATTATACCATAACTCTACCTATATTTCCTAATATAAAATGCAATAAAAAATTTGTTACGGTAATTTTCGGATTACTTGTATTTCATTTATTCCTCAATTGAAACAAATAAAATCTATTTTAGGAAAGAAAAAACTTCTATAAAGCTTTTTCGTTTTATTTTTTGTTTTAACTGCGGCAATTTCGCAAGAATAATTGGTACAGTTAGCTCAAAATTTAAGTTGGAATTAATAGTACGATTTTCAAAAATCGTTACTTCTTATCCACACTATAAGTCCCGGGACCAATAAAAACCAGGCCAAAGAAAACAATACCAATTTCAATAGCATGTGAAGCGCTCATAAAACCTTCATTATTATTAAGATGCGAACTAGCTGCAATGGCCATAGTGAAGGCAAGTAGCAGGCAAACTGGTCTAAAAGTTAATCCGATCAGAATTAAAAATCCCCCAAAAGTTTCTATTAAAGCCGCTAACAGGCCCCATAAAACAAATAAAAAATCTATTCCCGAATACTTTATTGCCCCACCAATTAACTCCCATTGTTCCGGACCGCCTAGTAGTTTTGGATATCCATGAAACATAAACATAATGCCTAGTCCAATTCTGATCATTAATAGTCCGGTATTCCGGTATTTTCCAAGTGATGCGAGTAAAGCCATAGTTAATTGTATTTATGTTTCATTTTCCAAGATTATGATTGTATTTCAGAATAAGTTAATCTAACATGTTGACCTTCAACATTCAAATTAATTTTTCTCCCAAAGATCAGAGCGCGGTTATCTGCGATATGTCCGGCCGGGAAATTAAAGCAAACAGGAAAATCAAATTCTTTCACATGCTCCATGATAATCTGCTCTGCCGATTGTCCGAAAGGAATATCATTGTCCTTGATTTCTGTGAAAGAACCAACAATGAGTCCTTTGAGATCGGATAGTTTACCAGATCTTTTTAAATTCCACATCATTCTATCTAAAGAATAGAGGTATTCTCCAACATCTTCCAAAAAGAGGATCTTACCTGCATAGTCCTGTTCAGAAACAGAACCGGCCATAATTACCATGAGTGTTAAGTTACCACCTATCAATATCCCATTGGATTCACCTGATCTGTTCTTGACCTTACTTTTATAAGTATATTCAAGGGGTTCGTTAAAAAGTGCTTTTCGTAAAGTTTCTAATGAAACACTTGACCCATCCGGAATCGTAAGCGGCATTTGTCCGTGGATACTTTCAGTTTTGTACAATGCCTGGATATGGCTATGCAGCACTGTGATATCACTAAAACCAATGATCCATTTAGGGTGATTTCTGAAGATTGAAAAATCCAGAAGATCGATGATTCGTATAGTTCCATATCCTCCGCGTGCTGCGAAAATTGCTTTGATATTAGTATCATCCAGAAATCGCTGCATATCCGAAGCTCTTAATTCATCGTCACCTGCAAACTGGTGCCAGGATGCATTTACGGTTTCACCCAGAATAACATTTAGCCTCCATGACTCCAATAGCTTAACAGCCTCTAAAATGTCGCGGGGTAGTTTTTTTGCCGGACAGGTTATTGCAACGGTATCACCAGGTATTAAATAGGTTGGAGTTTTATAAGATATAATCTGCTTATTCGTCAATTTGTTGAATTAATTTAATGAGCCAATCTTCTATATTACATGGCATTATACTTGATAAATTTTATTCTGTTTAAAATATAAAATTACAATTTGCTTTGATATAAATTGAACAGCTAAGCTATTAGCAAATTAGCACTTTAGCCGTTATCTTTGCGAATCAAAAATTTAAGCCAATAGTAAGATTTTGGGAAACGATACATTCAAAAGATACACAGTTACTGCAGCACTCCCTTACACTAATGGTCCGGTGCATATTGGACATTTGGCAGGTGTTTATATTCCAGCGGATATCTATGTCAGATTTCTCAGGTCAACCGGAAAGGATGTAATTTTTGTAAGTGGCTCTGATGAACACGGAGTTCCCATTACACTCAAGGCCAGAAAGGAAGGCGTTAGTCCGCAAGAGATTGTTGACAAGTATCATAAGATCATTGGAGACTCGTTTAAAGATTTTGGGATTGCCTTTAATATTTACCATAGAACATCTTCACAGACCCATCATGATACAGCGTCTGGGTTTTTTAAAATTCTTTATGATAAAGGTGTTTTTGTTGAGGAAGAAACTGAGCAGTATTTTGATGAACATGCATGGCAATTTTTAGCCGACCGTTATATTATTGGAACTTGCCCTAAATGTGGAAATGAAGAAGCTTATGGAGATCAGTGTGAAAAATGCGGGTCTTCATTAAGTCCGACGGAATTGATCAATCCACGATCTACGCTTTCAGGTGCAAAACCTGTGTTAAAAAAAACTAAGAACTGGTTCCTTCCTTTGGATACCATGCAGCCTCAAATAGAGGCCTATATTGATTTACATAAGGATTGGAAGCCCAATGTGTATGGCCAGTGTAAATCATGGCTTAGTGGTGGTTTAAACCCCCGTGCAATGACACGTGACCTTGATTGGGGCGTTCAGGTACCGGTGGAAGGTGCCGATGGAAAAGTACTGTACGTTTGGTTTGATGCGCCTATTGGGTATATATCTGGTACGAAGGATCTTTGCGATCCAGATCTAAGTGCTGAAAAGAAAACCGATTATTATTTGAATGAAAGCTTAAAACCAAAAGATAACTGGGAAAAATATTGGTATGCAGATGACACAAAACTGGTTCATTTTATAGGCAAGGATAATATTGTATTTCACTGTATTATTTTTCCAGCTATGTTAATGGCTCATGGGCAGTTCCAGCTTGCAGATAATGTTCCGGCAAATGAATTTTTGAATTTAGAGGGTGATAAAATCTCAACTTCAAGAAACTGGGCAGTATGGCTGCATGAGTATCTGCAGGATTTTCCGGATAAGCAGGATGTATTGCGTTATGTTCTTACTGCTACGGCGCCAGAAACAAAGGATAATGACTTTACCTGGAAAGATTTTCAGGCAAGAAATAATAATGAGCTGGTTGCAATTTTTGGCAACTTTGTTAATCGGGTATTGGTATTATCGCATAAGTATTTTGACGGACAAGTGATGATGGGTTCTGATTTTTCGGATACTGATCTTAAAGTGATGCAGGAGATAAAGGATTATCCTTCAAAAATTGCGGCATCTATCGAACAATATCGTTTCAGAGAGGCTTTATCAGAATTCATGAACCTTGCCCGGCTGGGCAATAAATATCTTGCCGATGCTGAACCCTGGAAGCTGATCAAAACAGATGAGGAGCGGGTTAAGACTATTTTAAATATTGGATTACAAGTAGCTTCTAATCTTGCTATTCTTGCTCAGCCTTTTCTACCCTTTAGCTCACAAAAATTATTTAAAATGCTCAACTTGCAGGTTCGAGATTGGGATAAAGCTGGAACCTTGAATTTACTTCCACTTGGGCACCAACTTAACGAAGCGACATTGTTATTCGAGAAGATTGAAGATTCTGAAATTGACGCCCAAATTCAAAAATTAATGGATAGTAAGACAGTGAATGAGCAAGCTGCAATGAAGGCTGAAGAGGCAAAGCCCAATGTTAGCTTTGAGCAGTTTTCGGCAATGGATATCCGAATCGGGACTATCCTTGAGGCAGAAAAAGTTCCAAAAACTAAGAAATTGCTGAAGTTAAAGATCGATACCGGATTGGATCAGCGGA
>CAMCTU010000031.1 GCA_945878525.1 Sphingobacterium thalpophilum
CGAATCCTTCCCCCCCCACCAACCAAATTTGCAAATTTGCAAATTTGAGAATTAGCAAATTGAGTCAGTGGTTCATCAGAACATCTGAGATTTTGTTGAGGAATGTTGCCCAATTTGCTAATTAGCTAATTTACTAATTATCGAATTGAAATTGCGGAAGTAGCTCAGTTGGTAGAGCGATAGCCTTCCAAGCTATAGGTCGCGAGTTCGAACCTCGTCTTCCGCTCAAAGGTGATTCGACCTTTATGGTTCATTTAGGTGAATACAAAGGGTGATGAATCCGAGAGCAAATTAAAAGCCGACGTAGCTCAGCGGTAGAGCACTTCCTTGGTAAGGAAGAGGTCATGGGTTCAAGTCCCATCGTTGGCTCTGAATTGAATAAAAGGAATATTAATAAAATTAACCTAATAATAAGTACAAAACAAAATGGCAAAAGAAAAATTTGACCGCAGTAAGCCGCATTTAAATATCGGTACAATCGGTCACGTTGACCACGGTAAAACTACACTTACAGCAGCTATCACAAAAGTGTTGGCTGATGCAGGCTTTTCTGAAGCACGTTCATTTGATTCAATTGACTCTGCTCCGGAAGAAAAAGAAAGAGGTATCACTATTAATACTGCCCATGTGGAGTATTCAACCGCTTCTCGTCACTATGCTCACGTTGACTGTCCTGGTCACGCGGATTATGTGAAGAACATGGTAACTGGTGCTGCTCAAATGGATGGTGCAATCATTGTAGTTGCTGCTACTGATGGTCCGATGCCACAAACTCGTGAACACATTCTTCTTGCACGTCAGGTTGGTGTACCTTCATTGGTTGTATTTATGAATAAAGTTGACATGGTTGACGATCCTGAATTACTTGAATTAGTAGAGATGGAAATCCGTGAACTATTAAGCTTCTATGAATTCCCTGGTGATGATATTCCTGTAATTCAGGGTTCTGCATTAGGTGGTCTTAACGGAGATCCGAAGTGGGTTGGTAAAATCATGGAATTAATGGATGCTGTAGATAGCTACATTCCAATTCCTCCACGTTTGACTGAGCTTCCTTTCTTGATGCCAGTTGAAGACGTATTCTCGATCACTGGTCGTGGTACTGTTGCAACAGGTCGTATCGAAAGAGGAGTAATTAACTCAGGTGAGCAGGTTGATATCTTAGGTATGGGTGCTGAAAACTTAAAGTCAGTTGTTACTGGTGTTGAGATGTTCCGCAAGATATTAGACAGAGGTGAAGCTGGTGACAACGTAGGTTTATTGTTACGTGGTATTGAGAAAACTGATATCCGTCGTGGTATGGTTATCTGTAAGCCAGGTTCAGTAACTCCACACACTGACTTCAAAGCTGAGATTTATGTATTGTCAAAAGCAGAAGGTGGACGTCACACTCCATTCTTTAACAAATATCGTCCACAATTCTACTTCCGTACAACAGATGTTACAGGTGAGATCACTCTTGCTGAAGGAGTAGAAATGGTTATGCCAGGAGATAACGTTACAATCAGTGTGAAACTGATCAACGCGATCGCAATGGAAAAAGGACTTCGTTTTGCAATCCGTGAGGGTGGTAGAACAGTAGGTGCCGGACAGGTAACTGAAATTGTAAAATAACAATTTCATATAAAGGTTAATTGGATAACATAAGTCCCTTTATTGCGGACTTATGTTTTCTTATAATACACGGGCTTAGTTTACAGTTCATTCTGTATCCTCGGTTTTAACAAACGGGAATAGTTCAATGGTAGAATAGAGGTCTCCAAAACCTTTGATCAGGGTTCGAATCCTTGTTCCCGTGCTTATGCTAAATAGAAGATGGCTAACGTAGTAGAGTTTTTAAAAGAATCATATACAGAAATGACTCAGAAAGTAACCTGGCCAACATGGGTAGAGTTACAGAATTCAGCTGTATTGGTATTGATTGCTTCCATTATTATTTCACTTGTGATATTGGCAATGGATGAAACCGCTGGTAATGCACTAAAGATGTTTTATAAATCTCTGGCCTAATCCCATATGAGCGATCAATTAAAATGGTATGTGGTTAGAGCTGTCAGCGGTAAAGAGAAAAAAGTAAAACAATACCTTGAGGCGGAAGTTAACCGTCTTGGAATTGCACATCTTTTACCTCAGGTTCTTATTCCGATGGAGAAATACTATCAGATGAAGGATGGCAAGAAAATTGCAAAAGAACGGAATTTTTATCCGGGATATGTCCTGATCGAAGCTGCACTTGACGGAGAACTTGAACACGTAATTAAAGGCATCAATAGCGTTATTGGTTTCCTTGGTGATAAAGGTGGTAATGCAGTTCCAATGAGAGCTACCGAAGTTAACCGGATCTTAGGTAAGGTTGATGAGATGGCAGAACAAGGTGAATCAATGAACGTACCATATTATGTAGGCGAGAATGTGAAGGTTATGGATGGACCGTTTAATGGATTTACAGGTGTTATTGAAGAAATAAATGAAGAGAAAAAGAAACTCAAGGTAATGGTTAAGATCTTCGGAAGAAGAACACCACTTGAGTTGAATTATATGCAAGTCGAGAAAGAATAGTTTCGAGATATAAGTATTAAGTATCAAGATGCAAGTATCAAGTTTGGGCGTTTAGTCTTGCTACCTGATACTCACTACTTGATACTAACAAGGTCTTAAATGTTACATAGCTTCCACTACTAACATTGAGTTAAAAACAAATCAATAAAATGGCAAAAGAAGTCGGTGCTTTAATAAAATTACAGATCAAAGGCGGCGCTGCAAATCCATCTCCACCAGTTGGTCCCGCATTGGGAGCAAAAGGTGTGAATATCATGGAATTTTGCAAGCAGTTTAATGCACGTACCCAAGATAAGCCTGGTAAAGTTTTACCGGTTGTAATTACTGTTTATGTCGACAAGTCTTTCGAATTTATCATCAAAACTCCTCCTGTTGCTATTCAGTTATTGGAAGTAACAGGTTTAAAGAGTGGTTCTGCAGAGCCTAACCGTAAAAAGGTTTCCAGTGTAAACTGGGATCAGGTTGAAAGCATTGCAAAGGATAAAATGACCGACCTGAACGCATTTACTGTCGAGTCAGCCATGAAAATGGTTGCTGGTACAGCACGCAGTATGGGAATTACCGTTAGCGGTGATGCACCCTGGAACAATTAATTATACAAAATCAGTTTAAGAAGTGGCTAGATTAACAAAAAATCAAAAATTGGCACATTCCAAAATTGAGGTTGGGAAAGCATACTCATTAACCCAGGCTTCCGCTTTGGTTAAGGATATCACAACTACTAAATTTGATGCTTCGGTTGACCTGGACGTACGCTTAGGCGTAGATCCGCGTAAGGCGAATCAAATGGTACGTGGTATTGCAAATCTTCCTCATGGCACCGGTAAAACTGTTCGTGTTTTAGTTCTTTGCACTCCTGACAAGGAAGCAGAAGCTACGGCAGCAGGAGCAGATTACGTAGGTCTGGATGAATACATTGCCAAAATAGAAGGTGGATGGACTGACGTTGATATCATTATTACTATGCCTAGTGTTATGGCAAAAGTGGGTAAACTTGGCCGTGTTTTAGGTCCAAGGAATCTGATGCCTAATCCAAAGTCAGGAACTGTTACCACAGATGTGGGTAAGGCAGTTACTGATGTCAAAGGTGGTAAAATTGATTTCAAAGTTGACAAAACAGGAATCATTCATGCTTCTATCGGAAAAGTATCTTTCGATGCTGATAAAATTTATGAGAACGCACTTGAAGTAATTCAAACAATCTCCAAATTGAAACCATCAGCGGCAAAGGGAACTTATTTCAAGAGCATTCACATGTCGTCGACAATGAGTCCGGGAATAGAAATTGAAACTAAATCAGTAGCAGGAATCTAATCATGAGAAAAGAAGAAAAACACGAAGTTGTTCTTGCTTTAACAGAGACGATTGCTGAGTACGGTAATTTTTACATTACTGATACTGCAAACCTGTCTGTAGCAAAAGTAAATGATATTCGCCGCAAATGTTTCGAGAGTGACATCAAAATGCAAGTTGCTAAGAATAAACTGATCAGAAAGGCTATGGAAGCCTCTGAAGGTGATTTTAGTGAAATGTTTGACGTACTAAAAGGTTCTTCATCTATATTATTCTCAAAATCAGCAAATGCTCCGGCAAAGCTGATCAAGCAATTGAGAAAGTCAGGTGATAAACCGGTACTAAAAGCTGCATATATTGATTCAGCAGTATTCATTGGCGACAATCAGTTAGACGCCCTGGTTAACCTTAAATCTAAGGAAGAATTGGTGGCAGACATCATTGCATTGCTTCAATCTCCTGCTAAAAACGTTATCTCTGGCTTACAGTCAGGTGGCAATAAGCTTGCAGGAATTGTTAAAACATTACAAGAAAGAGGGTAACGAACACCTTAGAGTTCGATTAAATTATTCAAGTACAGAATTTTAAAATTAAAATAAAATGGCAGATTTAAAATCGTTTGCTGAGCAATTAGTAAACTTAACAGTAAAAGAAGTTAACGAATTAGCTCAAATATTAAAAGATGAGTATGGTATCGAGCCAGCTGCAGCAGCAGTGGCAGTAGCAGCGGTTTCAGGTGGTGGCGACGCTCCTGCAGCGGTAGCAGAGCAAACAGCTTTCGATGTAATATTGAAAGAAGCTGGTGGTTCTAAACTGGCAGTTGTTAAATTGGTAAAAGATCTTACGGGCTTAGGCTTGAAAGAAGCTAAAGATTTAGTAGACGGAGCACCAAAAGAAGTTAAAACTGGTGTTGACAAAGCAGAAGCTGAGTCATTGAAAAAAGCACTGGAAGAAGCTGGAGCGACTGTTGAGATTAAGTAATCCTAACGCATAAAAACTATAGCCTTAGACTCCGATTTTCATCGGGGTCTATTGCTATTTGTATTATTCCCATTAATGTCAGACCTACATATCCGCCCCGGGCGGGTGAACAGGACACAGTTTATTTACTAAACTAAATTCTCAATCCCTTGGCAAACAAAATTAAGCACAACGAAAGAGTAAATTTTGCTACCAGTAAGCATGTGATGGATTATCCTGATTTTCTGGATGTTCAGTTGCAATCTTTCAGAGAATTTTTTCAGCTTGAAACTACTTCAGACAACCGCCATCAGGAAGGTTTGTTTAAAGTTTTCTCTGAGAATTTTCCGATCTCTGATTCAAGAAACATATTTGTTCTGGAATTTCTTGATTATTTCATTGATCCCCCGCGTTATGATATACATGAATGTATCGAACGTGGTTTAACTTACAGCGTTCCACTTAAGGCAAAACTACGCTTGTCTTGTAATGATGCTGAACACGAAGATTTTGAAACAATAGTACAGGATGTTTACCTGGGAACTATCCCATACATGACTCCAAAAGGTACATTTGTTATCAATGGTGCTGAGCGTGTAATTGTTTCTCAGTTACACCGTTCACCGGGTGTATTCTTCGGCCAAAGCCGTCATACAAACGGAACTAAGTTATATTCAGCCCGTGTAATTCCATTTAAGGGTTCATGGATCGAATTTGCCACCGACGTAAATAACGTCATGTATGCTTATATCGATCGTAAGAAGAAATTTCCTGTAACCACGCTTTTACGTGCCATTGGTTATGATTCTGATAAGGACATCCTTGAATTATTCGAACTTGCTGATGAAGTAAAAGTTAGTAAATCCGGATTAAAGAAAGCTGTTGGCCGTAAACTTGCAGCCAGAGTTCTTAAGAAGTGGGTGGAAGATTTTGTGGATGAAGATACCGGTGAAGTTGTTTCAATTGATCGGAATGAGATCATTATGGAACGTGAAACTGTGCTTGAAGACGAACATATCGATATGATCATTGAGGCTGGAGTAAAGACGATCATCTTAACCAAAGATGATGCAGTAAACAGCGGTGATTATACTATCATATACAATACTTTACAAAAAGATACCTCTAACTCAGAAAAAGAAGCGGTAGAACATATCTATCGTCAGCTTCGTAACGCTGAACCACCTGATGAAGAAACAGCCCGCGGTATAATTGACCGTTTGTTCTTCTCAGACAAGAGGTATGATCTTGGAGATGTTGGTCGTTACCGCATCAACCGTAAATTGAAGTTAGCAACTCCTATCGAAACTAAGGTTTTAACAAAACAGGATATCATTGCCATCGTTAAGTATCTGATCAAACTGATCAATTCTAAAGCTGAGGTGGATGATATTGATCACTTGTCAAACCGTCGTGTTCGTACAGTAGGAGAACAGTTATACGCACAGTTCGGTGTTGGTCTGGCTCGAATGGCCCGTACCATCCGCGAGCGTATGAATATCCGTGACAACGAGGTGTTCACTCCAACCGATCTGATCAATGCCCGTACACTATCTTCTGTGATTAATTCATTCTTCGGAACGAATCAGCTATCACAGTTTATGGATCAAACCAATCCACTTGCCGAGATTACACACAAGCGCCGTCTTTCAGCCTTAGGCCCAGGTGGTCTTTCCCGTGAGCGTGCAGGTTTTGAAGTCCGTGACGTTCATTACACGCACTATGGTCGTTTATGTACCATTGAAACTCCTGAAGGTCCGAATATTGGTTTGATTTCTTCATTATGTGTTCATGCGAAGATCAATAATCTCGGTTTCATCGAAACTCCTTACCGCAAGGTTGAGGACGGTCGTGTTGTTGTTGAAGAACCAGTAATTTACCTTTCTGCAGAAGATGAAGAAGGTAAAACAATTGGCCAGGCCAACGCGGTTTATGATGACAAAGGTAATTTTGAAACTCCACATGTTAAAGCACGTTACGAAGGTGATTTCCCTGTAATTGAGCCTAAAAAGCTTGACTTAATGGATATTGCTCCAAACCAAATCACTTCAATTGCGGCTTCGTTAATTCCATTTCTGGAACATGATGATGCTAACCGTGCATTGATGGGCTCAAACATGCAGCGTCAGGCTGTTCCATTACTACGTCCGGAAGCACCGATTGTTGGTACAGGTCTGGAGGGCAGAGTAGCCCGCGATTCACGTACGCTGATCAATGCTGAAGGTAATGGTGTTGTAGAATATGTGGATGCGAATGAAATCCGTATCCGTTACGAAAGAAATGAGGACGACGTTTTGGTGTCTTTTGAAGGGGAGGTTAAATCATATCGATTGATCAAATTCAAAAAAACGAATCAGAGTACCTGTATCAATTTGAAACCGATTGTTAAGAAAGGTCAGAAAGTTGAAAAAGGCCAGGTTCTTTGTGAAGGATATGCAACTCAGGATGGAGAACTAGCCTTGGGTAGAAACCTGAAAGTGGCATTCATGCCTTGGCAGGGATTCAACTTTGAGGATGCGATTGTTATTTCTGAACGTGTAGTATCTCAGGATATATTCACTTCATTACACATTGAAGAGTTTGAACTTGAAGTACGTGATACCAAACGTGGAGAAGAGGAGTTAACTCCTGATATTCCTAACGTATCTGAAGAGGCTACCAAAGATCTTGATGAGAATGGAATTATCCGTGTAGGTGCGGAGATTAAAGAAGGTGATATTTTAATTGGTAAGATTACTCCGAAAGGAGAGTCTGATCCTTCACCGGAAGAAAAACTTTTACGTGCAATATTTGGTGACAAAGCCGGTGACGTAAAGGATGCATCCCTTAAAACTCCTCCTTCGATACATGGAGTTGTTATTGATACTAAATTATTCTCCCGCGCCAAGAAAACTACTAAGCAGGAAGAGAAAGCTCTGATCGAGAAATTGGACGCTAAGCACAATAAAGCAGTTAAGGAATTGAAAGATACCTTGATTGAGAAATTGTTCGTTATTGTGAATGGTAAAACTTCACAGGGTGTATTCAATGTATACAAAGAACTATTGGTGGCTAAGGGTGTTAAATTCACCCAGAAGATACTTACCGAGCTAGAGTATTCAAATGTGAATCCAACGAAATGGACAACTGATGAAGACAAAAACGAACTGATCAAACAAACGCTTCACAATTACAACATTAAGCTTAATGAAGAGCTTGGTGCTTACAAACGTGATAAATTTGCGATCAGTGTAGGTGATGAGCTTCCATCAGGAATTGTTCAGATGGCTAAAGTTTATGTCGCTAAGAAACGTAAACTGAAAGTAGGGGATAAGATGGCCGGACGTCATGGAAATAAAGGTATCGTTGCGAGAATCGTTCGTGATGAGGACATGCCTTTCCTTGAAGACGGAACTCCTGTGGATATCGTGTTGAATCCATTGGGTGTACCATCTCGTATGAACCTTGGACAGATCTATGAAACAGTATTAGGATGGGCCGGTAAAGAACTTGGAATGAAGTTCGCTACTCCGATCTTCGACGGTGCATCACATGATGAGGTTGAAGAATGGGTAGATAAGGCTGGAATTCCTAAATCAGGAAGAACCTATTTGTATAATGGTTTAACCGGAGATCGCTTCGATCAGCAGACAACAGTTGGTATCATTTATATGCTGAAACTGGGTCATATGGTTGATGATAAGATGCATGCTCGTTCAATCGGACCATATTCATTGATTACACAGCAGCCATTGGGTGGTAAAGCCCAGTTTGGAGGACAGCGTTTCGGTGAGATGGAGGTTTGGGCTCTTGAAGCATTCGGTGCTGCTAACATTCTCCAGGAAATACTTACTGTTAAATCTGATGATGTTGTGGGTCGTGCAAAAACCTACGAAGCGATTGTTAAAGGTGAAAACCTGCCAACCCCATCAGTTCCTGAATCATTCAATGTATTGGTTCATGAATTAAGAGGTTTAGGTTTAGATATCACATTGGATTAAGTTATAAGTTATAAGTTGTAAGTAATAAGTTTCGACCGATTTACTTACAACTTACAACTTAAGACTTACAACTAAAAAAAAGCTATGTCTTACAAGAAAGATAATAAAATCAAAAGTAATTTCACCTCGATAACCGTTAGTCTGGCTTCTCCTGAATCTATTCTGGAGCGTTCAAGCGGTGAGGTGCTAAAACCGGAAACGATCAACTACCGGACTTATAAACCTGAGCGTGATGGCTTATTTTGCGAGCGGATTTTCGGTCCTGTAAAAGATTACGAATGTCATTGCGGTAAATACAAGCGTATCCGTTATAAGGGCATTGTGTGCGACCGTTGCGGGGTTGAGGTAACTGAAAAGAAAGTTCGTCGTGAGCGTATGGGACACATTAATCTTGTGGTTCCTGTTGCACACATCTGGTACTTCCGTTCATTGCCAAACAAAATTGGTTACCTTTTAGGTTTGCCAACCAAAAAACTTGATCTGATTATTTATTATGAGCGCTATGTAGTAATACAGGCTGGTCTTAAAGAAGCAGATGGCATCCAGAAAATGGATTTTCTGACAGAAGAAGAATACCTGGATATCCTGGATTCACTTCCAAAAGAAAATCAGTACCTGGATGATAAAGACCCTGAAAAATTCATCGCTAAGATGGGTGCTGAGGCTCTTCAGGATCTTTTAGGTCGTTTAGACCTTGATCAGCAGTCGTATGACCTTCGCCATCAGGCAGCTACTGAAACTTCACAGCAACGTAAAACTGAGGCCTTAAAACGTCTTCAGGTTGTTGAGGCTTTCCGTGGAGCAAATACTCGTATCGAGAATAATCCTGAGTGGATGATCGTTAAGATTGTTCCGGTTATTCCACCTGAATTGAGGCCTCTCGTTCCACTTGAGGGCGGTCGTTTCGCAACTTCAGATTTGAATGATCTTTATCGTCGTGTAATTATCCGTAATAACCGTTTGAAGCGTCTGATCGAGATCAAAGCTCCGGAGGTAATTTTACGTAATGAGAAGCGTATGCTTCAGGAGTCTGTCGATTCATTATTCGATAATTCACGTAAAGTAAATGCGGTAAAAACTGAAGGTAATCGTGCATTAAAATCTTTATCAGATATTCTTAAAGGTAAGCAGGGACGTTTCCGTCAAAACTTACTGGGTAAACGTGTGGATTATTCAGCACGTTCGGTAATTGTTGTAGGACCAAACCTGAAACTTCATGAGTGTGGTTTGCCAAAAGATATGGCAGCTGAGCTGTTCAAACCATTTATCATTCGTAAGATGATCGAAAGAGGAGTGGTTAAGACAGTTAAATCTGCAAAGAAAATAGTAGACAAAAAAGATCCTATTGTTTGGGATATTCTTGAAAATGTATTAAAAGGTCACCCGGTATTGTTAAATCGTGCTCCTACCTTGCACCGTTTGGGTATCCAGTCATTCCAGCCAAAATTAGTTGAAGGAAAGGCAATTCAGTTACATCCATTGGTATGTACTGCATTTAACGCGGATTTTGACGGTGACCAGATGGCTGTCCATTTACCTTTGGGTAATGCTGCGATCCTGGAAGCCCAGATGCTGATGCTTGCTTCACACAACATTTTGAACCCTGCTAACGGTACTCCAATCACAGTACCTTCACAGGATATGGTTTTGGGTCTTTATTACATTACCAAAGGCCGCAGAACCGACGAAGGTCGTGTTGTATTAGGACAAGATCAAATCTTCTATTCACCTGAAGAAGTAATTATAGCTTATAATGAGCGTAAAATTGATCTTCATGCTTTCATCAAGGTTAAAGCCAATGTGAAAGAGAAGGATGGTTCCATGGTCAATAAACTAATTGATACTACTGTAGGCCGTGTATTATTTAACCAGAGAGTGCCTGTTGAAGTTGGTTATATTAATGAATTACTAACCAAAAAATCACTTCGTGACATTATTGGCGATGTAGTAAAGGTGACTGGTATGGCTCGCGCTGCACAATTCCTTGATGAAATCAAAGAATTAGGTTTCCAGATGGCATTCCAGGGAGGATTATCCTTTAACTTGCAGGATTTAAATATCCCGGCTGAAAAGGCTCATCTAATTGAGCAGGCAAGTAAAGAGGTTGAAGAAGTAATGAATAACTATAACATGGGATTCATTACCAATAACGAACGTTATAACCAGATTATCGATATCTGGACCCGTATCAACAACCGTTTAACGGCTAATGTGATGAATCAGCTTTCGAGCGATAATCAGGGCTTTAACTCGGTATATATGATGCTTGATTCTGGTGCCCGTGGTTCCAAAGAGCAGATTCGTCAGCTTTGTGGTATGCGTGGACTGATGGCTAAGCCTCAGAAATCTGGTTCAGGTGGAGAGATCATTGAAAACCCGATTTTATCCAACTTCAAAGAAGGATTGTCGGTATTGGAATACTTCATTTCAACCCACGGTGCCCGTAAAGGTTTGGCCGATACAGCATTGAAGACTGCAGATGCGGGTTACTTAACCCGTCGTTTGCATGATGTGGCTCAGGATATGATCGTTGGTGAAACTGATTGCGGTACTTTGAGAGGTATTTATACAACTGCTCTGAAAGATAACGAGGATATTGTTGAACCATTATACGACAGAATCTTAGGTAGAACCAGTTTACATAACGTTTATGATCCATTAACAGGAGAACTTTTAGTTTCTGCAGGCGAGGATATTGAAGAGGATGTAGCAGTTAAAATTGAAAGTTCACCACTCGAAGGTATTGAAATTCGTTCGGTATTGACCTGCGAAAGTAAGCGTGGTGTATGTGCATTGTGCTACGGACGAAACCTTGCTACTGGTAAACGTGTGCAAATGGGTGAGGCTGTAGGGGTAATTGCTGCACAGTCCATCGGTGAGCCGGGAACACAGTTAACACTTCGTACTTTCCACGTGGGTGGTACAGCATCTAACATCGCTGCTGAATCTCAGATCAATGCGAAATTTGATGGTGTTATTGAGTTCGAAAATGTGAGAACGGTAAGTCATGAGACTACAGAAGGAACCCTGGAAGTTGTTTTAGGTCGTTCTGGTGAATTCCGGATTGTTGAGCCAGGAACCAAGACAATGATCATGTCTAATAACATCCCTTATGGTGCATTTTTGTATGTGAAGGATGGTGCTAAGATTTCTAAAGGCGATAAAATTTGTAGCTGGGATCCATATAATGCGGTTATTATCTCTGAATTTGAAGGTAAAGCAGAATTTGAGGCAATCATCGAAGGTGTTACCTTCCGTGAAGAATCAGATGAGCAGACTGGTCACAGAGAAAAAGTTATTATCGATACCCGTGATAAGACTAAAAATCCGGTTATCCGCGTTGCGGATAAAAAAGGTAATGGTCTGAAAGGCTATAACATTCCGGTAGGAGCGCACATTGCCGTTGAAGAGAACGAGAAAGTTAAAATCGGACAAATTATTGCAAAGATTCCGCGCTCTACAGGAAAAACCAGAGATATTACAGGTGGTTTGCCAAGGGTAACTGAGTTATTTGAGGCACGTAATCCATCAAATCCTGCAGTTGTTACTGAAATTGATGGTGTTGTAACCTTAGCTGGTGTGAAACGTGGTAATCGTGAGATGTCAATCGAATCAAAAGACGGACAGATTAAGAAATACCTTGTTCCATTGTCAAAACATATCCTTGTACAGGATAATGACTTCGTAAAAGCCGGTATGCCATTATCTGATGGTTCTATTTCACCTGCCGATATTCTTGCAATTAAAGGTCCTGCCGCAGTTCAGGAATATCTGGTTAATGGTATACAGGAAGTTTACCGTTTACAGGGTGTGAAGATCAACGATAAGCACTTTGAAACTATCGTTCACCAAATGATGCAGAAAGTGATGATTGAGGATGCCGGTGATACCCGTTTCCTTGAAAAAGAATTGATTGATCGTTGGGATTTCCAACTGGAGAATGATGAAATCTATGATAAGAAAGTAGTTACTGAGCCTGGAGATTCTCCGAACCTGAAACCTGGTCAAATTATCTCTGTACGTAAGCTAAGGGATGAGAATTCAGTATTGAAGCGTAAGGACATGAAACTTGTTGAAACCCGCGACGCAATCGCAGCAACATCAAGTCAAATGCTTCAGGGAATTACCCGTGCATCATTGGGTACCAAGTCATTTATCTCTGCAGCTTCCTTCCAGGAAACTACAAAGGTATTGAACGAGGCTGCTATCAGTGGTAAACGTGATAACCTGTTGGGTCTGAAAGAAAATGTGATCGTAGGTCACTTAATTCCTTCAGGAACTGGCTTGAGACAATATGAGCGTATCATTGTTGGTTCTCAGGAAGAGTATGACAAACTGATGGCTTCAAAATTAGAAGAAGCAGAAGCTTAAAAGCTTTTAATCTGAAAGCATAAAGCTGAAAAAACAAAAAAAGTCCTCTCATCTGAGAGGACTTTTTTTGTTGATGAAATTTTATAGTATAATTCATAACTTTATAAAATGGAAGAGCAAAACATAGAAAATCAGTTAAATATTGAACTTTCTGAGGAAGTTGCAGAAGGTATTTACTCCAATCTGGCAGTAATAACTCATTCAAACTCAGAATTTGTTCTTGATTTTATCAGAGTAATGCCGGGTGTTCCAAAAGCAAGGGTGAAATCCAGAATCGTATTAACTCCTGAGCATGCCAAGCGTTTTATGGTTGCACTTGAGGAAAATATTGAAAAATTTGAAGCCCAGAATGGCAGAATAAAGATCAATACAGAGCAACCCGGATTTCCAATGAACTTTGGTGGTCCTACAGCGCAGGCATAAGTGAGAAAACGTTTAAATAAGCTCGTTTTTGGTAATCAGGATTCTGGTAAACCTAGTACACTAGGACATACCCATCAGTTTTCTAAGATTAGAAGTGTATGGAATAATACTCATTATCCGGATTTTGGGGTTGAACGTTTATTCAGGTTATTTCTGGTAGGGTCAAAAATCTTCTTTCCAGGCGTTTATATTGACTTTCTTACCAGGAACTTATCACTCTATAAAAGAAAGCTGTTCGGTGAGCTTTATGTCATCTTTAAAACAATGGTTCCGTTCCTTATGCTTTATTTCAGCCTATGGAGTTACAGGGGCTTGTATTTTTTAATTATTTATCTACTAGTCGAGACTTTTCTGCATATATTTCACAAAATATTCCTCCCAGAACATGACCACGGCAAAATGGCCAACCGTTCAATTATCTTACTATTCTTTAATTTTGCTGAAGTTATTGCCTCATTCGGAGTTATTTATTCTGCTGGAGATTATTTAAACCAGCCCTTTCAAAGTTGGGTAGATGCTCTTTATTTTAGCTTAATTACTGGTGTTACAATAGGATATGGAGATTTTTACCCTATAAATCAAGAGGGAAAGATTTTGGTGATGATGCAGATTTTGAGCACCATTGCTTTTTTGTTCCTGTTCTTTAATTTTTTTGGTCCGCGTTTGAGCGAACGTTCATCGCAGCATCAAGAAAATCCAAAATCGCACTAAGCTCATTGGCCTCAAACCAGTTCATGTCTTCTGATTTTTTGAACCAGGTTATCTGTCTTTTAGCAAACCTCCGGGTATTTTGTTTGATCTTATCGATTGCTGCTTCTTTTGAAAGTTTTCCATCAATGTATTCGAATATTTCTGAATAGCCAACAGTGTTTAAAGTGTTCAGTTGTCTGTACTCTATAAGTCCTTTCACTTCTTCAAATAATCCGAGTTGAACCATCTGATCTACCCGGAGGTTGATTTGTTCATATAGTTTTTCACGTATAGGATTGATTCCCAGTTTTATGATCTTGAAATTTCTCTTTTTTGGGCTTTTGGTGCGATAAGAAGAAAACGGATTTCCGGTACTTTCAAAAACTTCCAGGGCACGGATCAGACGTTGCGGATTGTTAACATCGACTTCTACATAGTATTGTGGATCAGCCTTTTTTAATTTTTCTTGCAGATAGGCAATGCCTTTTTCTGCTAGAAGTTTGTTTAATTCTGACCGAATAGCTTCTGTTGCAACAGGTAAAACATCGAAACCGTTGCATATTGCATTAATAAATAATCCTGAGCCCCCCACTAAAACAATCTGATCCTTAGATTTGAACAGTTTTTCAAGAAGATTGATCACTTCTTTTTCGAAATCACCAACACTAAACGAGTCTACAATCGAATGACTGTCAATTAAATGGTGTGGGATGACTTCCAATTCTTCTTTTGAAGGTTTGGCGGTACCAATATTCATTTCCCGGTAGAATTGCCTTGAATCGGCTGAAATGATTTCTGTATTGAAATGTTTTGCTATTTGAATAGCTAGGGCGGTTTTTCCTGCTGCTGTCGGACCTGCAATTATGATCAGAGTTTTGTTCATAAAGCTTCCGGTGCTGGGTTAATTAATAATCATCCTTTTGAAGATCATCTGCATCATAACCTTCATTATCTGAGAACTCATCCATAAATTCATCTTTTTCCTCTTCTTCTTCTTCGACAGTTTCGTCTTCAGTAGAAATCCCCATTTCACTCATTTGTTCATGTTCTTCTGGATCTTCAGGCTGAAAATTTAGTTCATTCAAGAAATCAAACTCTTCAGCTATTTCTGTTACGACTGCAGTTGGAATAATTCCAGCCCCTGTGATTTTTGGAGCCTCACCCAAACTACGGGCAACAGATGGATATGTTTTCCCAGGTTCATCATTTAAAATAATTTTAACCAGTTCAACATGAAAATCAAATGGCCTGTCAAAATTATAAGTGTAATAAAATTTCTGATGCGGATCATCTATAAAACTACTGAGTTTTGAATTACTCATCAGAGCAACCCCGTTATTGACTTTTCTTGGATTGGGTAAGAAGGCAATTTCTTCATTCTTTATCCACTGATCGTTGCTTACATAAAAGGAGGAAGAGGCCTCAACCTGGTATCCTGTCGACTGCTGGATAGCACGGTGAAGGTCTTCAAATGTTTGATTTGATTTAATGTCGATATCACGTTCGATATCATCATAATCCTCAAAAGAAACCCTGAATCTATATATTGCCATGTTGTTATTTAATTAGTTACAAAAATAGTATTTGATTGTATGATTTAAGACTATTATCATTTTTATTAGAAATCTTTATGGTTTTATTTTAACCGGAACCAATCCCATAGCTTTGCCTTTCTCAAGCATATATTCGTAAGCCTCCTCTTTTAAGTTTTTTATTTCTCCTTCCAAAATTGCTTCGCGGATTTGTGTTTTAATAAGTCCAACATCCCTGCCGGCAGGGATGTTAAAAGCCTCCATAATATCTTCGCCGCTGACAGGAGGTTGCCAGTTTCTGAGCTGATCGCTTTGCTCAACATCCTTGAGTTTTTGTTTTACCAGGTCGAAGTTACTGCGGTATTTTTTTATTTTGTATTCGTTTTTGGTCGTTACATCTGCATTACAGAGTAGCATCAGCCCATCAATTTCTTCACCTGCTTCAAACAATAAACGTCTTACCGCAGAATCAGTAACAACATCCTGCGCCAAAACGATGGGTCTTAGATGTAATTGAACTAATTTTTGTACCAGTTTCATTTTTTCATTAAGCGGTAACTTAAGTTGAGCAAAAATTTTGGGAACCATTCGCGCACCCCGGTCTTCGTGGCCATGAAATGTCCAGCCATGACCTGGCTCAAAGCGTTTTGTGGCTGGTTTGGCAATGTCATGAAGAATTGCTGCCCACCTTAACCAAAGGTCTTCAGTATTTTCGGCCAGATTATCCAAAACCTGAAGGGTATGATAGAAGTTATCTTTATGTCCTTTTCCTGCAATGACTTCAACACCGTATAAATCGGCCATTTGAGGAAAAATTTGTCTTAGCAAGCCCGTATCGAATAAATAGATGAATCCGATGGAAGGCTTTTTAGCGAGAATAATCTTGTTTAATTCATCCGTAATCCGCTCTGCAGATACAATTTTTATTCGCTCCGAATTCTTTTTAATCGCCTCGATTGCATCTATGCTTATTGTAAAATCAAGCTGGGTTGCAAAACGAATGGCTCTCATCATTCTTAATGGATCGTCCGAAAAGGTCTCGGCCGGATCTAAAGGTGTACGTATGAGCTTTTTTTCTAGATCATTAACACCATCAAAAGGATCTAATAAAGCGCCGAAGCTGCTGGTGTTTAAACTTAATGCCATCGCATTGATGCTAAAATCGCGTCTTTTCTGATCATCCTCAAGTGTACCGTTCTCAACAATTGGTTTCCGGGATTCTTGTCGGTACGATTCTTTTCTGGCACCTACAAATTCAATTTCAAGATCGCCAAATCTTAGCATTGCAGTGCCAAAATTTTTAAACACGGATACCTTGGTTTGAAGAAGTTTTCCTGCCTCTTCGGCAAACTTGATGCCATTGCCAATTACTAAAATATCAATGTCTTTTGAAGGCCTGTTTAGGAAAAGATCCCTTACATAGCCACCAATTACATAGATTTCTGTGCCATTTTCATCTGCCAGTTCACTAAGCTTCTTAAATATCGGGTGTTGAAGGTGTTTTTTCATATTGATTCAGACCGGGAGATAGGATCTGAGAAAGTTTTATTCTATCCGTAAAGGACTGCATATTATTGCAATTTTCAAAAGTGTAAATGATTCCTAATGTATTCCGGTATTCTGTTTCAACTATTTTCTGATGAAAGAAAAGAGTCCGCCAGGTTCCAGTTTCATGATCGTTGAGGGTTTATTTTCTTTTCTGTTATCCTGATCCCAGTTGACCACATAATCCACACCCTTCAGGATTATATCTTCAATATCATCGAAAGTAGAGGGAGAAGGATTTCCACTCGTATTTGCTGAGGTCGATATCAGAGGCTTTCTAAAGCGTTGTAATAATTGCTGACAGAAATCATGTTTCACAATCCGGATACCGATACTGCCATCTTTGGCGATTGCGTTTGGAGCCAGATTTTTAGCTCCCGAATAAATAATGGTCAATGGATTTTCAGCATACTCAATCAGGTCGTAGGCAAGTTCAGGGACTTCTTTTATATAACTCTGGAGTTTGTTGTCGTTATCTAGTAGTACAATCAGACTTTTATCTTCAGCACGGCCCTTTAGCTTGTAAACTTTGTCAACTGCTTCTGCATTGGTTGCATCGCAGCCGATACCCCAGATTGTATCAGTAGGATAGAGGATTAATCCCCCATTTTTTAATACCTCAAAAGCCTTATTTACTTCGTCCTTTAACATTTTATGATGTTTTGATATAATTTGATTAACTGCCCGGCAATTTTTTGGTCTGAAAACTGCTCCAGATGTTCTAATCCGGCTCTGATCATATTTTGTCTTTTTTCAGAATTATTTAACACGTTCCTTATCTGTGCTGCAAGTGCCGAACTGTCTTTTGGATCAATATAAATACTCCCTGCGCCGCCGGCCTCTTCCAGGCAAGAACCTTTAGCGGCAATAACAGGTACACCTGAACTTAATGCTTCTACAACCGGTATTCCAAAGCCTTCATATTCTGACGGAAATAAAAATAGTTCAGACTGTTGATAAATCCCCGGAAGGTCATTAAAATGTACATTTTTTAAGAAATGGACTCTTTTATTAAGACCATGTTTGTTGATATAATCCTTTAGCTTTTCAGTATAGGGGCTTTCCTTTCCAATGATAATCAGGTGAATATCCGATTCAATTTCTCTGATAGCCTGAACGGCCAGTAAAGCATTTTTTCTGGTTTCGATGGTCCCAACATTGAGGACAAAGCGTGAAGGTAAATTATATGTTTTCCTGATTCTTTGTTTTTCTGCATCTGTAATTTTTTTTCTGAATGCCGGATCACAATTCTGATAAATTACTTCGATCCGGTTCTTATCAATACTGAACAGATTGATCAGGTCGGATTTGGTTTGTTTACTTATAGCAAGAATCTTATCGGCATGATCGGCCGCATAGCGCATTTTAAATTCATAAATCTTTCTGTCAAACCATGGATAATATTGGGGATATCGGTAAAAGATAAGATCATGAATGCTGACCACCGACGGAATACCCTGCTTCTTTAATCCGAATGGAATTTCATTACTCAAACCATGATAGATATCAATCTCTTCGTGCTTAAGATTTTTGACTATTCCAAAACTTCTCCACAGGCTATCAGAAAAATATTTTTCAGGGTGTTTAAATTCTATGGATTTAAAACTTTCAAGGCGATTAGCTATTTCTGAGGCTTTAGCAGAAAAGATCTGATATTGATTTTCAGGATGGAATTCGGCCAAAACTTTAAGTATATACCTGCTGTAATTACCCAGGCCGGTGTAGTTTTGGGTAATACGTTTGCCATCAAAGCCAATCTTCATTTTTTTGAATTAAAACTAAAAAAGGATGAATATAAATCATCCTTTTTTTAATTAAAAAGCTTGAATGCAGGGCTTATACCGCTACATTATTTTCTCGTAATGCATCATTAAGAGAGGTTTTTTTGTCTGTTGATTCCTTGCGTTGTCCGATAATCAATGCACAAGGTACCTGATATTCACCCGCCGGGAATTTCTTGGTATAAGAACCTGGAATTACAACTGAACGTGAAGGAACAAAGCCCTTGTATTCTACAGGTTCTTCACCGGTTACATCAATTATTTTAGTTGAAGCTGTTAATACAACATTTGCTCCTAATACAGCTTCTTGCTGAACATGAACTCCTTCAACGACAATTGCTCTGGAGCCAATAAAACAATTATCTTCAATAATCACCGGAGATGCCTGAATAGGCTCTAAAACTCCTCCAATTCCAACTCCGCCACTCAAGTGTACATGTTTACCGATCTGAGCACATGAACCTACGGTAGCCCAGGTATCAACCATGGTTCCTTCATCAACATAAGCTCCAATGTTAACATAAGAAGGCATTAAGATTACGCCTTTGGCAAGGTAAGCACCGTAGCGGGCAATAGCATGCGGAACAACCCTGACACCGGTTTCTTTATAATCTGTTTTTAATTTCATCTTATCGTGGAACACAAATGGTCCTACTTCAATTTCTTTCATTTCACGGATCGGGAAATAGAGGATCACTGCCTTTTTAACCCAGTCGTTAACATGCCAGCGCTCACCGATTTGTTCGGCAACTCTGATTTCTCCTTTATCCAGGTGTTGAATTACACTTTCAATGGCAATTCTGTATTCTTTGAAATTGATGAGATTACGATCCTCCCATGCGCTTTCAATCAGTTTTTTATATTCGTTGACCATACTTTTATTTTGAAACAAATTAAAGGATTTTTCTGCCAATTTTTCTATGCTTTCATCAATTCTTGCGTAATTTTGAAGAATGCAGGGATCTGAAAAGTTACGCATTGATAAATACTTATGGGCTATTCGCGCCTTTAAAACGCGAAGTATTTCTACAGAGGCATGTAAAGCAGGCAGGGTAAAACTTGAGGGAAACAATCTTAAGGCCTCCCATATCGTAAAAATCGGAGAATTGTATACTGTCCAGAAAGGTAGTGATAAGAAGATAATTGAAGTTATAGCTCTTCTGGACAGGAGAGTCGATGCTAAAACTGCGGTTAATTTTTATAAGGATCTAACCCCGATTGAAGATACACAGGCCTATAAGTCAATGTTTCATACTGCCAATCTCAGCAGGGACAGAGGTGCCGGCCGGCCAACCAAAAAGGATAGGAGAGAGATTGATGATTTGCAGGAGGGGTGGTTTGACTGAGTTGAGAGTGGAGAATTGAGAGTGAAGATTTCGCATTTTTGAACGTCATCCCGACGCGGACAGTATGACATCACTACATGATAATCTGATTTCTGATAGAATTTTATCGCCATATTAAAATCTGCTTTTCCTGCTATCAGGTCGTCCATTCCTGAAACGAAAATTGTAGTTTTGCCGAAAGTATAAAGCAAGGAATGCAAATTAATTCGCAATTATACTTTTTATAAACCTCAAGAAGTTCGAGAGGATGTACCTTCCAGAATCCCTAATTGCCAGTAATGGCTATTTTTTGAAGACCCGGGTCTGACAATGTCAGGAATTTACTAAGGATTTTTATTTATAATTTCGATCTATAACATCCCATCTACACAGGATTAATTCAGGTTTGATTCGCTTAATGATGGCTGCCAGTTCAATATGTTTGGACTTAATTTTATGAAGGTGATGGTCTGAGATATGTAGGATTTTAAGGTTGTTGCTAATCGGAATCGCATTCCCAACATAAAATTCATTGAGTTGAATAAATACCTTTTCCTACTATCATGCATCAATTGCAGTCATACTTGTTATCAATCCAATACCGCCCCAGATAAATTTTCTTCTACTGATCTTCTTCATACATCAATAGTGTGTTTTCAATTCCGAATGCTCCCAAAGTTCGAAAGCTGACTTTGCTTCGGCTTTCATGATCTGGTGCATGGATATTTTTCGTTTGTCTTTACTCAGGGCAATCTCGTCATAAATATACTGGTCGTTAAACCCGATTCTTGCCGCATCTTTTTTTGTATTGGCATAATAAATAGAATCTATTTGTGCCCAATAAATTGCGCTTAGGCACATCGGGCAGGGTTCACAGCTGGTATAAATAATACATCCGCTCAGGTCGAAGGTTTTTAGCTTCCTACAAGCGAGCCTTATGGTGGCAACCTCTGCATGAGCGGTCGGGTCATTTTGCTGGGTTACTTTATTCGCGCTTCTGGCAATAATTTTACCATCCTTGACTATGACTGCGCCAAACGGGCCACCCAATGCCTTGCTTACATTCTGTTCCGAAAGCCAGATTGCTATTCGCATAAATTTATGATTTGATTCTTTCTCTGACATTTTATCTCAATATTATCAAAATCCTTAAAGCTTCAAATAATTCTGAAAAATAAAAACCCCAGTGATCGACCGGGGTTTTTAAGAATATGAAGAATTTTGTATCCTCTTATTTTTTCTCTTTTTTGTATTCTGAATTCAAACCATCTACAACAGCTTTAGTAACATCCAGACTCTCGTCTGCATACAAGACTGCAGGGTTAGATTTTGAATAAGTTAGCACGATTTTGTATCCTTTTGATTTAGCGTAAATCTTCAGATAATCGGATACTTTGTTGTATAATTTATTATTTTCAGCAGCCTCTTCATTTGCAAGTGCATTACCGGCATTTTGGTTATAAGTGGCCAATTCCTGCTGCTTTCTGGCTAAGCGTTCTTCGGTTGTAGCTCTTTGCTCTGCATTTAATCCGGCTGCACCTTGCTGATATGCTGCAACTTCACGTTGAAAGGCCGTTCCTTTTGCAGTTAGATCAGCCTGTGCTTTCTTTGATTTTTCCTGGAATTTATCCCTAACATCTTTAAAATAGTCATAATTGCTTAGCAGAGAATCTGAATTTACGTACACAATCTCCTGTGCATCACCTGTTGGTTTTGAAGTACTTCCTGAACTTTTACTTTGCTCTTTATTGCAGGATACTACGATTGCAGACCATGTTAAAATAACTGCTATTTTGCTGATGCTTGTAATTAATTTCTTCATAATTTCTAATAAAAATTTAAGCAAATATAAACTTTCATACCATTTTCTCAACCATTTAATTTAGGATACAAATAGCTTGATCAAAAGCCTTGTTAATTTATCCACAATGTAACAAATTCCAGCTAAAATGGTTATTTTTAATCCTTGTGGTAATAAACATATATGAGCGAAAAAACAGAAGACAAATCAAATTATTCGGCGGATAATATACAGGTATTAGAAGGACTGGAGGCGGTTAGAAAACGTCCGTCTATGTATATCGGTGATACAGGATTTAAAGGCCTTCATCACCTGGTTTATGAAGTTGTAGATAATTCAATTGACGAGGCACTTGCCGGTTACTGTACCGATATTAACGTAACCATACATAAAGGTAACTCCATAACAGTTGAGGATAATGGCCGTGGTATTCCTACCGCCATGCATACCAAGGAAAAGAAGTCGGCGCTAGAGGTTGTTATGACAGTACTTCACGCTGGTGGAAAATTTGATAAGGACACCTATAAAGTATCTGGTGGTTTACATGGTGTGGGTGTAAGTTGTGTTAATGCACTTTCAAATCCTTTAAAAGTAGTGGTTCGCCGGGATGGTCAAATTTTCACACAGGAATATGAGTGTGGAAAGCCTCTTTTTGATGTTAAAGTGATAGGAGAGAGCGATAAAACAGGTACTACAGTCAATTTCCAGCCCGATCCTGATATTTTCACTTTAACTACAGAGTATAAATTTGACACTCTTGCCGCCCGTTTGAGAGAACTGGCTTATTTGAACAAGGGAATTCGTTTAACTCTGGTTGATGAGCGTGAAACAAACGATGACGGTACTTTTCTTAATGAAGAGTTCTATTCTGAAGGTGGTTTAAAAGAGTTTGTCAAGTATCTCGACGGGATGCGTACTTCTATCATTCCCGAGCCAATTTATGTAGAAGGAATTAAACAGGGGATTCCAGTGGAACTGGCACTGCAGTATAACGATACTTACACTGAGAATGTTCATTCTTATGTGAATAATATCAATACCCATGAGGGAGGTACTCATGTTGCCGGATTTCGTCGTGGTTTAACCCGTACTTTAAAAGCCTATGCCGAGAAATCGGGTATGCTGAAGAATATGAAAATAGAGATTACCGGAGATGATTTCCGTGAGGGATTAACCGCCGTAATTTCAGTAAAAGTTCAGGAACCTCAGTTTGAGGGTCAGACCAAAACCAAATTAGGGAATAATGAGGTAATGGGTGCTGTTGATATTGCCGTAGGTGAAATTCTTGGTAATTATTTGGAAGAGAACCCGCGTGAGGCTAAAATGATCGTCAATAAGGTAATCCTGGCCGCCACTGCAAGAGCTGCAGCCCGAAAAGCCCGTGAAATGGTTCAGCGTAAGACGGTTATGGGTGGTTCCGGCTTGCCGGGAAAACTGGCCGATTGTGCTAATAATGATCCAGCGGCTTGCGAATTATATCTGGTAGAGGGAGATTCTGCAGGTGGAACCGCCAAGCAGGGCAGGGATCGGAATTTTCAGGCTATTCTTCCTTTAAAGGGAAAGATTCTCAATGTGGAAAAGGCAATGGAGCATAAGATCTACGAAAATGATGAGATCAAGAACATGTTCACTGCTATGGGTGTGAGTATCGGTACAGCCGAGGACGACAAGGCTCTGAATATGGAAAAACTTCGTTACCATCGCATCATTATCATGACAGATGCTGACGTAGATGGTTCCCATATTACCACATTGATCCTGACTTTCTTCTTCCGTTATATGAAGGCTCTCATTGAATGTGGATACATTTACATCGCAGCGCCACCACTTTACATGGTGAAAAAGGGTAAGGAGTTTCAGTATGCATGGAATGATGATCAGCGTGACACGGCTGTACAGGCATTGAAAGGTGCAGGAAAGGAAGAGAGCGTTAATATTCAGCGATACAAAGGTTTGGGAGAGATGAATGCAGAACAATTATGGGATACCACTCTAAATCCCGAAACCCGTACCTTAAGAAAAGTTACTATTGAAAATGCAGCAGAATGTGATCATATTTTCTCTATGTTGATGGGTGATGAAGTTGCACCAAGACGTGAGTTTATTGAGAAAAACGCCAAATACGCAAGGATTGATATTTAATTCAATCCATCACCTTAATACCTTAAGGACAGTATTAAGGTGATTTTTTGAAGAGTTAACAAGGGTTTTTATTAGTTGGAAAGCTGGTTGTAAACTTTTTTGGATAGAAGCACAGCTTACGCTGATACTATACAGGTTTTAACCAGAGGCCGATGTTAGCTTCAATTGGCCTTTTATTTATTAATGGTATTTATTCCGGATCGATCTCTACAAATAAAAATAACTTGTTTTGCAATTCATTACATAACATGAGTTCAATATAAAATCTTGCTTGGTTAAGTTTAGACTAAAGTTTTTCTCTCCTTTTGGAAAGCAGGG
>CAMCTU010000032.1 GCA_945878525.1 Sphingobacterium thalpophilum
TTCAGGTCTACCTTACCTTCAAAATCCAGCTTTACATTCGGGTCATCGACATTAATTTCCCCGTCGAAAATTTTATTTACGAAACGGCTGTCAACTTTTATGTTATTGTATCTGTAATTCTTAAACTCAAAATAATCGATGTTTGCTAATATTTGCTCCTGTAAACTATTTAGTTTTATTCCTTTACCATTGATATCTGCAGTCAGTGTTGTTCTTCCTAGAGTTTTTTGATCCAGCAATTCACCCAGGTTGAAATCATAAGTTTTAATTTCCCCCTTATAACTTGGAAGCCAAGCTTCATTGATCTTCAAGTTTAAATCGGTAACAACCCTTCCCAAACGTGTTTTAAATTCCCCAAAGGCTTTGAAATCATTAATAAATCCTGTAAACCGGCCTTTAAAATTCACAGTTCCGAATTTTTCTACCATTATAGGAATGATTGAATTCTTTGCCCCTGTAGCTTTAGCAATGATTAAATCCAGATCTTTTTTATTAGTTGATATCTGATCAAAATCCAGATCCAGCATTGTTTGCTTAATTTTTGGCAGGCCGGTAAGCCTGAAATCTCCCTTAACATAAGTTGCCTGTCCGCTTTGTATGAGCAAATTTTTTGCTTTCAGGTCTTTTACATAGCCTGAAACCTGACCATTAACCTGCAAAATAATTGATAATTTGGACAGGTTTGAAGAAAAATAGGCAATATCAGAACTATTGATTTTAGCATTTTGGAAGTTTGAATTAAGGAAAATTTTGCTCGTGAAATTGTTGAAATCAGTTAATTTAGAATATTTTAAGAGTAAGTAATCACTAATTTTACTATCTAAAGTTTCAAGCAAAAGCTTTTTAAACTCCATCTGATTGGTATCAATCGTTGCGTCGGTACTGAGGTTCTTCAAATAAAAACCACTCTTCTCTCTGAATGTCATATTCCTGACCCCGGCTTTCAATAAGTAGGATTTTGTATCCAGATCCAGTATAGTTGTACTCAGACTTTTGAGATCAATATCATTAAAATTTACCCCCTTGACGGGTTTGATCTTATTGAAATTTTTGTATTTAAATGAGATATTATTTAAAACAACTTTTCCGATACTAACATCATATGGTTTTGAAACCTTTTTTTTCGTGGTCTTGCCGCTGCTGAAATAATTCAGGATAAAAGTCAGATTTGTTGATTGGTCTTTATATTTCTTCAGATGAAACTTTCCATTGTCCATCTGGATGAGTTTAACAGTTATTTTACGTTCCTTGATTGAGAAGTAGTTAATATTGAGGGAGAATTTTGGAGAAAAGACCAGTGTATCTTTTTCAAGATCCTGAATATAAAGACTGTCAAGCACCAATGATTTAAAAGGCTTGATGTATATGGAAGAAAGCTCTACCCGTGTATTAAGTTCCTTTGAAAGATAGTTCGCAGCTTTTTTTGCTACATAAGTCTGAATGGTTTGGAATTGTAATGAAAAAATCAATAGGGTAAGCAACAATAAAAACGTTGCCAGTATCCAAAGAGTTATTTTTAGCGTTTTTTTGATAAATTTGTGTTTTAAATATTCATTTCAATTATAGCAAACATTTTGGCAATCATCCTGGGTATTGAATCTTCCTGCGACGACACTTCTGCATCAATTTGTATTGATGGCAAAATTTGTTCCAATGTAATCGCAGGTCAGCTTGTTCACCAAAAATATGGAGGAGTGATCCCCGAACTGGCTTCACGAGTACACCAGCAAAATATTATTCCTGCAGTGCATGAGGCCATTTCAATTGCAAAAATACATAAAAATGATATCGATGCTGTAGCTTTTACAAGAGGCCCTGGATTATTAGGTTCGCTCCTTGTTGGTACCTGCTTCGCAAAGGCATTTGCACTTGCTAATAATCTACCCCTTATTGAGATAAATCATATGCAGGCACATATTTTAGCACATTTCATTGAAGAAAATAAGCCTGAATTTCCTTTTTTATGTCTGACTGTTTCTGGTGGTCATACACAGATTGTATTGGTCAGGGATTATTTTGATATGGAAATTGTCGGGCAAACTACTGATGATGCCGCAGGTGAAGCTTTTGATAAAACCGCAAAATTATTAGGTCTGCCTTATCCGGGAGGCCCTCTCATCGATAAATATACAAAATTGGGAAATAAGGATGCGTTCAAATTTCCGGAGCCTCAAATTTCCGGACTTGATTTTAGTTTCAGCGGACTCAAAACTTCAATCATGTATTTTGTTCGTGACAGGATAAAAGAAAACCCCGATTTCTTGAAACAGAATTTGAATGATGTTTGTGCTTCTGTTCAGGATAGAATTATTTCAATTTTGCTGAATAAACTGAAAAAGGCTGCGGAACAGTATCAAATTAAAACTATCGCTATTGCTGGTGGGGTTTCTGCAAATTCGGGACTTAGAGCTGCCCTTATGGAGACGGTAGAATCATTGAAATGGAAAGTTTTTATACCAAAGTTTGAATATTGTACAGATAATGCAGCTATGATCGCTATTGCGGCACATTATAAATATTTGAATAATGATTTGGTTGGACAGGAAATCTCACCGATGGCCAGATTACAGTTCTGATAATTAATTAGCTTTTTACAAAAATTTAACACGAGATTTACTATCTGAAATATGAGCGCATCAAGTATAATTTTCTTTTTGATTTTTCTAATCCCATTAACCGGATTCCTCGTCTGGGTTATGCGTCAGGATAAGCGAAGGGGTAGAATAGGTATGTTTATTCTTGGATTTATTGTTATTGTTGGTGTTTGGTTTATGTATATTATGACTAAAGGAAAATAATCTTCCTTTGATTATTTTCCAGCTTATATATCCCTGATTTTGTTTCTCATCAATTTTCTTTGAGTCCGTAAAAAATTTGGATTGCATTCTATTATTGTCGTACTTGATGGAATAATTTTTTTAAAAACAGATTTTTTAGCTGAATGCAGTTAAGCTAATTTTTTTCTTTGCCATTAATCAACAATTAATTATTCACTAATGAAAAATTTAACAAGATTATTATCTTTTCTGTTGTTTATCCTCCTCAGCGGGGCAGTTTTCGCTCAGCCTGTTGAGCAGAATGTGAAAGTAATTATTGGGCCCGACCATCCAAACTGGATTTACAAAATGGGAGAACCAGTAAAGTTTAATGTCACTGTACTTCAATATGGCAATCCCTTAAAAAATGTAAAAGTTGTATATGAACTCGGGCCTGAAAAAATGAATCCTGAAAAACGCGATTCTTTACAGCTTTCTGCTGGCATGACAACTATTGAGGCTGGAACAATGAAAGTCCCCGGTTTTTATCGTCTGCTAGTGACTGCAGAAGTGAATGGCAAGAAGTACAGTAATCTCGCAACTGTAGGTTTTGATCCTGAACAGATCAAGCCTGCCGCGATTAACCCTGATGATTTTCTTCAGTTCTGGAACAATGCTAAATCTGATTTGGCAAAAATACCGATGGATGCAAAAATGACCTTATTGCCTGAACGCTCTACAGAAAAGGTAAATGTTTACCATGTAGATCTTCAGAATTTCAGAATTGGCAGTAGACTATATGGAATACTTTGTGTTCCCAAAAAGACGGGCAAATATCCTGCATTACTACGGGTTCCCGGAGCAGGAATCAGACCCTATAACGGGGATGTGGCAACAGCAGAAAAGGGAGTAATTACATTAGAAATTGGAATTCATGGAGTTCCTGTTATACTGGAACCAAACGTTTATACTAATCTTAGTGTGGGTGCTTTGTCTGGTTATCCGGCTTTTAACTTGGAAGATAGAGATCGATATTATTACAAGCGGGTGTATATGGGTTGTGTCAGAGCCAATGATTTTTTGACTTCCCTGCCTGAATTTGACGGGAGTACTTTAGGTGTGACCGGGGGAAGTCAGGGAGGAGCCTTGTCAATTATCACTGCAGCTCTTGATTCAAGGGTTAAATTTTTAGGGGCTTTTTATCCTGCGCTTAGTGATCTGACCGGATTCATGATCGGAAGAGCAGGGGGATGGCCACATTTATTTAATAAGGATAATGTAAATTCCGGTAGTACACCTGATAAAGTAAAAACTGCCGGTTATTATGACGTAGTGAACTTTGCAAGACAACTCAAAGTGCCGGGGATGTACAGCTGGGGATTTAATGATGTTACTTGTCCGCCGACCTCAATGTATGCCGCTTATAACGTGATTAACGCTCCGAAATCTTTATTTCTCGCAGTTGAAACAGGACACTGGACATATCCTGAGCAAAGAGAAAATGTTAATAGTTGGTTGGAAAAGCAGTTGAAGGTGAAATGATTTCAGATTCATAAAAGACTTTTCAAAAAAAATCCCGCTTATTTTGAGCGGGATTTTTAATTTATTTTTTTTCCTCGAGATGATCGGCTGTAACCGTTGCCTTAATTTTAGCTTCAAGTTCGTCCATCAGATCCGGATTATCTAATAACAATTGCTTCACCGCATCACGGCCCTGTCCTAATTTGGTATCACCATAGCTGAACCAAGATCCTGCTTTCTTAATGATCTCGAAATCAACACCCAAATCAATAATCTCACCAGCTTTTGAAATCCCTTCTCCAAACATGACATCAAATTCTGCGATTCGGAATGGCGGAGCAAGTTTGTTTTTGACAACCTTAACTTTAACCCTGTTCCCTGAAACCTCATCAGTATCCTTTATCTGTGAAATTCTGCGGATATCTAAACGTACTGAAGCATAAAACTTTAGTGCATTTCCTCCGGTAGTTGTCTCCGGACTTCCAAACATTACACCTATCTTATCCCTTAACTGATTGATGAAAATACAGCAACATCCTGTTTTGGAAATCGTACCGGTTAACTTCCTTAATGCCTGTGACATTAAACGAGCATGTAAGCCCATTTTAGAATCACCCATTTCACCTTCGATCTCTGCCTTTGGAACAAGAGCTGCAACCGAGTCAATGACAATAATATCAATTGCTCCGGATCTAATTAAATTATCTGCAATCTCCAGTGCCTGCTCGCCATTGTCAGGTTGTGAGATTAAAAGATTTTCAATGTCCACTCCCAGCTTACTCGCATAAAATTTATCAAAAGCATGCTCAGCATCTATGAATGCTGCTATGCCACCTTTTTTCTGAGCCTCGGCAATGGCATGAATTGCCAGGGTTGTTTTACCCGAAGATTCAGGACCATAAATTTCTATCACACGACCTTTTGGTAATCCACCAATACCCAATGCGATATCCAGACTGATTGAACCGGTTGAAATCGCTTCTATTGTTTCCACCGCATTATCGCCTAATTTCATAACGGTTCCTTTACCGTATGATTTTTCAAGTTTATCCAGTGTAAGCTGTAAAGCTTTTAATTTATCTGCGTTGCTCATTATCTTAGTTTTATGTCTTCAAATTTATAGTAAATATTTTAAAATACTAAAAATATTATCAAAAATTTTCTTTTATTTCTATTTAAAATTCAAGATATTGAATTAATCTCTTAAAAATTTATTTGAACTATTTTACGGCTTTAAATTTTTTTAGCGCTTTTGATTGCTTGTCTAATAGCCTTTTTTTCTTCAGATCCTTTAGCTTTTTCAGCTCTATTTTCTCTGCTTTTTGCAGGGCCGTTTCCGTCTGACTTTGCTTGAAATATTTACAAATATCTGTCAGGGGGCATATTTGGCACTTCGGACTTCTTGCCAGACAGGTATATCGTCCATGGAGGATGAGCCAGTGATGCGCAATGTGAATTTTGTCTTTTGGCAGATAATTGACTAATTGTTTCTCTACTGCTAATGGCGTTTTTGCATTTCTTGTGAGGCCTAGTCGATTCGAAACCCTGAAAACATGCGTGTCTACTGCCATTGCCGGAGCGTTGAAGATCACTGATGCAATCACATTTGCGGTTTTTCGGCCTACGCCTGGCATTTTTTGAAGATCTTCAATTTCTGAAGGAACTATACCATTGAACTCCCCAACTAATTTTTGGGCCATGCCCACAAGATGTTTGGATTTATTGTTGGGGTAGCTGACGCTTCTGATATAGCTAAAAACTTCTTCTGGTGTTGAAGTAGATAAAGACTCCGGGGTGGGAAACCGTTCAAATAACCGGGGTGTGACCTGATTAATACGTTTATCAGTACACTGTGCAGACAATATTACTGCAACAAGTAACTGATATGGATTTTCATATTGCAGCTCAGTTTCTGCTTCAGGCTGATGAGATGAAAAATAATCTACGAAAGCTTTATATCTGTCTTTAATTAGCACGAACAAATATAATTGGATTGCCTGATCTTGCTTGAAAAATAAAACAAAAAACCGATCTCGGCAGATAGGTTTTTTTATTCAAATTCTTAAAGCGATTTTGAATAATCCAAAATATTGCTGATTGTTTCGTCAGCAGGATTATTTGTCAATGCATTCAGATCGGGTTTAATAGAAGAGTAAAATGATTGCTCGTCTCCACCAATATCTTTAGCCAAAAGGCTGATTTCGGATTTTGTGCTGGTTAATGAATTTGTTGCAGGAGTAGAAGTTTCTATCATAAGCGAGTTGTTTTGGAATTTAACGCAGTTGTAATAGAAATGTTTTGTCAATAATAAAATATTTTAATTATTCTTCAAACTTAATTCCTTGGTTAGCATCATTTTGCGCAAATTACTCAAGGCATATCGCATACGTCCTAATGCAGTATTAATACTGACCCCGGTGATGTCTGAAATTTCTTTAAAACTCAAATCCCCATAATGGCGCATGATAAGTACTTCTTTTTGCTCCGAAGGTAAATGGTGGATCAATTCTCTAAGATCCTGATAGGTTTGTTCCCTGATAATTTTTTCTTCTGTGCTTTCATCATGGAACTTTATAACCTCAAAAATATCGAAGCCCTCCGCTGTTGTAACTACAGGAGACCGTTTTATTTTACGGAAATGGTCAATCACCAGATTGTGCGCAATTCGGATAACCCATGGTAGAAATTTGCCTTCCTCATTATACCTTCCGGCCTTTAAAGTGTTGATTACCTTAATAAAAGTGTCCTGGAATATGTCCTCAGCAAGATAAGAATCTTTAACGAGGAGGTATATTGAAGTGTAGATTTTGGATTTATGCCTGCGAATCAGTTCTTCGAGACTTGGCTCATGGCCCTGTATATATTGGTTAAGTAACTCTTGATCGCTAAGCGATTGAATATTTATAGCACTCATACTTTAAATTCTTCTAAATGTAAATTTCCGAAAGATATTGTAGTAGAGTTTATTCGATAGCAGGTCTCTTATAAATGTTAAAAATGTATTAATTGGTTATTCAAATGAAGCAAATATTTTGCCAAAAATCAAAGAATATTTACTCTAATCTCGATAATAAGTACTTATAGCTGTATTTTTGCAGTCCGAATAATAATGTATTAAACAAATGTACGTAAAAAAGCAGTTTGGAGTTTAAGAATGAATAAAGAGGCGGAAAAAGATCCCAAGAAGTATATTATCATTAAAGGTGCACGTGTTCATAATTTGAAGAATATTGATGTGGCCATACCTAAAAATCAATTGGTTGTTATAACCGGTATGTCAGGATCTGGCAAGTCTTCTCTGGCATTTGATACCTTATATGCCGAAGGTCAGCGCCGTTACGTAGAAAGCCTGTCTTCTTATGCGAGGCAGTTTATGGGGCGAATGAACAAGCCCGATGTAGACTATATCAAAGGAATAGCTCCGGCAATTGCAATAGAACAAAAGGTTATCACCAGTAATCCCCGATCAACAGTTGGTACTTCTACAGAGATTTATGATTACCTAAAATTGCTTTTTTCCAGAATTGGAAAGACAATCTCACCTGTTTCCGGAAAAGAGGTGAAAAAGGATACAGTTTCTGATGTAATAAATTTTATTTCAGGTCATGAACCTGATACTGCCATTACGATCTTGTATCCGCTACATGCACACAATAATCGTTCACTAAAGGAAGAACTAGCCGTATTGTTACAAAAAGGCTTTACCCGTGTCTTGATTGATGATCAATTATCGAAAATTGAGGCGCTTCTGGATGATCAGACAAGCGGCAATTCCCAGTCGGGTGCCGATGTGAACATAAAAATAGTTATTGACAGGGTTTCGGTATCAGATGATGAAGAGACAATGAGCCGTTTGGCAGATTCTGTTCAGACCGCATTTTTTGAAGGCAGAGGGGATTGTCTGCTGGAAGTGAATGGCATTATGCATTTGTTTTGCGATCGGTTTGAGCTCGATGAATTACGATTTGAAGAACCCAGCCCCAATTTCTTTAGCTTTAATAATCCATTTGGAGCATGTAAACGTTGTGAGGGACATGGAAAAATTATCGGAATTGATGAGGATCTCGTAATCCCGGATAAAAGTAAATCTGTTTATGATGGTGCAATTGCACCCTGGAGAGGTGAAAAAATGGTGGAATGGCTTAATAAGCTGGTGAAGACTGCACTAAAATTTGATTTCCCGATCCATCGGTCTTATAATCAATTAAGTGCTGAACAAAAGCAATTGCTCTGGACAGGGAATGAATATTTCAACGGACTTGATGATTTTTTCAAAGAACTGGAAACTCAAACATTTAAAATTCAATACAGGGTGATGCTTTCCAGGTATCGTGGAAAGACAAACTGTCCGGAATGTCTAGGCAGCCGTCTGCGTCAGGATGCATCTTACGTTAAAATCGCAGAACATTCCATTACTGATATTGTGTTAATGCCATTGGATAAGGCTCTTGAATTCTTTCAGGGCCTTGAACTGGATGCTACCCAACTTAAGATTGCAAAGCGTTTATTAATGGAAATTACCAACCGGATCAAATTTTTGAATGATGTTGGTTTAAGTTATCTCACACTGAACAGGTTGTCAAACACCCTATCCGGAGGAGAATCACAGCGAATTAACCTGGCTACTTCTTTAGGTAGTTCATTAGTTGGTTCAGTTTATGTGCTCGATGAGCCGAGTATCGGTCTTCATCCAAGGGATACTCATCGCCTGATTGAAGTATTACGCTCGCTAAGGGATGTAGGTAATACAGTACTGGTAGTGGAGCATGAGGAGGAGATCATGCAAGCTGCCGATCATATTATTGATATCGGTCCGGAGGCCGGAACCCATGGTGGAAACCTCGTTTTCACAGGCAGTTTTACTGAGATTTTAAAAGACGAGCATAGTCTTACCGGTCAATATCTCAGTGGAAGACAATCTATAGCTATACCATCTCAACGGCGTAAATGGAGTGATTATATTGAAATTAAAGGCGCCCGTGAAAATAACCTGAAGGATATTGATGTCAAATTTCCATTGAATGTACTGACTGTAGTTTCGGGTGTTTCAGGTTCAGGAAAAACTTCCTTGGTTAAAAGAATATTACAACCCGCTGTACAGAAAGCAATTGGTAATTATTCAGGAGAGCAAACAGGCGCTTATGATGCTATAGGAGGCGATTTTAATAAGATTGAACAGGTTGAAATTGTTGATCAGAACCCAATTGGTCGTTCTTCACGCTCTAATCCGGTAACCTATGTTAAGGCCTGGGATGAAATCAGGAATTTGTTTGCTTCACAGGGTCTTGCAAAAGCCGGCGGACTTAAGCCTTCTGCATTTTCATTTAATGTGGATGGCGGACGATGTGATGTTTGTCAGGGTGAAGGTGAAGTGAAAATTGAAATGCAGTTCATGGCTGATATTTACCTTCCTTGTGAAGTTTGTGAAGGGAAGCGATTTAAGCAGCATGTATTAGATGTTACCTATAAGGAGAAGAATGTTTTCGAAGTATTAGACATGACCATTGATGAGGCTCTTACGTTTTTTAATCAGGAACCCAAAATTCTTTCTAAGATTAAGCCATTGTCGGATGTGGGTTTGGGATATGTTCATCTCGGTCAATCTTCAAATACGCTCTCAGGGGGTGAAGCACAGCGTATAAAACTTGCATCTTTCCTTGTTAAAGGGAACAACAGCAGCAAAACCCTGTTTATTTTTGATGAGCCAACCACAGGTCTCCATTTTCATGACATCAAAAAACTTTTGAAATCATTTGAAGCTTTAATTGTTCAGGGGAACACCATTCTTGTCATCGAACATAATATGGATGTAATTAAATGTGCCGATTGGGTGATTGATATCGGTCCGGAAGGTGGCGATAAAGGTGGCAAAGTCGTTTTTGAAGGTATTCCTGAAGATTTAATCAAAGAGAAAAATTCATACACCGGTAAATTTTTGAAGGAGAGGTTTAAAGGGTAGAAGAGAAGTTTATTGTTTTGGTTTAAGAATTCATAAAAATTTCAACGATTTAGATTTTTGGAAAGGTGCTGTTGTGGTTCTTCCGTTAGGACAGTCCGCTGCTCTGCTTTAGTTTTTTGAAATCAAAAATCGTTTAAGGCAAAAATCCTGCTTGCAAAAAAGCTATCGCTGCCGCCCCGGTTTAGATTGCAGGTGCAGTAGCTAATTAATCAGGCTTTGCAAGCTCTAAGGATTGATTTTATGAATGGGAATTTTTCTAAAAATAAAAACCCTAATTCCAATGCCATCTAAACCTTAGGGTATTCATAATTTTATCTCCTATAAATAGGCTTCCAGCCGACCCTGAAGGTGGTCGTATATTTATAGAAGGACCATGAATTTTTACCTCCGACCCCGAAGGCGGTCGTATGTGTCGCTCTGTTACATGCGACCCCTTTGGGGTCGGAATTTCTCCGTTAAACAAATGCTATAAACATTTGACCCTTTCCGGGTCATTGCAATGCTATAAAAATTAGGTTTGACCAAAATTGGTGGAAAAATGGCAAAATCCAACCGGGATCGAAGCGGCAGCCTTTTGCCGGATTCAAATAAGCTGATTTTAAAAAAATCATGGCAAAAGCTATAGTGTAGAGCCCGACTAAAGGAGCCAGAAAGCACTGGCTTTGCTTTTCAAACCAGAATTGGCAAACTGAGCTTATCTTTTTTATATACCTCTATTTAACGCAAATACTAGTCAATCAGCTTCAATCATCGGATTGCCAGCTTATTTTCCTTAAATTTCTGAATCAGATAATCTGCATAGCGTAAATAGCCAAGATCCGTCAGGTGGGTTCCATCAACTGTACCTTCATAATCTGTTCCGATTGAACCGGCCGCACTGATGTAAATAAGATCTTTCATGCCTCCTTTTACCAGTTTGTCAAATTCTGTTCTCAATGCCTGATTCTTCTCATTCATACTTTTTAGCAAACTGGCTTGAAAAATTGCCCGGGTATATTCCACATTTTCCATAAATACAATGGGTGTTTTTGGGTTTTTAGACCTAATTGCTGTAGCTAATGGGATCATACTATCGGTTACCATTTTTGCGGTCATGTTTGGCAGACAATCGATAACATAATAGGATGCCTTTATTCCTGAAATTAGTTCGGCAATAGGAGGATCCATTCTACCATTTCCACTAAAGCCGAAGTTAATACAATCCACATTCAGCTTTCTGGAGATGATACTGGTAAATACCATCCCAGGTCTTGAAGCACATCCACCCTGCAAAATACTGGTACCATAAAATACTATTGGCAGCTTCTTTTCAGTATCAGGCTTCGTAATCGTACTGCCACTTTCTAAGCCAATTTCCACTTTGGTTGTGCCATCATAAAGTGGTAAATAAAGTTTAAACTCCCTTTCTCCAATACTCAAACCACTAATCAATGAAGCTTCATTTTCTTTGGCTGTTGGTCTGCCGGTATTTACATAAGTCCATACTCCATTTACTTTGCAATATAAATCAACGCCCTTTATGCCCGTTTCGGCCATATGGTTCATCTTAGTATCATTTAGCAATGCCCATTTTACTTTTACAGCACTTGAATTGGTATTAAATCTTATTGAGATTCCGGCAGAGTTTTTTGAAAGATCCCAAACCTGCTTTCTGACTTTTTCCTTGTAAGAGGCTGGTAAGCGGTCGTACGGACTTTCTTTTTCAGATTCAGCCACTCCGGTACCTTCTATAATGAAAAATTCTTTGCCATAATAAATCGTATTATCAGGTTTGGCAGGACTTTCCTGAGAAATAACAGAATTGCTGATAAAGCTCAGGAGTAGAAAACAGATTAAATTGCGCATGGATTTATTTTTAGAATGTGTGATTAAATATAGGATTACATTGAATAAGTTACAAGGTGCATGCAGAGTAATTAGTTATGCAGGATATTGTTATCTCATTGCCGGTTTTTGGCAATTAGCTTTGATTTTGCATCCTGATTAAATGTATAAACCATTATCTTGCAATGCTAGATCTAAATTGATTAAATTGACATGAAAATTAATAGCATTTCTGGATGAGTTCCCAGACTGAAGATATTAAGTTGAAGTTCTCATCTTATGAAATTTTTGTAATACTGATTCTAACGCTGACTCAGTTTACTGTTGTTCTTGATTTTATTGTGATTTCTCCACTTGGTGATCTCCTAATGAAAACAATGAGCCTGAGTACTGTCCAGTTCGGATTATCTGTATCTGCTTACGCATTCAGTGCCGGATTTTCGGGCCTGATGACCGCCGGGTATGCTGATCGTTTCGACAGAAAGAAATTGCTTTTATTTTTTTATGTTGGCTTTATTGTTGGGACACTTCTTTGTGGCTTGAGTCAGAGCTATCCAATGCTTTTGGCTGCAAGAATATTTACCGGTTTGTTTGGGGGAGTGATTGGGTCAATTTCAATGGCTATTGTTTCAGACTTATTCCCGATTGAGAAAAGAGGCAGGGTGTTTGGCTTCCTGCAAATGGGTTTTGGAGCCAGCCAGGTTTTAGGAATTCCCTTGAGTTTATATATCGCAACAGTCTGGGGCTGGCAATCGCCTTTTCTAATGATTGTTGGTTTATCAATTATTGTCTGGCTTTTAATAATTTTTAAACTGAAGCCGGTATCCGAGCATTTAGATCATAAAACTGAGCAGAATGCTATTGCACATTTATGGCAAACCTTAACCCTGAGAAAATATCGGATCGGCTTTCTGGCTACCGCCTTTCTTTCTTTGGGTAATTTCATGATGATGCCCTGGGGAAGTGCTTATGTAATTAATAATTTAATGATTACAGTTCAGGAGCTTCCATTTATTTATATGGCTTCAGGAGTGTGTACGCTTACGATTATGCCCATAGTTGGTAAATTGAGCGATCGTTTTGATAAATTTTACTTGTTTGCCATGGCTTCATTAATACTGATCGTGGTGATCATTATTTATGCGAATCTTGGGCATGTTTCATTTTGGATAGTGCTGATTATGAATTTGGGTTTACAGGTAGGCTTCATGAGCCGGACAGTACCCTCCATAGCGCTTACTTCGGCTTTACCTCAGAAAAAGGATAGGGGGGCATTCATGGGAATAAATTCATCTCTGCAGCAGATTTCCGGCGGATTTGCTGCTGCTATTAGCGGGATGATCGTTGTTCAGAATGATAAATTTAGTCCGCTTGAACATTATGATTCTCTTGTTTATGTAGTGGTTTTACTCTCTATTATTTCTGTATTTTTACTTTTGCGTGTGAGCAGAATTGTTAAGAATAGTGATTGATTAGAGCTAAGAATCAAGAATCAAGAACCAAGAACCAAGACCTTGTGGTGGTTCATTTGAAGTTTGATAGCTGTCGAGTCGTTATTTTGAACAAATGATTTTTAACGAACCAAAATTCTCTAACCAACTAACCAAGCAACAAACAAGAATTGGATTCATAAAGAAATTCCGTTTATTTGCATTGACACAAGAAATTCAGAATACATGCTTTCAAAAAAGACCCGTTATGCTTTAAAAGCGCTTGTAGTTTTGGGAAAGAATTTTGGGGGAACACCTATTCAAATTTCCAAAATTGCCGCAGAGGAGCATATTCCCAAAAAATTTCTGGAGCAAATTCTGCTCGATTTAAGAAATGCAGGGCTCTTGTTTAGCAAAAAAGGTTCCGGTGGTGGTTATGGTCTGGTAAAAGATCCTGCAGAGATTTCGGTGGTGCAAATTCTACGTCTCACCGGTGGTCCGGTTGCGCTTCTTCCATGTGTTAGCCTGAATTTTTATCAGAAATGTGATGAATGCAGCAATGAAGCGATATGCGGAGTCAGAGACGTTTTTGTTGAGGTTAGAGACGCTACGGTCAAAATTTTAACGGAAACAAGTATTGCCGACCTGATTAATAGAGAACAAAATTTAATTCAAAATTTTACCGTGTAATTTTTTTTAATAAATAGTCTACTAGTTCTATATACTTTATATTATATTTAGCCAATGAAAAAAATAGGCCAGCATATTTTCAATGAAAGAGCAATGAATTGTTGTTGTCGGGCTAATTAATCATTGAAGAACACCAGAAATAAAATTAATTTTTATACGTGTGAACCTCTTCACTAATTGAAGAGTTTTTTTATGAGTTTTAAATGAATAGTTTCAGAACAGAATTAGAAGATCCGATTGTACAAAAGGACATTATTGATCTTGAAAAGAAGATCCGGGAGTTCCGTGAAGGTAAGATCCATGATGAAAAATTTCGTAGCCTTCGACTGGCCCGCGGTATTTATGGGCAGCGACAGCCGGGAGTTCAAATGATCAGGATTAAGCTTCCATTCGGGAAAATTAGCTTTAAGCAGATCCTGCGTATTGCTGACATTTCTGATGAGTATGCAAGCAGTAATCTTCATTTAACCACTCGTCAGGATATTCAGATTCACTATGTAAGTCTGGATCGCACCCCAGAATTATGGGCAAAACTTGAGCAGGATGATATCACCCTCAGAGAGGCCTGTGGAAATACCGTTAGAAATGTAACTGCATCTTCAACTGCCGGAATTGATCCAAATGAGCCTTTTGATGTTTCACCTTATGCTCATGCAACCTTTAAATATTTTCTGCGGAATCCAATTTGTCAGGAAATGGGTCGGAAATTCAAGATTGCATTCTCTGCTACTGAAGCCGATTCTGCATTTACCTATATTCATGATCTGGGTTTTATTCCGAAGGTTCAGATAAAGGAAGGGAAAGAATTAAGAGGCTTCAAGGTATTGTTTGGCGGCGGACTTGGTGCTCAGCCTTCAATAGCTCATGCCATCAACGATTTTCTTCCTGAGGATGAGCTGATTCCTTATATTGAAGCTACACTTCGCGTGTTCGACAGACATGGGGAGCGTACTAACAGGAATAAGGCGAGAATGAAATTCCTGGTTGCGAAATTAGGACTTGAAGAGGTCTTGGGCTTGATTGAAGCTGAGAAACTGGCAATCCCATTTAAGAAATTCGCAATTGATCGGGATACAATTCCCCAACCGGAAATGCCTGATGTAAGTACTCTTCCAGAGGCGCAAATCGAAGATCAGTTTGAGTACCAGCGTTGGCTTGATACCAATGTATTTGAGCAAAAGCAGAAAGGATTTTATGGTGTTTACATCAAGGTAACAACCGGAGATATTCCTACGGAAAAAGCCAGAAAGTTTATTTCAGCGATCAGGGGCTTGGTAGCAGATGAAATAAGGATCACTATTAATCAGGGTTTGTTGTTGAAGTTTGCAACAAAGCATACGCTACAGATACTTTTTGAACGTTTAAAAGAACTGGATTTTGTTAAGCCAGGTTTTGATAGTGTTGGAGATGTTACAACCTGCCCTGGTACAGATACCTGCAACCTTGGAATTTCCAATAGCACCGAATTAGCAAGGGTTTTGGAAGATCTTATTTCTGATGAATACGATGAATTACTTCATAATCAAGATATTAAAATAAAGATAAGCGGTTGCATGAACAGCTGTGGTCAGCATGGGCTTGCTCAGATAGGCTTCCATGGCAGTTCATTAAAGGCGGCAGGAAAGGTAGTCCCGGCAGCTCAGGTTTTATTGGGTGGAGGAACTTTAGGTGATGGATTGGGTTGTGCTGCCGATAAAGTAATTAAAGTTCCTTCAAAAAGGACTAAAGATGTTGTCAGGTTTGTGCTTGATAATTATCAGCAGAATAAAGCAGAGAATGAACTTTTCAACGGATATTATGACCGGACCGGGAAAGATTATTTTTATCAGTTATTAAAACCACTTGCTGATTTAACTTCACTAACACCTGATGAGTTTGTCGACTGGGGACATGAAGAGATCTTCGAAACAGCTATTGGTGTTGGAGAATGTGCCGGAGTAATGATTGATTTGGTTTCAACCTTATTGCTTGAAGCGGAAGAGAAACTGCAATGGTCTGTTGAATCGTACGATGCGAAGGCGTACTCTGATTCAATCTATCATGCCTACAGTGTATTTATTAGTAGTGCAAAAGCAATGCTGCTTGATAAAGGTATCAATAGCAGTACTCAAACTGGGATTATTCGCGATTTTGATGAGCATTATAGAGAGAGCAGTATTCTTGCGGGTATGGGAACCTTTAGCGATCTAGTGTTGCAAATAAATAAACATGAGCCCTCGGCTGACTTTGCTCAACATTATGTGGGTTCAACAGTTGATTTTATCAATAGAATTAAGAAAGTAAAGGAGGTGAATCAACCATGATACAAACTCAGGTAAAAACTATAATTAAGGAACCGAGAATTACACTTGTTGGTGCTGGTCCTGGCGATGCGGAGCTGATCAGTTTGAAAGGTGTGCGTATTTTGAAATCTGCAGATGTAGTTTTGTACGATGCTCTGGTGAACAATGAATTACTGGATTTTGCACCAGAAAGTGCGATAAAAGTATATGTTGGAAAACGTTCCGGTGATCATTCGCATTCGCAGGAAGCCGTGAATAAGCTGATGATTGATTATGCCTTGAACTACGGCCATGTGGTTCGTCTCAAAGGTGGAGATCCCTTTGTGTTTGGACGTGGTTTCGAGGAATTGGAAATGGCTGCTTCTTACAGCATTCAGACTGAAGTTGTTCCAGGGATTTCGAGTAGTATTTCTGTTCCTGCTCTTCAGGGTATTCCGGTTACTCATCGTGGTTCAAGTGAGAGTTTTTGGGTTGTTACCGGAACGACAAGTTCAGGAGAAATTTCCAAAGATCTTTATACCGCTGCAAAGACAGATGCCACAATCGTAGTTTTGATGGGACTGAAAAAATTAAAGGAGATAGCTGAAATATTTGTTGCTGAGGGCAAAGGCAGACTTCCTGCGGCAGTTATTCAGAATGGATCAATGGAAAATGAGAAAGTAGTAATAGCAACAGCGGGTACAATATTTGAAGCTGCACAAGATCAAAAAATTGATTCCCCGGCTCTGATTATATTTGGGGAAGTTGTAGGCTTACATTCAAAATTTCAGCCAATCAAGGCTTTCTATGAGCTTTCAGAAGGAGAGTAATATTGAAGTTAAAAATCAGGGAAATCAACTTTTTCCGGTATTCCTTAAGCTTAATCAGCTTAAGGTTTTGCTGGTTGGTGGGGGTAATATCGGACTCGAAAAACTACAAGCAGTATTAATAAACAGCCCTGAAGCTAAAATTACTATTGTTTCTGACAGCTTTCTGCCGGCAGTTTTGGATTTCGTTGCAAGTTATCCTGAAGTAAAACTTTTTCATAGGAAATTTGAACCAAATGATCTGCTTGGACATGATCTCGTCATTCTGGCGACCGGAGATAATATAGTAAATGCCGAGATCAGAATCCTCGCACGGGAGCTGAATTTACTAATCAATGTAGCAGATAAACCTGAACTTTGTGATTTTTATCTGGGTTCAATCGTTAAAAAAGGCGATCTTAAAATTGGCATTTCCACCAATGGGAAATCACCAACAGTTGCCAAACGTTTGAAAGAACTTTTTCAGGAGAATTTGCCTGATGAACTGGATCTTTCCTTACAGCAAATGAATGCATTAAGAAATACACTTAATGGTGATTTTGCACATAAAGTGAAAGAATTAAACAAGGCAACCGCCATTCTGGTAACTCCTGCATCTGAGCAAGTGGGCAGTCGAAGATTACGCTGGGCCTTATGGGGGGCGGGTTTTTTTAGTATCTTTTTGGTTTTGGCACTTTTCTGGTTTAATAATCCATCATTCAGGAATTACTTAGCGGGGATTCATCCTACTTTTTATTATTTTCTGATAGCCGGTTTTATTTTTGCAATGATCGATGGGGCGATTGGAATGTCATATGGGGTTACTTCCACAACCTTTTCATTGTCCATGGGTATTCCTCCGGCATCTGCAAGTACCGCAGTACATGTATCGGAGATCTTGAGCAATGGTATTGCAGGCTGGATGCATTTCAGGATGAAAAACGTGAACATGCGTTTATTCTGGTTATTGCTTATTCCCGGAGTGATCGGAGCCGTTCTTGGAGCGATTTTACTTTCATCGCTTGAACATTACAGCTATATAACCAAGCCAATTGTTTCATTGTATACCTTAATTCTTGGTCTAGTTATTCTGCTTAAGGCAGTCAGGGTAAATCGTAAAAAAATAGGTGCTAAAATCAAAAATATTCGTTTTTTGGGTTTTGGAGGCGGATTTATAGATGCGGTTGGTGGTGGTGGCTGGGGGTCGATTGTTTTGTCATCTCTAATTGCAGGCGGACGTAATGCCCGTTATGCTTTGGGAACGGTGAAGCTTTCGAGATTCTTTATCGCATTGATGAGTTCTCTGGCATTCATCACTATGCTGAATAATGTTTACTGGGATGCTGTAATGGGTCTGGTTATTGGAAGTGCAATTGCATCGCCAATTGCTGCCCGTTTGTCTAATAAAATTTCGGTTAAAACAATCATGATTGCGGTGAGTATAATTGTTATTTTGGTCAGTCTTAAAACAATTTTAAGCACCCTAATTAATTTTATTTAAATAAGTATTTTTGCCGCAATCCCTAAGAATAATGAAAGAAAAATCCAAGCTCATTCGAACGCAGGCAGAACGCTCATCAAACAAGGAGCATTCGGTGCCCCTTTATCTAACTTCAAGTTTTGTGTTTGATAATGCAGAGCATGGAAGGGCTATGTTTGCGGATGAAATCGAAGGAAATATCTATTCACGCTATTCTAATCCAAATACAACAGAGTTCATAGAAAAAGTTAGGGATTTTGAAGGGGCCGAAGCCGGATTGGCTTTTTCATCTGGCATGGCGGCAGTATTCGCTTCCATTGCAGGTTTATTGCGCAGCGGTGATCATATTGTTGCCTTCAGGTCAATATTTGGATCTACCCATCAGTTGTTTACTCAATTACTGCCACGCTGGGGAATTACTACTACCTATGTGGATGCTTCAAAACCAGAAGATTTTGAGCCTGCATTGCGCCCGGAAACTAAAATGGTATTCCTTGAAACACCATCAAATCCAGGTCTTGAGCTGGTTGATCTGAAGTGGCTTGGCGAATTAAAGAAGAAACATAATTTTATTTTGAACGTTGATAATTGTTTCGCTACACCTTATTTACAAAAGCCCATTGAATTTGGCGCAGATCTGGTAAGCCATTCTGCAACTAAATATATGGACGGGCAGGGAAGATTACTCGGCGGGGTAGTTGTTGGCCGAAAAGACCTGTTGAAAGAGCTGATGTTTTTTATCCGACATACCGGTCCGGCAATGTCGGCTTTCAATGCATGGACTATTTCCAAAAGCCTTGAAACACTTCCTGTACGAATGGACAGACATTGCAGCAATGCCTTGAAAGTGGCAGAGGTTCTTGAACAACATCCTGAAGTTGAAGTCGTAAGATATCCTCATTTACCTTCTCATCCACAATATGAACTTGCAAAACGTCAGATGAAGCAGGGTGGTGGTATTGTTACCTTTATTGTTAAAGGGGGATTTGAACGTGGAAAACGTTTTATGGATGCATTGAAAATGATCCTTTTATCACCAAATCTTGGAGATACCCGTTCAATAGCGACCCATCCGGCCTCAACAACACATTCTAAATTAAATGATGGAGAACGTGCACAGATGGGAATTTTTCCGGGTAGCATCAGGATATCTGTTGGTTTGGAGGATATTGATGATATTCTTGAAGATTTGACACAGGCACTCAATAATTCGAAAAATTAACATACAATGAATAGCTTTGAAAAAATACTTGAGGAAATAAAAGGGTTGGAGATTGAACAATCTCTTGAATATCTGGTGAATGCTTTTCCCCGCGAAGTGATTTTTTCTACGAGCTTTGGATGGGAAGATCAGGTAATTTCACACATTATATTTAAAAATAATCTTCCGATCAAAGTATTTACACTTGAAACTGGCAGATTGTTTCCCGAGACTTATTATGTCTGGAACCGGACAATCGAAATGTATGGGAAGTCTATTCATGCCTATTACCCTGATACTTCAGCGGTGGAAAAAATGGTTAGTTCTAAAGGTCCCGGCAGTTTTTTTGAGTCTGTAGAAAATCGTAAAGAATGTTGCGGGATCAGGAAAATTGAGCCATTGAAGCGTGCCCTTGTTGGTAATTCATGCTGGATTACTGGTATACGTGCTGAGCAATCGCAGAACAGGGAACATATGAATCCTGTTGAATGGGATGAGGGTAATCAAATCCTGAAATTTCATCCTGTTTTCGACTGGACCCTGGATCAGGTTAAAGATTATATACGCGATAACAATATCCCATATAATCCATTACACGATAAAGGTTTTCCAAGTATAGGATGTGCCCCTTGTACCCGGGCAGTCAGAGAGGGAGAAGATTTCAGAGCCGGAAGATGGTGGTGGGAAGATCAGGATAAAAAGGAATGTGGCTTACATTCTTCCTGATGATGTGAATTGATTTTTGACGCATCACAATGCGATTTTATTTTTTAATATGAATAAACTTGACACAACTTATTTAGACCAGCTGGAAGCCGAAGCGATATATATATTGCGTGAGGTTGCCGGCCAGTTTGAAAAACCCGCTTTGTTATTTTCCGGCGGAAAGGACTCGATAACACTGGTCAGACTTGCTGAAAAAGCATTCAGACCCGGAAAGTTTCCCTTTCCCTTAGTGCATATTGATACCGGACATAATTTCCCTGAAACAATTAGCTACCGGGATGATATGATATCCAGAATTGGAGAGAAACTGATCATAGGTTACGTTCAGGATTCAATTGATCAGGGAAAGGTTATTGAACAGACAGGTAAAAATGCGAGCCGAAATGCACTTCAAACAGTTACTTTGCTCGATACTATCGCCGATAATAAGTTTGATGCCTGTATAGGTGGTGCCCGAAGGGATGAGGAAAAAGCACGTGCAAAAGAAAGAATATTTTCGGTACGTGATGAATTTGGGCAATGGGATCCTAAGCGTCAGCGCCCTGAGTTATGGAATATTTATAATGGCAGGATTCATAAGGGAGAAAATGTGAGGGTTTTCCCGATCAGTAACTGGACTGAACTGGATGTATGGAATTATATCCGTCGTGAAAAAATCGAATTGCCATCGATTTATTTTGCACATGAGCGTGAAGTGATTACCCGAAACGGACAGCTAATGGCCGCAGCTGAGTTTCTAAATATGGATCACGAGGATCATGTTGAGCGCAAGAATGTTCGTTTCAGGACGGTTGGGGATATGACCTGCACTGCAGCTGTGGAATCGCATGCAGATCAGATTGATGACATCATTGAAGAAATAAAATTTTCGAAAATAAGTGAACGGGGTGCCAGAATGGATGATAAAGTATCTGAGGCCGCAATGGAAGACCGTAAGAAGGGGGGCTATTTTTAATATGGATTTATTAAAGTTTTTTACAGCAGGAAGTGTTGACGATGGGAAGAGTACCTTAATAGGACGCCTTCTTTATGATAGTGAGTCTATTCTTGCCGATCAGCTTGAGGCTTTGCAACAGTCGAATCGTAAAAATGATGACGGAACTATTGATCTGGCTATTTTAACAGATGGCCTGAAGGCTGAGCGTGAGCAGGGGATTACCATTGATGTGGCCTATAAGTATTTTCAGACAGATAAAAGGAAATTCATTATTGCGGATACTCCCGGTCATATCCAATATACTCGTAACATGGTTACCGGAGCATCTAATTCTGATCTTGCAATAATTCTTGTTGATGCCCGCAATGGTGTTGTAGAACAAACAATCAGACATTCTTTTCTGGTTTCACTTCTTGAGCTTAAGCATGTAGTTGTCTGTATCAATAAGATGGATATGGTGGCTTATGGCGAAGACGTTTTCAATTCAATAAGGGAAGGCTATGCGGCAATTGCTGTTAAATTAAATCTCAAGGAAGTAACCTACATTCCGGTAAGTGCTCTCAAGGGAGACAATATTGTTAATAAATCAGATAATATGTCATGGTATGCCGGGAAAAGTCTACTTGATCATCTTGAAACCATTGAGGTCAATGAAGCGATTTTGTCACATCAGGCCAGGATGCCGGTACAATGGGTAATTAGGCCTCAAACGGATGAACTTCATGATTATCGCGGTTATGCTGGCCGTGTTCTGAGTGGCAGTTTTCATGTAAATGATAAGATTACTGTTTTGCCCTCAGGAATTCATTCAGAAATCAATAAAATCGAATCTAACTCCATTGAACAAGATGAGGCACAGTCGGGAATGTCTGTGACCCTTCATCTTAAAGACAATATTGATATTGGCCGGGGTGATATTTTAGTCAACTCTTCTCATCTGCCTGTAGTTTCTCAGGAGATTGAAGCTGATTTATGCTGGATGGATATCCGTCCACTGGATTCCTCTATTATGTACCTGGTTCAGCATAACAGTAAGGTTACCAAGTGTAAGATTCGTGAGATCCTTCACAAGGTTAATATCAATACGCTTGAAAAGATTGAAACAGATATTTTTCAATTAAATGATATCGGCCGGATTGTTCTTAAAACAGCTGAAGCACTTGCTTTTGATCTATATCAAGATAATAAACTCAATGGAGGTGCAATTTTAATTGATCCCCGTACAAACCTGACTGTGGGAGCCTTGATGTTCCGTGCTAATGCGGGATACTAGGTTATCTTATGTAACAAAATTATTTTTTAACCAGGGATACGAATAGACCGGTACTTTAGCTCCGGGTTATGGGGAGAAATAATTAAAAACCAGAGATCGATCGGGCTAAAGCCCAATGTATGCGTTTTTCAATTATGTAAAATTATTGGGCTGAAGCCCGTCCGGATGAACTCCGTTCGGACTGGCCCGAAAACGAACAATTTAATTAGACCCCAGCTAAAGCTGGGGCCTAATGAGCGACTATATTAGTGTTAAAATTTAATAACAAATACAGAGCCCAAAGATAGATCTACCACTGAATGGCCCGGTGCTTTAGCTCCGGGTAAGTGAATATCAGGTTTTCAGACAGGCTTTAGCCTATATCCACATCTACAGGACGGAACCCATTCTGGTGCTTCAGCGCCAAGTCTTGAAAAGAGTAATTAATAACGAGGAATATCAATCGGGCTGACAGCCAAGGTCAAATAATTTCGATGACCGATGTTGAAATCAATTATTTTTTTTCTTCTATTGATCGCTAAGATTCCAACGGTTCTTTTTGATTGGATATGCCTATCAAAATCCCTAACTTTGAAAAAAA
>CAMCTU010000033.1 GCA_945878525.1 Sphingobacterium thalpophilum
ACCATAAAATCATACACTCCATAATTTGAATTCCAGCGTATTCCGATGTAAAGGCCGGGTAAAATGCCGTACTTACGACAAGAGGCAACAAAATCACGCACTATATCACCTTTCCCATCTTGAAATTTAAGTGCTTTCATGGAATAAGGGTTCACGTCAGATTGGTAAAGTGCAAATCCGGTTTCGTGTGTTACCGTTAATATAGCAATCTTGCCGCCCATAGATTTTACTGACCTGATCCACTGATCGGTGTCTAGTTTTGTGGGATTAAAAATATTATAATCGGTAATGGGAGTGATTCTGTTTAAAGCCTGATTATATTTTTTACCATCAAAAACATGCAGATCATAAGATATTAGTGCTGTGATTTCTGCATCCTGCCAAACCAGTTGATTTGTTTTTGGCAGCGGAATATTTTTTTGTGCATAAAGCATGTCAGTTAAGACTATTAGCAGCAAGAAAATAATTTTTGAGCAGTATCTATTATGTGAATTGAGCATACGTTTAAAGTTTGTAAATAAATCAGCTACCACGGGATTTCTGGTTTTTCTTTCTGCCCCAATTTGGTAAGTCAATATTCAGATCATCGAATGCTGCGATCATTTGCTGTTTCAGAATACTTCTCATTTGCGGAATCTTTTCGCTGTATGTAGGATTTTTGGATAGATCTTGAATTTCTAGGGGGTCATTTTTGAGATTGAATAACTGCGTGGTTTCAATTCCGTCGACATTATAGACAATCAATTTAAACCCATCCTCTGTTTTAATACTTCTGCTCCAGTGTCCGTAAACATTATAAATGGAAGATCTCACTTTCCTGGACGGATCCTGAATTATCGGTAATAATGAACGTCCTTCAACGCTCGATGGTTTTTGAACCTGAAGATAGTCCATGATGGTAGGAGTAATATCGCTCAGATAAGTAAAACCATCAGTTTTCTTGTTTGCCGGCACACCCGGACCTGAAATGATCATGGGCACTCTAATGCTATGCTCGTAAAGATTTTGTTTGCCTAGCAATCCATGCTGACCGACAGCAAGTCCGTTATCACCTGCAAAAACGATTAATGTATTTTCTTTCAAACCACTTTTCTCCAGTGCTTCTAAAATCCTTCCAACCTGCGCGTCCATTTCACTAACCATCCCATAATACAAGGCAATATCTTTTTTTATGGCATCCGAATCCCGGGGTATGGGTAGTAATTGTTCATCCCTTACATTCAGATCACCATTATCAAATGGATGTTTTGTAAGAAAATTAGCGGGCAATGTAATTTTTTTCGGATTATACATGCTTGAAAACTTCCCGGGAGGAGTTCTTGGGTCATGGGGTGAAGTGAATGCAACGTAGCAAAAAAAGGGATTTGTTTTTGCGGTTTGGCTACTTAAAAAGCGCACAGCATTGTCAGTATAAAGTGTGGTACTGTAAATATCACTAAGCCGCTTACGGCTTTCACTATAAACACCTGAACTGTCATAAAGGAATACAGTTGGATGTTCCTGTCCGCCGAACTTAGGAAAATGCATTCCGCCAAAAAATATATCCCCTCCTGTACTGAACATCCGGCTGTGGGATACTTTATCACTATGCCATTTGCCAGTATGGTAAGTATTATAGCCTTGTTTGCGCAATACTTCAGGAAGGCTTATAATACTATCAGGGATTATGTTTCCATCACCGGGTAATCTGTTTACATAACGACCCGTTAACAGCATTACCCTGCTTGGAATACAAATTGCACCTTGATGGCCACCCATTACATGTGCCTGTGTAAACATCAGTCCTGATTTAACAAGTTTATCAAGATTAGGTGTTGAAATTTCTTTGTTTCCGGCAGCGCCTAAGGCATGATAACTATGATCGTCTGAGTAAATAATCAGAATATTTTTTGCTTTTGAGCCATACTTTTGTGCAAATACACTTGATGAAAGAATAAATGCAAACAGGATAATTGAAAGAATTCTCATGAAATAGATCTGCTTGTAGATTAAAAGCAATTTAAAGATTTTTTATTGACGGCAAAGTCTTTCAATTAATTGGGAACTTTCAGGATATTCTGAGATCAGTTCAGCTGCTTTGGCCAGTTCAAAATCCGCAAAGTCAAAGCCTGGAGATACGGTACAACCAACAAAGGAATATTCACCGGTCGTCTCTGAAGCAAACCATGCACCTGCAGGTACAATTGCCTGGTAAACTTCACCCTGTTCACGGTTTCTGCCCAATCGAATCAGTTCATAGGCTCCATTAAGGTGCAGAACATGTACATTCAGACTATCGCCTTCATAAAAATGCCAGCATTCATCACTTTTGATGCGGTGAAAGGCTGAAAATAGATCTTTAAGCAAGAGGAAATATATGGCAGTACTTAAAGACCGCTCAGTAGGAAATCGTACTGGTAATCCGTTTGCTGGAATACTTTCTACTGATCGGTAGGTCTCTTTAAAATAACCACCTTCGGGGTGGGGGAGTAAATTGTATTGGTGAATGAGATCTTGGATCATGTGAAATGTTTTCTAAAATTATAAAATTGAGTCAATTAATTATCTTAAGGAATTTGATATGTTAATCCAATGGAATATCATTTGACAAGATATTGAATAATAAAAAAAGGTGGCCCATTTCCTGACCACCTTTTTATTACATTATTTTAAATTGAATCAGACTAGATCAAATCTGTCTAGGTTCATTACTTTAGTCCATGCTGCAACAAAGTCCTTGACGAATTTCTCTTTACCATCTGCACATCCATAAACTTCAGCAATTGCACGGAGTTCGGAGTTTGAACCGAAGATCAGGTCTACTCGTGAAGCAGTCCATTTGATTTCACCTGTAGCACGATCACGACCTTCAAATGCTTGTTTGGATTCAGAAATAGCTTTCCAGGTTGTATTCATATCAAGCAAATTCAAGAAGAAGTCATTACTTAGCGCTTCTGAATTGCTGGTAAATACCCCATGCTTTGACTGATCAAAGTTTGTGTTTAAAACCCGCATACCAGCTACAAGAACTGTCATTTCCGGAGCTGTAAGAGTCAGTAATTGTGCTTTGTCAAGTAGCATTTCTTCAGCAGAAGAAGTTGCTTTACCTTTTTGATAGTTACGGAATCCATCTGCAAGTGGCTCCAGAACTGCGAAAGATTCTACATCGGTTTGTTCCTGTGAAGCATCGTTGCGACCTGCAGTGAAAGGAACTGAAACATCATGGCCTGAATTTTTTGCAGCTTTTTCAATTCCTGCACATCCACCGAGAACGATCAGATCAGCGATTGAAACTGCTTTCTTACCAGACTGGCTATTATTAAATTCCTGTTGAATACTTTCCAGTTTATCAAGCACCTGGGAAAGTTGCGATGGGTTATTAACTTCCCAATATTTTTGTGGGGCCAAACGAACACGTGCACCATTAGCTCCTCCACGTTTATCAGAACCACGGAAGGTTGAAGCAGAAGCCCATGCTGTTGAAACCAGTTGCGATACTGATAAACCTGAGGCCAGGATCTTAGCTTTTAATGCAGCGATGTCATTACTGTCGATCAACTCATGAATAATTGCAGGAATCGGATCTTGCCAGATTAGCGTTTCTGATGGTACATCTTTGCCAAGATAACGTGATATTGGTCCCATATCGCGGTGAGTAAGTTTGTACCAGGCTTTTGCAAAAGCATCCGCAAGCTCATCCGGATTTTCATAAAAATGTCTTGAAACCTTCTCATAGGCAGGATCTAATCTCAGCGCAAGATCGGTAGTAAACATGATTGGGGTATGACGTTTTGATGGGTCATGAGCATCAGGCACAGAATCTGCACCCATTCCATTTTTTGGTGTCCATTGATGTGCGCCGGCAGGACTTTTGGTTAGCTCCCATTCGTAACTAAAAAGGTTAATGAAATAGTTATTGCTCCATTCAGTTGGGGTGCTTGTCCATGCACCTTCTAATCCGCTACTAATTGTATCCACTCCTTTACCACTACCATACGAATTTTTCCAGCCCATACTTTGTTCTTCAATACCTGCAGCAGCAGGTGCTACATCAACGTATTGATTTGGATCTGCAGCACCATGTGCTTTACCAAAAGTATGACCACCGGCAATTAAAGCAACAGTTTCATAATCATTCATCGCCATCCGACCAAAAGTATCACGAATATCGCGTGCGGCTGCAATAGGATCCGGATTTCCATTTGGACCTTCTGGGTTTACATAAATTAATCCCATTTGAACAGCAGCCAATGGATTTTCAAGTTCACGGTCGCCTGTATAACGTTGATCAGCCAGCCATTCTTTTTCAGAACCCCAATAGATATCCTCTTCAGGCTCCCAAACATCTTCACGTCCGCCACCGAAGCCAAAGGTTTTAAGACCCATTGATTCAAGGGCACAGTTACCGGTAAGTATCATCAGATCTGCCCAGGAAATTTTCTTGCCGTATTTTTGTTTAATTGGCCAAAGTAGTAAGCGGGCTTTATCCAGGTTCACGTTATCAGGCCAGCTGTTTAGAGGTGCAAAACGCTGTGTACCCGATCCTCCTCCTCCGCGTCCATCCTGAATACGGTAAGTTCCGGCACTATGCCATGCCATGCGTATAAAAAACGGACCGTAATGGCCATAATCTGCAGGCCACCAATCCTGGGAGTCTGTCATCAAATCAAAAATATCTTTCTTCAAAGCATCCAGATCCAGACTTTTGAATTCTTCAGAATAATTAAAATTATCGCCCATTGGGTTGGATAATGAAGAATTTTGACGAAGGATGTTCAGTTTTAATTGATTCGGCCACCAATCGCGGTTGCTTGTGCCGCCACCTGCGCTTGGTTTTAGTGAGCCATGTCCGAATGGGCATTTGGCCTGGGATGAGTTGTTTTCCATGTTAGTAAAGATTATTTAGAATTAAGCTGAAATTACAGATATCATCGTAAAAATAGCTGCTCAAAACTACATCAATATTCAATATAAATCTTATTGATTATGTTTATAGTTGTATAGATTTTGTCTATGTTAACTTTAATAAGAGCGTATTAAAATGGACTGAAATAACTGTTCAATTCATTTAATTAGTATGAATTCAATCCAAGAAAGTTTAAAAGACTGGATTTTTAATTATCCAAATAAGACTTTGCAAAAAGGATTAGTTGACTTTGAAAAGCAATACCTGCTTTTTATAGCTTAGTTCAGTCCTTTCCTGCAGAGTAGTTCCGGCAATAAATCGGGAACTAGTTCAAAATGCCAGAAGCCTGCCTGCAGGTATGTGGTTTTTAAATATTATGTTGAGTTCACATTAATTAACCAGAAAATGCAGAATTCTGCAGGCATTACCCTTACTCTTTCCATTCTTCTCCCCAAGAGTTCTGATCGTCACTGTATGCTTTTTATCTTGTAATTCATCATTTAACATGATGTACCATGGAAGATGAAGTCCGCCACTCCATTGGGTGTACAGATCTATCTTTTTAAATGCTGCTCCATCAATGCTGTATTCAATCATACCTGCATCCGGACCAGAAGCAATGCAAATACCAATTGCTCTCCCTATAAAATCAAGCTTCAGCTCGGCGCCTGATACTTCTGCAACCATTGCCGGAATATCGACATAGCGCTTTCTGGTAGAAACTCCATCCTTTGGCGACCATTTCTCTATGAAATTCCAGTTGCTTATATTTTCCGCCAAACTAACAGGCAAATACTGACCGGAGGTATAACTAGAGCCATCCAATGATTTGGGCATTTCCCGTTTTATTGGTTTTAAACCTTCTTTTGAAGCTTTTTCGAATGCATCATCCAAAAATGTAGTGATCGAACGGGCATAAATCTCATGTCCAAATTCTGATGGGTGTAGATCCTTGAAATCATCATTCCAGTTAAATTCATCCGCAACAATACGGTCACTGACCTCTTTGGCAAGATGAATACTGTTCACCCGATAACGTTCAGCTACTTTTTCATGATTTAGAATCACCTTTGGTATGCCTCCATTTTTATAAATCTCAAGTTTTGGAGGATCTATAAAATGCAACATCACCACATCCATTTTTGGGTAACAGTTTAATGCATGATTAATAATCCCTTCCATTCCCCTTAATTGTGCCTTTTCATTAAATCCATTCACTTCGTCATTTACTGCAGCTTCTTCAAAAAATAGATCTATCGGGCCTTTTGAAAGTACATCCTGATTAAGCCTGAATGCTCCCGGAGTACTACCTGTTGAACTGATTCCGGCATTAATAAATTGAAAAGTTGTCCACGGAAAACGGCTTTTCAAATAGCTTTCAACTTTGCCGCGCCAGGCACCATGCTCAGTAATAGATCCGCCCATGAAAGCTACTGTTCCCCTTTTCTCCAGACTGAATTTGAGGTAACTGTTTTGTAAGCTCTGCCGATGTACATGATAGTTAGAGGCCGGTATAAAATTAAGCGCAGCAGCATTTTGCTTTCCAGCTGGCTGAATAACTTGCTTTAACCTTAATGAATCAGCTATCTGTTCGTATAACTCATCTGGCCAGGGAATCTGCTTTCCGGTTTTTTTGTAAGTCGGCATTAAAGCTCCCCTACTTTTTAGCTCATTAGTTAGAAGTGCCGCCATCTCTTTCAACTTTTCAGTTTGAAATACCGATAGGTCATTCTTCTCACCAATATCGGCCTGAAGATCATAAAGTTCCAGTTTAGCTGCCTTATGAAAATAAACAAGCTTCCAATTCCCTTTCCGGATGGCTGAAGCCCAGGAAATTCCTTTCAGATTGATTGTTGTCCAGTTATTAGGATAATGCCATAAAAGAACCTTTTCATTGTCCGTTTTATTAGAATCATAAAGAAAAGGACTGATACTCTTTCCATCTACCTGCTGTATGGCATTATATTTCTTTATTCCGGCAAATTCCAAAACAGTAGGAAAAATATCATCAATACCTACATATTGATTACTTGTACTTGCCGGACTTATTCCCGGGCCAGCTGCAATCATAGGAATTCGAATTCCTCCTTCATATAAAGATCCCTTGCCCATTTTTAAAGGTATATTCTGGGTATGCGCTAATCCACCCCTGTTAGGTGTAGTGCTTAATCCACCATTATCAGAAAGGAATAAAATATAAGTATCATCAGATATTCCTTCGGCATCCAGATAGTCCATCAGATCACCTAAACTTTTATCCATACCCTCAACCAGGGCAGCATACCTGGCTTCTGTATCTGATAATCCAAAATCTACATAATACTGATAAAACCGTTCATCCTTACTGAATGGCAAATGCACAGCATAATGCGACATATACAAAAAGAAGGGCTTTTTATTTTTCTTGTTTGAAGATAAAGTGGATATTGCCTCTCTGGTTAAAGCCTCGGTTAAATTTAATCCCTGATCTGCATATTTATCCAGCCCCCTTACACCCCAAGTGGTGTCATTTGGATTGCTTCGGTAGCGGTCTTCAGCAAGAAAACTTCCGGGGTGTCCGGCTGCAGTCCCGGCGATGTTCACGTCAAAACCAATTTTCAATGGATCTGATGCCGGAATACCATAAGGTGCAAAATGAGCTTTACCACAAAGAATGTTAAAATATCCCGCTTGCTTTAATAAAATTGGCAAAGGAGTAGCTGTAACAGTATTATTAATTCCCTGCGCTATTGCGAGTCCGTTATGATTCCATACCGGTGGTATCAATAAACTATCCGGGTAATCAGTAGGTGTATTCTTCTTCACATTAGTCCAGTTTGTAACACCATGTCTCGCCACGTTCATTCCGGTAACCAGACTAACCCGCGTAGGTGTACATACTGAATTTGCATATGCGTTACTGAATTTCATTCCACGCTTGGCTAGACGCTCCATATTAGGGGTTCTGTACAATGAATTCATACCGGTCTGTCTAAACCAGAATGGAACTGAAGTGTCCTGCCATCCCATGTCATCTACGAGAAAAACGATAATGTTCTTTTTTTTCTGTTGAGAAAATACCTGCGTAGCGAAAATCGACAGTAAAGCAATTAGAAGAGAGAATCTGATCTTATCCATTTGACTAAAATAAATAATAAAACTAATATCAAAGCGCTAACAGACTAAAAATGCCTGTAGTAAAACTGATCAGTCCGTACATTAATCACAATGAATTTGACCAATAAGTGCAGGCAAATTTTATATATTGTGAGGAAATTTAAATACTAAACTATAAATCGTGAGATACGGTCCTTTAAAAAATTACTTTAGCCGCGTAGCCTTTTTTGCTTTGTTTTTATTTGTTCCCTTAATTACTAGAGCTCAGGAACAAAAATTAAAACCCAACATCATTTATATCTACGCTGACGACCTCGGATTTGGCGAACTTGGAAGCTATGGTCAGACCAAAATAAAGACTCCAAATCTTGATCGGATGGCAAAAGAAGGCATTCGCTTTACTCAGCATTATAGTGGAGCACCTGTTTGCGCACCATCAAGAAGTATATTAATGACCGGCAAACATTCAGGACACTCCTATATCAGGGGGAATTACGAGTTAGGTGGTTTTGCTGATAGTCTGGAGGGAGGACAAATGCCTTTGCATGAAGGAGCGTATACTATCGCCAAAATGCTAAAAGAAAAAGGCTATCAAACCGGATTAGTCGGCAAATGGGGATTAGGTGTTACCGAAACCACCGGTAGTCCGTTAAACCATGGATTTGATTATTATTATGGCGTTCTGGATCAGAAACAAGCGCATAACTTTTACCCTACTCATCTTTGGGAGAATGATAAATGGGATGCTTTAAACAATCCTGTCTTTAGTGTACATGGGAAAATTGATCCTAAAACAGCAACTGATGCCGATTTTGAAAAATTCAGAGGTAAAGATTATGCGCCGGCAAAATTTACTCAAAAAGCACTCAGCTTCATTGAAAGCAATAAAAAACAAGCATTCTTTTTATATTTGCCTTACACCCTTCCACATCTTGCATTACAGGCTCCGGAGGAATACGTCAAAAAATACAAGGGACAGTTTGAGGAAAAGCCATATTACGGTGAACATGGATATGCTCCAAATCTTTATCCACTTTCAACGTATGCGGCAATGATTACTTATTTAGATGATCAGGTTGGGCTCATTATGGAACGGATTAAAAAACTCGGACTAGATGAAAATACAATCATTATGTTTTCGAGCGATAATGGCGCTTCATTTTCTGCAGGAGTAGACACCAAATTTTTCAATAGTGTTTCAGGTTTACGCGGACTGAAAATGGAGCTGTATGAAGGAGGAATCCGCGTACCGTTTATAGCCAGATGGCCAAATCATATTAAGGCGAATACGGTAAGTAATCATGTATCTGTACAATATGATATCATGCCAACTCTGGCAGAACTAACCGGATCAAAAGTGACGGGAATTGATGGAAAATCCTTACTTCCGGAGTTGCTTGGTCAACAAACTATGCAAAAGAAACACGAATTTCTTTATTTTGAATATCCTGAAAATGGAGGACAACTGGCTGTTAGAATTGGGAACTGGAAAGGAGTAAAAATGAACGTCAGAAAAAATCCAAAAGGCAAGTGGGAACTTTATGATCTTGCAGCCGACAAGTATGAACGCAACAATCTTGCAGAAAAATATCCAGAAATTATTGAAAAAATGAATGTTATTGTAAAAAGAGAACATACTCATCCCCATATTCTGGAATGGGAGTTTATAGACCCAAAAATTATCAGGAATTAATATATTGTAGATCAAATTATAAACCAATTAACATGAAGTTTCGCTTTCTTATTTTATTTTTCTTTTTGACTGTAAATTCATTTGGACAAAAGCCTAATGTGATTCTCATATATGCCGATGATCTGGGTTATGGTGACCTTAGTTCTTATAGTGCAAAATTGATCAAAACACCCAATATTGATAAATTGGCCAAGCAGGGCTTGAGATTTACCAGGGCTTACAGCACTTCTGCAACCTGCACACCATCACGATATTCACTTCTTACAGGCCGCTATGCTTTTCGAAGAAACGATACGGGAATAGCCCCTGGAAATGCCTCCGCATTAATTAAACCTGGTCAACAGAACGTGGCTTCTGTTTTCAGTAAAGCAGGTTATCAATCAGCAGTTGTTGGGAAATGGCATTTGGGCCTTGGTGGCCCTGAGGGACCAAACTGGAATGATAAAATAACTAATGGGCCATTAGACATTGGTTTCAATTATGCTTTTCTTATCCCTGCAACCGGCGACAGGGTGCCTTGTGTATATGTTGAAAATGACCGTGTAGTTAATTTGGACTCCAAAGATCCAATTCAGGTTAATTATGTCAATAAAATAGGTACATGGCCAACCGGTAAAGAAAATCCTGAACTTCTGAGAATGAAACATTCGCATGGACATGACAACACAATCGTGGATGGAATAGGACGGATTGGTTACATGACCGGTGGCAGCAGTGCACTTTGGAAGGATGAAGATATTGCCCAAAAAATTACAGATAAAGCCAAAGAATTTATTTCAAGGAATAGTAAGAATCCATTCTTTTTGTTTTTCTCTACTCATGATATTCATGTTCCCAGAGTGCCAAATTCACGTTTCCTTGGCAAGAGTGGTTTAGGAAACCGTGGTGATGCCATTTTACAATTTGACGATTCAGTCGGACAGCTGATGAAATTATTGGATTCGCTTCAACTTAGTTCAAATACGATGGTTATTTTAACCAGTGATAATGGACCTGTTGTAGACGATGGTTATCATGATGGCTCAAAAGAGAACATAGGTAAACATAAACCTTCTGGAGGTTTAAGGGGTGGAAAATACAGTGCTTTCGAGGCAGGAACACGTGTACCATTTATTGTAAAACATCCATCAATTAAAGCCGGTGAAGTATCAAATGCTTTAGTTTCTCAAGTTGATCTGTTAGCAACTATGGCCGCACTTACTAATCAAAAGTATGATATAAATTCAGCCTCAGATAGTCAGAATCATTTAAAAACTTGGCTCGGGACTGATAATAAAGGTAGGGAGTATGTCATAGAGCAGTCTGCCACATTAAGTATTGTTCAAGGGAACTGGAAATATATCAGACCAAACAAAGGGCCTGCCTACAATCCGGCAGTTGATATCGAATATGGCAATGATGAAGCTGATCAACTCTACGATCTCGGCAGAGATCCATTGGAGAGATATAACTTCGCACCATCAGTCCCCATAAAATTAAATGAATTAAAAAGTCTGCTTCAAAACGAATTACTGAAGAAATAAGAACATTAAAACCTTAGTTCGATGTAAAATCATGCTGAGGTAAATTTAGATTGAAGATTTTATCTTGTTTTAAAAAGCAGGGTCTGTTTACCTTCGATTATTCTAGTCCCATGTTCTGCACAGGTTTTATGAAACAGATTTAACAGATTTCAAGAAATTAAGTATTACATAAAATAGCTGCCATTTGGGTTTATTTCAAATGGCAAATGGTTCTGATAGTGGCTGCCGTAGAAATGAAAAACAGCTCCGAGTATCATAAACCTTGCCGGAAATACTCCGGAGGAAAGGGCTGAACTAAGCTATAACACACAAGTACTGCTTTCCTGGTTTAAATACTCCAAAATCTTGTCCGGATTATTACAAGCCTATATTTCAGCCTTCCTTGTTTCAAAATGAGGTTATTATACAAATGATATCGATTATTGCGACTTGCGGGTATCTTCTAAAAAAAACTGATCGCTAAAATTGACCAAAAATAGCTCCTTGTTAGACCGGGTCAAGCCGGTATAAAGCCATCTTAAAAATTCAGTGTTCAGCATTTCATCGGTTAAATAACCCTGATCAATAAAAACAGCAGGCCACTGTCCACCTTGTGCCTTATGACAGGTCACCGCAAATGCAAATTTTATCTGTAATGCATTGTAATAAGGGTCTTTTTTAAGTTCCTCCATTCTTAATTTCTTGTTTTCAATATGCATATAGTCCTGAAGAACTGCCTCGTAAAAGCGCTTATTATCGGCATTTGATAGGCTTGGGGTTTCAGAATATAAGGTATCCAGCATTACTTTACAACTTATTGGTTCTTGATCGGGATAATCCAAAAGTTCGATGACCAACTCGGCAAATCGGAAACCATGTTGCTCTTCAATTCTTCTGACCTTACGAATTTTGGCAATATCTCCATTGGCAATAAAATCGCCACTGTTATCCTCCGGCTTTAACCAGAAGTAATTATTCCTTACAACCATAATATGATCGCCACCACTTAACTCCTCTTCTCTGTAAAGAATTCGGTTACGGATGTTCTGGTTATAGGCATTTGCATTTTTATTGGAACGACAGATCACTATTGTATTCTCCATTCCATATTTATTATAAGCATAATTAAGTCCTTCTACAAGTCGCTCACCAGTCATCCTGAAGATATCTTTATAACCTCTTATGTTGAATTTCGGAAAAACTTCCTCACCCTTTCGTACTAACTCGCGTAGCTGGGTAGCATTAAACAGTATTCCGGATTCCTTTTCCTGCCGGACAACATCAGTCAGTTCATAGGTAAAAACATTCAGTCGAAACTGTTCAGAAACAAAGAGTTTATCCAGGGCCGGACTAATATCCGAACCTACAGGGGGTAATTGTGCAGTATCACCTACCAGCATCAGTTTACAGTTTTTACCATTGTAAACATAAGAAATCAAGTCCTGCAAAAGACTTTGGCGACTGTGATCATGAACCTGATCGGAAATCATAGATGCCTCATCAACTATAAATAAGGTGTTTTCCATGATGTTATCCCCTAATACAAAATTCATTTCCGGACTTGCAGCAACTTTTTTACGGTATATTTTCTTGTGAATGGTGAACGCCTTCTTCCCCGAATAATTAGTGATGACTTTAGCCGCACGGCCTGTTGGCGCAAGCAAAACTGATTTTAATTTTATTTTTGGAAGTACTTTTACCAGCGCACTGATCAGGGTTGTTTTACCGGTTCCCGCGTATCCTTTCAGAATAAAACAATCATCAGCATTTATGGAAGGAAGAAAATTTTCAAGCATAGCAAATACATCTCTTTGCTGCTTGGTAGGAATATTGCCAAAACTTTGCTCGATAAGATCCCGAATATACATTCCTGCAAAATGCAAATAATGCAGCTATATTTTTATAAAAGCATAAAAAGCGGTAAAAATAAATGAACGGCTAAATCAAAGGAAAATGAAAAATATTGCTAAGAAACTATATTTTTGTTGTTGATGATCAAATTGCTTCACTTAATTGACAAGACTATAGAATCTCATACAGCAGCCGAGTGCGATCTGTTGATCCATATTGGTACCAGGAGACTTCAATATGCTGTTATCAATAAAGAAAGCAATGAACTAAAGGCAGTGGCTGAATATGAATTGCCAGACATCAACAGCTTGAATGATCAGATATTTGCGTTGGATCGAATCCCGGAAACTAAACTTGAATTTAAATACCCTTTCAACAAGATTAAAATTTCTTTCGATTCGTATAAGTATACTTTTATCCCTGAAGTGCTATTTGAACCTGAGAGCGAGCAAGAATATTCAAAATTCATCAACACCTCAGCATCAGACCTGATTCTGACGAATAGAATAAAATCTGCTAAAATCAGGAATTTATTTGCAATTGATGGTAATTTTAATGCTGCTCTGAATAAGATTTTTCATAAACCGCTTATATATAATCAGGCAAGTTCATTTATTGAGGGGATTAAAAAAACTAATCCATACAAAACCAATAATTGTCTTTTCATCGATCTTCAGACCGATCATATTCAGATCGCTTATCTGAAGAATTCTGAGTTTACAATATATAATCTGATTGAATGTTTCAATGCCGATGAGTTTAATTATTTATTACTTAATATTATTGAAGCATTAGGTCTGGATTTAACTGAAACAAAGCTGATTCTATCTGGTCAGATTGCCTTGGAAGGAAATGAAATCTATCAAAGAATACTGAAATATTTTAAGGCTCCTGTGTTTGCAGACAGTAAATTATTTGTAAATTATCCCTACTTATTTGAAATATTAGCTCCTCACACCTATTTTTCACTGCTTAGTTTAAACGAATGCGAATAATTGGTGGGAGATTAAAAGGACTTCGCTTAAAACCACCAGCAAATTTACCGGTCAGACCAACAACCGATGTTGCAAAAGAAGCACTATTTAATATCCTGTATAACCAGTTCGATTTTGAAAGTATCAGGGTATTAGATCTTTTTAGTGGAACAGGAAATATTTCATTGGAATTTGCCTCCCGGAACGTACCCAATATCTGCTCCGTAGATCGGGACTTTGGTTGCTATAATTATCTTAAAACATTAATAAAACAATACAATCTTTCAGAAATTAAACCTGTCAAATCTGATGTATTCAGGTTTCTTAAAACCGAAACAGAAACATATAATCTGATATTTGCTGACCCTCCCTACGACCTTCCTCAAATCAATATAATTGCGAAAACAATTTTTGATCTAAATCTTTTAAAAGCTGATGGATATCTGATTATCGAACACCCAAGCATGAAAAAACTAGATAATCATCCAAACTATATTGAACAGCGGAAATATGGCTCATCATCGTTTAGCTTTTTTCAGCAAAAGGAAAGTATAAATGAAAATTGAAATTATCCAAATATGCTTAACTTTAATCAAATAGAACAATAGATTATTCCCTGAATTCTCGGTATTTAGAGTAATTTCTTGACCCTTTTAACAAAGAAAAACGAAAATAAATCCAATGAAAATCGCCCTTTTCCCAGGCTCATTTGACCCGGTTACAAAAGCTCACGTTGATATCCTCAGACGTGCTTTACCCCTATTTGATAAAGTTATTATTGGAATAGGTTTAAACAGCAACAAAGCCCCATACCTTGGAATTGATGTCAGAAAAGCAATGTTGAAAGCGGTATTCGCAAATGAACCTAAAGTAGAAGTTCAAACTTATGAAGGACTGACGGTTGAATTTTGTAAGAAAATCAATGCGAAGTATATGATCAGGGGAATACGAACTGTTTCAGATTTTGAGTATGAAAAGGCAATAGCACAAATGAATCATGCACTTGTTCCCGAAATTGAGAGCATCTTTATCGTTAGTAAGCCTGGTTACTCATCCATAAGTTCAACGATTGTACGTGATATTTTGCGAAACAATGGGGATGTCAAACAATTTATACCTCAGGAAGCTTTTGATTTACTTTAAGCCTTAATTTATCAAAATTCGGTATTCAGCAAATCCCTGATCAATGGATAAGTATTCTGCCTGATCATCATAAAATCACCGGGTGCAAGCCACCGCACATCCGTAATTCCTTCGTCCAACTGAGGAACCAATTCCTGCTGATTAACTGCGCTCATCCTATACCATGATGTCTTCTTCAATATACCCTCATCATTCATTTCATAGATATGATAGGTATTGCAGATTTTAAGTCCGAGCTTATTAATTTGAATACCACACTCTTCTTCCACCTCGCGAACCGCAGCGATTTTTGAGGTTTCGCCAAGATCAAGTTTGCCTTTTGGCAGATCCCATTTACCATTTCTGAAAATAAACAGGTAGTGATGATCTTCATTATTGACAAGGCCCCCAGCAGCCTTGATCATTTTCATTGAACGCTTAATTCTCTTAAAAAGCAACTTGAATTTTTTAGTCAAAAGAAGATATATTTTAGGGCTATTTAGCTCTTTCACCTGTTCATAAAACCTTGAGAATTTAAACTCTGAAAGCTTAAGCTCCTGATAATCTTGAATATCTGAAGGTTGAGAATCAGTGAGGATAAGCACTACTTCATTTATATAAATTTTATAAATTTGACTCATGATAAATAAAAGTGAGATTGAACAAAAAGTTGCTGAATTTTTGCTGCAAATTAAGGCAATTAAATTACAACCAAACAATCCTTTTACATGGGCTTCCGGGTGGAAGTCGCCCATTTACTGCGACAACCGGATCACTTTATCTCATCCTGCTATCCGGACTTATATCAGGCAAAATTTAAGTTCAATGATCCAGGAAGAATTTGGTTCTGTTGCCGTCATTGCAGGAGTTGCAACTGCGGGTATTCCACAAGGTGTTCTAGTTGCCCAGGAATTAGGCCTGCCATTCATTTATGTAAGAGCAAAAACCAAAGAGCATGGCAGAGGTAATCTAATCGAAGGTGAATTTTCACCTGGCCAAAGGGTTGTTGTTGTTGAAGACCTTATTTCTACAGGAAATAGTAGTTTACAAGCTATTCAAGCCCTCAGGGAGGCAGGATGCGAAGTTGCTGGATTGGTTGCAATTTTCAATTATGGTTTCGATGCAGCTGATGAAAATTTCAAAAAGGCGAAATGTCGCTTTTTAACACTTTCAAATTACAACGCCCTGATCACTTATGCCGCTGAACATAGTTTTGTTTCTCCCGAAGATTTAAATTTATTAAGAACATGGCGTGAAGATCCTCAAAACTGGGAAAATTCTTTAGAAAGCTAAAATTGATTATATGACAAATATTGAATGTACAGTTTCTATTGAAAGACCGATTGATGAAGTATTTAACTTTCTTTCAGATCTTAACAATCATCAGCAACTGATGCCTGAGAATATTTATAACTGGTCATCAACAAAAGACGAGGTTCGATTTACAATTCAAAATATGGCAAAATTGGCACTAAAGATCTCGTCTATAACCCAGAATAAGGAAATTATCGTGAAGCCTTCAGAAGCTGCCCCTTTTGATCTGGAATTAAAATGGACCCTTAATGATCTTGGGAATGGGAAAACAGAAGCTACACATACCTTTTCTGCAGATCTAAACATGATGATGAAAATGCTTGTTTCCGCACCGCTTCAAAAGCTAGTAGATCACGAAGCAGCTCAACTTAAAGCTATCTTTTCAAAATAAACATTTTGACTCTTCCATTTGCATCCTCAAAACAACTTATGCTGTTTCAAATTACATAATTGCAAATCAGAATCAACTTTAATCCACATGGCAGATATTGAACTTAGACAAGCTTACAGCTTAAATCCTTAAATTACAGACAATTAGTCAGTAATAAATAAGATCAACTGCCAAATTTTCAGTTTATTAATTAGTATCTTAGGATGGCAATCTATTTGAGAACTTTTGCATACTATGAATTTAAACAACTTCACCATCAAAGCGCAAGAAGCAGTTCAGAAAGCTTCTGAAATAGCAAGCGGCAACCAGCAGCAGGCTATTGAAACTGCGCACATACTCAAAGGATTATTAAGTGTTGATATAAATGTAATCAGCTACATTCTGAAAAAACTAAATGTCAATATTAACCGGATTTCTGAGGTACTTGATGCGCAGATCCAAAGTTTTCCAAAAGTCAGCGGATCTGAGATTTATCTTTCTTCAGGAGCCAATTCTGCACTTCAGAAAGCTATTTCATATCTGAAAGAATTTAAAGATGAATTTGTTTCAGTAGAACATGTTTTGTTGGGATTGCTTGAAACTGGAGATAAGGTAAGTTCAATTTTAAAAGATGCCGGAGTTAACCAGAAAGATTTAAAAAAAGCAATTCTGGAGTTAAGAGGCAATACAAGAGTAACCGACCAGAATGCTGAAGCCACATACAATGCCCTGAACAAATATGCTCGTAATCTGAATGAATATGCTGAATCGGGCAAGCTTGATCCGGTAATTGGACGTGATGAAGAGATCAGAAGGGTAATTCAGATCCTGTCAAGACGTACAAAGAACAATCCGATACTAATTGGTGAACCGGGTGTAGGTAAAACCGCCATTGCGGAAGGAATTGCATTTAGAGTCATACAAGGAGATGTTCCCGAAAATCTGAAAACCAAGACTGTCTTTTCATTGGATATGGGTGCCCTGATTGCCGGAGCAAAATATAAAGGTGAATTTGAAGAACGTTTAAAAGCAGTAATAAAAGAAGTGACACAAAGTGATGGAGAGATCATTCTCTTCATTGATGAGATTCACACCCTGGTGGGTGCCGGAGGTGGAGAAGGCGCAATGGATGCTGCAAATATTCTCAAGCCGGCCTTGGCTCGGGGAGAATTACGTGCGATAGGTGCAACTACTTTAAACGAATACCAGAAATATTTTGAGAAAGACAAAGCATTGGAGCGCCGCTTCCAAAAAGTAATGGTTGATGAACCAAATACTCAGGACGCGATCTCCATTCTCAGAGGTTTAAAGGAAAGGTATGAGACTCATCACAAAGTAAGGATCAAAGACGAAGCAATTATTGCAGCAGTAGAGTTATCACAACGCTATATTTCAGATCGTTTCCTCCCGGATAAAGCGATTGATCTAATGGATGAAGCTGCTTCGAAGCTTCGTTTAGAAATGGACTCAGTACCTGAAGCTGTGGATGAACTGGATCGCAAAATCATGCAACTGGAAATTGAGCGTGAGGCAATCAAGAGAGAAAATGACGATAAAAAAGTAAAAGAACTATCCGAAGAAATAGCCAATCTTTCAAGCGAGCGCGATTCCCTTAAGGCACTTTGGAAGGCTGAAAAAGATCTTGTAGACGCAATCAATAACCAGGGAGAACAAATCGAGACCTTTAAGCAGGAAGCTGATCAGGCTGAACGTGCGGGTGATTATGGCAAGGTGGCCGAGTTAAGATATGGCAAAATTAAGGAATCACAAGATAAAGTTGAAGAATTAAAACAACAACTTGCGAATACTCAGTTGGACAATCGCATGTTGAAAGAAGAAGTAACTTCAGAAGATATTGCAGGAGTTGTTTCGCGCTGGACTGGTGTGCCAGTTACCAAAATGATTCAAAGTGAACGTGAAAAACTACTACATATGGAAGTTGAACTCCATAAACGTGTTGCAGGTCAGGATGAAGCTATAGAAGCTATTTCTGACGCAATTCGCCGTTCCCGTGCCGGCTTACAAGACAAAAGGAAGCCAATTGGTTCATTCATTTTCCTTGGAACCACAGGGGTAGGAAAAACTGAGCTTGCCAAAGCATTGGCAGATTATCTGTTCAATGATGAACATGCAATGATCCGTATTGATATGAGTGAATATCAGGAACGTCATGCAGTTTCAAGACTTATTGGCGCGCCTCCGGGCTATGTTGGTTATGATGAAGGTGGCCAGCTGACAGAAGCGGTAAGAAGAAAACCCTATTCTGTTATTCTGCTTGATGAAATAGAAAAAGCACATCCTGATGTATTTAATATTTTATTGCAGGTTCTGGATGATGGAAGATTGACCGACAATAAAGGTCGCTTGGTTGATTTCAAAAATACAATCATTATTATGACCTCTAATATAGGCTCTCACCTTATACAAGATAATTTTAAGGATTTGAATGAAATAAACAGAGATGAGGTCATTGCTAAAACAAAGTCTGAATTATTTGAGTTATTAAAGCAAACTATCAGACCCGAGTTTTTAAACAGGATTGATGAACTGATTATGTTCACTCCTTTAAACCGAAACGAACTCAGGGATATTGTAACACTTCAGTTTAAAGGTGTTCAAAACACACTTGCAGAAATGGGAATTGAAATTGATGCTTCTGAGGAAGCACTCGACTGGCTGGCACAATTAGGATATGATCCACAATTTGGTGCACGTCCATTAAAAAGAGTGATTCAAAAGAGAATATTAAATGAATTGTCCAAAGAAATCCTTTCCGGAAAAATTGATAAAGACAGCAAAATTAAACTTGATGTATTTGACAATCACTTTGTGTTCTTGAATGCAAGTCTACATCCTAATACAGAACTATGAATTAAAAAAGCCGTACAGATTATGACCTGCACGGCTTTTTGTTAGGATGTATATCCGATTAAAAGAAGTAAAAATTTATGCTAATCTTACGTTAACTGCACTTAAGCCTTTTTTACCTTCTTCAACGTCAAACTCTACTTTATCGTTTTGTCTTATATCCTGTTTAAGTCCGCTAACGTGAACGAAAATTTCTTTGCCATCCTCTTGGGTAATAAATCCGAATCCTTTAGACTCGTTGAAAAATTTTACTGTACCGGTTTCCATTAATAAATAGTTTAATTGTTTAATTTGTTTTGTTATTGCAAATTACTTAATTATTTGCAATAATAAATATATAAAAAACAAAATTAAATTCAGCTAATTTAATTTTTCATGAGCTTAACCCAGACTAATCAATTTTAAGCTTAATTAAAAATCACTAGTGTCCGGGGAACTTTTAATTATAAAATAAAAGATCAAATTTTTAGCTCATAATTATGCTCTCTACTTTTTTCGCTTTTTTTTTGTTTTTTTTATTTGTGCTCAAGCTTCCCTGCGGGAGGTTCCTGCAGCCCGCCCGGATGAATCCGTTCGGACGGGCAGAAATTAGCATGCCGAGGAGGACCGACGAGACCATGAGTGCCTTAAAAACAATAGACAAATACGAATAAATGCCGCCGCTGCACCTGATGCTATTAAAGTTAATGCTTTGGCTTGGACTGTGCCTGCCGTACCAGTCCCGATGGAAATCGGGACGGAAAAAAGGTTAACAGAGATTTTGTGCTTATGCCAAAGCTTATCAACAGTCCTGGTGTTTTAGGTAGAATTTTGCAGATTTCAAGGTAGTGAAACTATAAAAAATGATTCTAAACTTAAAGGGTCGCTTGCTATGTATCGGATTCTTAAAAAAATACTTCTTACAATGTGAATGACTATTTTATCTGAAATTTTATTTTAACCGGACAACCTTGATAAAAAATTATAAAATTATTCAATTGGAGCTAAAATTGTTTCTCAAATAAGCAACTTTATTTCAGGTGAAATTTTGTAATGTAAAAACAACTAATAAGAAACAATTTAACTTACCTGCGGGTTTAATTTTTTTTAACCTTTCAATAAATATCCTATTTAAACATAAAGTGCAATAAAATCAGAAGCGAATTTGATTTGATTTTAAAGACCCATTTCTAAATGCTCACCATTGCATATCACTGGTAAAAAAATTCTAAAAAAAAACATACTACCTATAGTTTTTGCAAATTCCCTTTTTTCGAGGTTTGTTAATGATGAAGGAATTTATTTTTCACTGCCCTGTAGCTGTAAAATGATTCTAACTGGAAATTAGAATGTATGCAAGTTCCAAGTATATCTAAATTTTTAAGGTCTGTATCTAAATTTTTTTTATTGGTCTCAAACCGTGAGTCAATTTAATTATACAGGTTTACTTATCATAAAAATCGATATGTGAAAACCACAAATCATAAATAGATTGCAATAAGGATCTTCCCCAGAGACTATATTCTCCATAGATTTTTAACGCATTGTAAAAGATTGATAAACCATCTGAAATCTATTCGTTTTTTAATCCAAGGAAATAAATCTAAATTTATCTACATCATAAGAAAAACAATAAATCTAAATTTACTATGAATGCACCAGACTTAGAAACAATTAAGAAGCATTTCAAAAAACTTCATAGAGATTGGTCGGATGAGGAGGTAGAACGCCAGGCTTTGGAAACAATAAATAAATACATTTTACTCAATAAGGATAGATTATCTGAGGCAGAAAGGCAAGATAAAGTGGAATTCGAAAAAGCGCTAGACAGGGAGTTTTGGAATTTATATTTCGATGATATTTAAAATTCGATTTCATCAAACCCATCTAAATATGGCATCAGAACCGTCAAAGAATGCGAATTCATAATAAAACTACAGGCTTACACACCCTATTAATCGCAACTTACATTTTATTGCCTTTATGCAATTTAAAATGATTGAGTTACATCATCAAACTAATTGAACTTATCCCTAAAAATAAGAAAGCAGTTATTGATTGGTGAAAATACAAACTATAGGCACTTGAAATTGTTCGAGTAGCTTATCCAAAATAACAGGCGATTCTTTTGTTAATTTAGTTAATTAAGTCATTGATTTTTATCAATAATTCCATTTACAACAAAAAATTATCCTTAGTTTTATTGATAGTGTTTCTTAAGTAAATCGTCATTATGAATATTTTAAAATCCTTTACCTCTATAAAAAGAGCTCTTTTTATAGCCTTATTTTTAATCACAAGTGAAAATCAGCATGCTTTCAGCCAAAACATCCAAAGCTATGATATTGTAGTTTATGGCGGCACTTCAACCGGTATCAGCTCAGCCATTCAAAGTTCAAGAATGGGTAAGAAAGTGATATTGATTGAGCCTACAAACAGAATCGGCGGTCTCACAACCGGTGGTCTCGGGCAGACAGATATTGGAAATAAACAGGCCATAGGGGGTTTATCCAGGGAATTCTATCAACAAGTTAAAGCCTATTACCAAAAGCCTGAGAACTGGATCTGGCAAGAAAGAGAAACTTATAAAGACGGCGGACAAACCACCAGCGCAGCTAATGAAGATGCCATGTGGACTTTCGAACCATCGGCCGCGTTAAAGATCTTTAAGGAGATGTTGAGTAAAGAATCTAATATAACCCTGGTGTATAATCAGCGATTGAACCGCAAAAGTGGTGTGAAAAAGACCTCCGGAAAAATAACATCTATTCAGATGGAAAGTGGTCAGGTTTACCAGGGCAAAATGTTTATTGATGCAACCTATGAAGGCGATCTGATGGCAGCGGCAGGTGTAAGCTATACTGTTGGTCGTGAATCTAATGATCAATATGGCGAAACATTAAACGGTATTCAGGCAAATAAAATTAGTCTGACGTTACGCAAAACCATCTCAATGAATACTTATAATCACAACTTCATTGAAGGTGTAGATCCTTACATTAAAAAAGGTGATCCTTCCAGCGGGCTCCTTCCATTTATCACACCGGGGAAGCCTGGAATTGATGGAACAGGGGATAATAAAATACAGACCTATTGTTTCCGCATGACTTTAACCAATCATCCTGATAATAGAATTCCTTTCGCTAAACCTGTCGATTATAAAGAACTTGATTATGAGTTATTATTTAGAAATTATGAAGCTGCGAAAGGCCCTGTAGAAAAAATGTACGACTATGGCGACCCATTGGTGCCATGGATCAATTCGGATATGCCCAACCGTAAAACAGATACCAATAACCAGAAAGGATTTTCTACTGATTTTATTGGTCAGAATTATGCCTATCCGGAAGCAAGTTATGAAGAACGCGAAAAGATTGCTGAACGACACCGAAAGTATCAGCAGGGTTTAATGTGGTCATTGGCCTACCATCCACGTATCCCTGAAAAGGTCAGAGAAGTGGT
>CAMCTU010000034.1 GCA_945878525.1 Sphingobacterium thalpophilum
CTGATACTTGATGCCTTAAAGTGGAAAATTAAAGAAGCCGATATTGTTTTGTCGAACGGATTTAGATTTTGTCCGCCGAATGCAAGTCCTGATCAAACCGGGAATATCCCGATTACAAACGGGTATATTTTTGATATGCTTCCTGTGGATAGTGTAGTCCGGACCGGATCAGTTACAGGTAAACAAATATTCGATTGGCTTGAGCGAGAGTTGAACAATGTGTTCGCCACAGACGCCTCGCAGCGGCTTGGTGGTTGGGTTATTAAGTTTAAAGGGATGAAAATTAGCTTTGAGGCTTTTGAGGAAAATGGCCAGAGAGTTAAAGATGTGCAGGTAAACGATATGCCATTGGGTCTAAGGAAGACATACAGGATTTGTGCATGTGAACGTGAAGGTGATCCTGAAGATATGTTATGCCGGATGAGAGGAGTAGTCAACCCAAAGAATACCACATTTACATTACATTCGGTTTTAAAAGAATATTTAAGTGTAAATTCACCTGTAACTCCAAGTCCGCCAATGTCTGCAAAGGTTTTAGATGCCTCTCAAACCCTTCTGACTCAGGTTACCGGTGTCGATTATCAGTTTCGTTAATGAATATCTAAGGAAATAATTTGTATTAAAGCCCAGTCTAATGAAAAAACTCCTACTTATCCTCGTTTTATTCGCAATATCAACTAGTATCCATGCTCAGAGTGTTTCAAAAGATCCCCGTGCTGATGCTTATAAAGGCCTTAAAATCGTATTCCAGCTTACATCAGCCGACACGGTTATTCACCAAACCCTGATCTCGCAATTGACTAATTATTTTGGAGTAGCTCCTGACTTGAAGGTAGAAGTAGTTTGCCATGGAGGAGGATTAAATATGCTGGTAAAAAGCTCATCGGTAGTTCAGAAGGAGATTAAAGCCTTTGCAGATAAAGGCGTCAGCTTCGTTGCCTGTGAATTTGCAATGAAAAAAAGAAAAATTACACATGATCAGTTAGTGGCAGGAGCCGGGACCGTTATTTCTGGTGTAATGGAAATAGCAAAAAAACAGCAGGAAGGCTGGAGCTATATCAAGCTCTAGTACCAATTTAAACATTTTTTTAAACATATTTAATATGAAAAATTTCATATATAGAATCCTTCTGCCCTTATTTTTCCAAGTTCCAGCTCTTGTTTTAGCTCAACATCAGGAAGTTTCTGAACGTCCTGAGATGTATAAAGTCAAGGGAATGGATTCAACTGATAGCAAGTCTTTATTGGCTGCTTTCAAAAATGGAATCGTACAGGGTCATTTCAGATATTTCAATATGAATACCCTGAATGAAAAAGATCTTAGCGATTATTTTGCGAATGCAGCTGGTGGAGGCTTGAGGTTTGAAACAGCAAAATTTCACAATTTTCAATTCGGGATCAGTGGTTTTTATGTTTTCAATATAGGTTCTTCAGACATGATGATTCCGGATCCGCAAATTGGGCAATATAATCGTTATGAAATAGGTCTTTTTGATCTTGAGGATCCATCAAATATGAAGGATTTAGATCGTTTAGAAGAACTTTATCTGAAATATAACTATAAGAAATCTTCCCTCATGCTGGGCCGTCAGTTGCTGAACACTCCATTTATTAATCTTCAGGATGGAAGGATGCGTCCTACTGGAGTAGAGGGAATTTGGACAGAAGTAAATGAAATCAAAGGAATAAAAATTGAAGCCGGTTGGTTGAACAATATATCTCCTAGAAGTACCTTTAAATGGTACAGTGTGGGAGAATCAATTGGCATATATTCTGCCGGTATGAATCCTAATGGTACTCCATCACTTTATAGTGGACAAATACATAGCAAAGGAGTTGCGTTGTTAGGTTTAACAAGCATAATAAGCAAAAGAATAAAACTGCTGGGCTGGAATATGTTCACAGAGAATGTTTTTAATACAGCCATGTTGCAGACTGATCTTTCCTTTCCTATAAAAGATAATTCAAGTCTTGTTGCTTCCGCACAGCTTATTAAACAAGATGCTATAAATGATGGGGGGAATTCAAATCAGTCGGAAACTTATTTTACCAAAGGAGCAAATTCACTAAGTCTTGGAGCCAGATTAGCATGGAAAAACCAATCCTGGGAGTCCTCTTTAAACTACAATCGAATTACAGCCCAGGGTCGTTATTTAGTTCCGCGTGAATGGGGAAGGGACCCATTCTTTACTTTTCTTCCCCGTGAGCGAAATGAAGGCTTAGGGGATGTGGATGCAATAATGGCTAAAGTGAACTACAGCTTCCCAAAATCGGGCATAAAGACGTCTGTTGCAGCCGGGTATTATCATTTGCCTGACACAAAGAATTTTGCATTGAATAAGTATGGAATGCCTTCATACACTCAGATAAATACAGATATTAGATATACCTTTACAAATACTTTGAATGGTCTCGAAGCTCAGCTACTGTTGGTTGCCAAATTAAATAATGGTGAAACCTATGGAAACAGCAAACAGATTATTAATAAGGTAAATATGGTGCAGTCAAATTTTGTTCTAAACTTTCATTTTTAATGACAGCTAATCTGGATATCCTCAAAAGTATTTTCGAACCGCAGCTAATTCAGGAAATACAGCAATTCGGAATTTTCCAAACATTTAAGGATGGTGATCTGATCATGGATTATGGAAAGTATGTCCGTATGATGCCTATTGTGCTAAAGGGAACAGTAAAGGTTTATCGCTTAGACGAGAAGCAAAATGAGATTCTTCTGTATTATCTGTCAAGCAATGACAGTTGTTCTATGGCCTATAGCTGTTGCCTTGAGGCAAAAAAGAGTGAAGTTAAAGCTATTGCTGAAGATAATGTTGAGTTGATTGCAATTCCTCACCTCAAGTTAGACGACTGGCTTTGCACCTTTCCAAGCTGGAAGAGCTATATCATGCGTAGTTTCAATGAACGATTTATTGAGCTTTTAAAATCAATAGAGAGTATTGCTTTTCACAAACTAGATGAACGACTTATTGGATATTTAAAAGAGAAACAACGATTAAGTGGTTCAAGCGTGATTAAAGCTTCCCACGGATTGATTGCAGATGAATTAGCGACAAGCCGTGTGGTTATTTCCCGTCTTTTGAAGCAGCTTGAGAACGATAAGAAAATCATTCTTTACCGTAACGAAATTAAGTTGCTTACTTCGTTTAGCTAAAGCGTCGGACCGCCTTGAGTCGATAAAATTTGGAGAACTTACATTCTTTAAGAGTCTTTTAGATTTGCATCACAAAACTTGTCATGATTTAGGTTAAGGATCAACAAAATTTTACGATATTGCTTTTACAATGAATATGGGATATTGCCCTTTATTCATCCAATAAAGCAAATGAAAGTATTTTTAAATCAGGATTTCCTTCTTGAATCAACAACAGCGCAAAATCTTTATAACAATTTTGCAGCTCATTTACCTATCATAGATTACCATTGTCATCTTCCCCCGGATCAGATTGCAGCTGATTCAAATTTCGAAAACCTTACTCAAATTTGGCTCTACGGGGATCATTATAAGTGGCGTGCAATGAGGGCTAATGGGATACCTGAAAAGTATATTACCGGCAATGCCAGCGATTGGGAAAAATTTGAAAAATGGGCAGAAACTGTTCCTTATACTTTTCGAAATCCGTTGTATCACTGGACTCATCTCGAATTGCAGCGTTATTTTGACATCCATGAAATTCTTTCACCCGCAACTGCCAGAAAGATTTACGATGAATGCAGTGCAAAACTTCAAAGCCCGGAGTTCTCCATTCGCCGGATGATCGAAAGAATGAATGTAGAAAGCATTGGTACAACAGATGATCCTCTGGATGATCTTTCGTTCCACCAGAAAATTAAGGCTGATGGTTTTTCAGTGCTGGTCCGGCCCTCATTCAGGCCTGATAAGTCGATGAATGCTGATAATTTATCTGAGCTACACACCTACATACATAAACTTGCAGCTGTTTGCGGACAAGAGATTAAAACTTTTGATCAGTACCTGCTTGCATTAAAAAGCCGGCACGATCATTTTGCAAAGAATGGCTGTGTGGTGTCTGACCATGGATTAGAACAACTCTGTTATGAAGAATATACAGACTCTGAAATTGATCAGATATTTTTAAAAATCCTCAAGCAGGAGCACTTGAATGCTCTTGAAATCCTCAAATTTAAATCTTGTATGCTCGTTAATCTGGCACATTGGGATCATGAAAAGGCTTGGGTTCAGCAATATCACCTGGGTGCCATCCGAAATAACAATGCTAGATTACTGTCAGAACTTGGCCCGGATACCGGCTTTGACTCTATGGGTGATTTCTCACAGTCGCGTGGCATGTCAAAATTTTTAAACAAACTGGATTCTACTAACAGACTCGCAAAAACAATAATCTATAATCTCAATCCTGCTGATAACGAAATGTTTGCAACTATGGCGGGTAATTTTAACGATGGAACAGTGCCTGGTAAAATTCAGTTTGGATCGGCCTGGTGGTTTTTGGATCAAAAATTTGGCATGGTGGATCAAATCAATGCGCTCTCAAGCATGGGTTTATTGAGCCGCTTTGTTGGGATGATTACAGATTCACGAAGCTTTATGTCTTATCCAAGGCATGAATATTTCAGAAGAATTTTGTGTAATCTGATTGGTAATGATGTTGAAAGTGGGGAATTACCAAACGATATTCAATGGCTTGGGCAAATGGTTCAGAATATTTGCTACTTTAACGCTAAGAATTACTTTAAATCATAAGATTTTTGTCACTCTGAATGGATAAGCTTAATTTTTGACTTCATGCAAAAAATGACTAATTATCGCTGGACGATATGCTCGCTGGTGTTCTTCGCTACTACTATCAATTATCTTGACCGTCAAGTAATTAGTCTCTTGAAGCCTTATTTAGAAAAAGAATTTAGCTGGTCTGAAACTGATTACTCCAATGTTGTAGCCGCCTTTCAACTGGCCTATGCTCTTGGAATGTTAGGCGTTGGAAGTATTATTGACAAGGTTGGTAGTAAAATGGGTTACGCGGTATCCCTCATTTTGTGGAGTATAGCTGCAGTTATGCATGCATTTGTAAAAACGACTTTTGGATTCGGAGTGGTTAGGGCATTTTTGGGGGTGACCGAAGCGGGTAATTTTCCGGCCGCTATCAAAGTTGTGGCCGAGTGGTTCCCTAAACGGGAAAGAGCATTTGCAACAGGTATTTTTAATAGCGGAACTAATATTGGAGCAATCATTGCCCCCCTAATTGTACCATGGCTCGCAATTACCTACGGCTGGCAAATGGCGTTTATAGCAACCGGTGCCGTTGGATTCTTTTGGCTTATTTTCTGGTTTTTACTTTATGAAACTCCTGAAAGGCATAAGCGTATATCGGACTCAGAACTTGCCCATATAAATAGTGATGAAGAAATTGTAATTCCTGAGAAGGGAGAAATTGAAGCAGTAATTCCATGGCGCAAATTGCTAACATATAAACAAACCTGGGCTTATGCCGTCGGAAAATTTCTTTCAGATGGAGTATGGTGGTTTTTCCTTTTTTGGCTTCCTGCATTTTTAATTTCAGAGTATAACTTGGTAGGTCTTGAAGTAAGTGTCCCTGTTGCTGTTGTTTATTTGATAGCCGGCATCGGGAGTATTGCTGGCGGATGGTTGCCGATGTGGTTCAGTAAAAATAAGGGATGGACGATGGTCAGATCGCGTAAAACTTCCATGCTTATTTATGCCGCTATCCCATTAATGGTGATGTTTTCTCAGTGGGCAGGATCATTTAATATGTGGTATGCGGTAATCATTATTGGTATTGGCATGTCGGCGCATCAGGCATGGTCGGCAAACATTATGACCACTGTTTCAGATATGTTTCCCAAAACTTCCATCGGTGCTGTAATTGGTATTGGGGGGATGTTCGGAGGTTTTGGCAATATTACCGTTGCAAAGAGCGCGGGTTATTTACTTGATCATTATAAAGCGGCAGGACATATTCAAACAGGTTATTATATGTTGTTTCTTTTTTGTGGAACTGCATATTTACTTGCCTGGTTTCTAATGTTCAGAGTGTTGGTTCCCAAAATGACTCCTATTAAACCTCATATGAAGAAGATAGAGTAACAATATTCCTACCTATGGTGCATTATTTGCATTATTGGGCTATTTATTTTACTTTTCATTATGCTTATCAGGATATTACCAAGCCATTGGGTAGTTTAAAGTGTTATTAAAGTTATTATCAATATGAAAACAGAACAGAATCGCAGAACGTTTATCAGAACAACAGCAGTTGCCGCTGCCGGAATAACTATGGGTGCAAATAGCTTTGCAGATAGCCTTTATCCCTCCTCAAACTATGGTATTGTAGCTGGTACCCGAGTAGGAATCATCGGCTTAGATACCTCCCATTCAATAGCTTTTGCTAAAGCACTGAATGATCCAAATTCCAGCCCGGATTACAGCGGATTTAAAGTTGTAGCAGCCTATCCTTATGGCAGTAAGGATATTAAAAGCAGTTATGAGCGTATACCTGCCTATACAGAGGATATAAAAAAGATGGGAGTAGAAATTACAGATTCTATTGCCAGTCTATTAGAAAAGGTTGATTTTGTACTTCTTGAAACTAATGACGGTCGATTACATCTTGAACAGGCCATGCAGTTAATCAAAGCAGGTAAACCCTTTTTTATTGATAAACCGGTTGCCGCTTCATTTGCAGATGCAATTGCAATATTTGCCGCTGCCAAGAAGGCCAATGTAAGGTTTTTCTCTTCTTCTTCACTAAGATATTCTGTTGGAGCTCAGGAGATAGCAGCCGGGAAATATGGTAAAGTATTGGGTGCTGAAACATACAGTCCTTGCCATCTTGAAAGCACTCATCCTGATCTTTTCTGGTATGGTATTCACGGTGTAGAATCTCTTTTCACAGTAATGGGTCCAGGATGCAAGCAGGTGGTTAGAATCAGTTCGCCTGATGTAGACGTAGTGGTTGGAACCTGGAATGATGGCAGAGTTGGAACTTTCCGTGGTTCCCGCACTGGAAAACTTGGCTACGGTGGTACTGTGTTCACCGAAAAAGGCAATGTTCAGATTGGTGAGTATGGAGGTTATAATCCATTATTAAAGCAGATTACTAATTTCTTCAAAACAGGAATTCTTCCAATAAGTTCAGAAGAAACACTTGATATATATGCGTTTATGGAAGCCGCAGACGAAAGCAAACGCAAAGGAGGAGTTCCTGTGAATGTTGCTGAAATCTATGCCAGAGTGCCAAAGGCCAGCAGGTAAGTACAGACTCAATGGTAATGGGAAATAAGAATCATTCAAGAAGAAAGTTTTTAGGTACCGGAGTCCTGGCATTAACTGGTTTAACGGCTTTCGGATATCAGGGTCTTGATTTCGTATTACCGTTTAAAATGGATATGGTTCGTGTTGGATTGATTGGTTCAGGTAGTCGTGGTTTGGGTCTGGCTCAGACAATTGCAAATGTTCGTAATATTGAGCTTATAGCATGTTGCGATGTTATAGAGGATCATTTAAAAGCTGGTTTGAGAGTCGCCCATAAGGATGCTAAAGGATATTATGATTATCAGAATCTTATTGATGATCCAAACGTTCAGGCAGTAATTATTGCCACGCCACTTTATTTGCATTTTCCTATGGCTGTAGCAGCTTTAAAAGCTGGTAAGCATGTCTACGTAGAGAAAACCATGGCTTATAATATCCCGCAGACTCTTCATCTGGTGAAATTGGTTGATACCTCAAACCTTGTATTTCAGGTTGGACATCAATACAGATATTATGCAATGTACCACAGAGTTAAAGAGATCATTAAATTGGGCTGGATCGGGAAAGTATATCATTATGAATGCCAGTATAACAGGAATTCCGACTGGCGTCAACCTGTTAATGATCCTAAAATGGAGCGTGCGGTAAACTGGAAAATGTACAGGGAATATTGCGGAGGCTTATTATCTGAACTCAGCGCACATGAAATTGACATGGTGAATATGATTGAAGGCGCCCATCCAATTAAAGTTGCTGGGTTCGGTGGTATTGACTACTGGAAGGATGGAAGAGATAATTTTGACAATATCCGTTTAGTTTATGAGTATCCAGGCGGAGTAAAATCCAGTGTCACTTCAATTCTTTCAAATGAGTATAAGGGTTATTCGATTCGTATCCTTGGAACCCGGGGTACCATTGAAATATTAAGGGATAAAGCGTTTATTTATGCTGAAGCAAAAAGCAAAACTACCGGCACCGTTGATGGTGTAACCGGAGCTACAGTCGAAGTTTCTCCGGGTGGAGCCGGCGAGCCTATTGTATTTCATAAAGACAGTCCGGTGCTGGATCCAACTGTTTACGCCCTGCGTGATTTTGCTGAGTGCATATTAACAGGAAAAAAGCCTGCATCTAATGTTAGAACCGGCAAAGATGTAGCAATAGCTGTACATATGGGAAATAAAGCGGCTGAGACAGAGACAACCCAATATTGGAAAAGTGAATATGATATTTGAGATTTCTATAGAATTAAACTAAGATTTAACAAAGGCCTTGGCGCCATTAATTAATAAACACATGAAAAATTCAGATTCCCGCCGGGATTTTATTAAAAAGTCAGTCACTGGTGCTGCCGCAATTTCATTTGGAGGTATTCTGCCTGGCTTTAGCGCAAGCAGTTATGCAAAAATTATGGGTGCAAATGAGCGTATTCAGGTTGCAATGATGGGTGTGAATAGTCGCGGTCTTGCACTTTCACAAAATTTTGCTGCTCAAAAGAATTGTGAAATTAGATACGTGTGTGATGTTGATAAGCGTGCAACTGTAAAATGTATCAATACAGTTGCAGGGATCCAAAACTCGAAACCAATGGATCAACCTGACTTCAGAAAGGCGCTTGAAGATAAACAGCTCGATGCACTTGTTATAGCAGCTCCTGATCACTGGCATGCTCCTGCGGCTCTGCTTGCATCTGCAGCAGGTAAACATGTTTATCTTGAAAAACCTTGCAGCCATAATCCTAATGAAGGTGAGCTTCTTGTTGCTGCTGCCAACAAGTATAAAAATGTAATACAGATGGGTAATCAGCGCCGCTCATGGCCTAATGTGGCAGCGGGTATCGCCGAATTGCACGGTGGAATTATTGGACGACCGTATTTTGCAAAAACATGGTATACCAATAACAGACCTTCAATTGGTGTGGGTAAACCTTCCCCGGTTCCTGAATGGCTAGATTATGACCTTTGGCAGGGGCCTGCTCCACGCCGAGACTATAAGGATAATCTTATTCATTATAACTGGCATTGGTTCTGGCACTGGGGTACCGGAGAGGCACTGAATAATGGAACACACATGATCGATCTTGCACGCTGGGGACTTCAGGTTGAATTTCCAACAAAAGTAAGCTCTGGAGGTGGAAGATATCGTTTCCAGGATGATTGGGAAGCACCGGATACTCAAAATATTAATATTGAATTTGGTAATAAGTCAACAATAACCTGGGAAGGCAGAAGTTGTAACCCATTTCCAATTGAAGGAAATTCTGTAGGCGTTGTATTTTATGGTGAGAATGGTACTTTAGTTATAGGAGGTGGCAATGCCTATAAAGCATTTGATTTGAAAAATAATCTTATAAAGGAAGCAACTAATGATATTAAAGTTGATAGTAGCAGCCTGACCAGTCCTTCTCAGCAATTAGATGCATTTCATATTCAAAACTTCTTCAGTGGTATTAAAAGTGGAACTGCATTAGCGGCAGATATTAATGGTGGGCATCAGAGTACTTTATTGTGTCAGCTTGGAAATATTGCACAAAGAACTGGCAGGACCTTGAATATTGATTCTAAAAACGGTCATATTCTTAATGATAAGGATGCAATGAAACTTTGGAGCAGAGAATATCAAAAGGGTTGGGAACCAAAAGTATAAGCTGAAATTATCTGTCAATATATAAATGGGCTTAATTCCTCAATGTTTGATTGGAGCGAACGATGATTTTTATATCCCTTCCCATTGCATCTGGGTGTAATGAAATTTTAATAGAAATGAGGAAATAATGCTCAAAGCTTCAAAATCAGGAGGCGGTAATTACCGCTGGAAAATTTGCGCCATGCTATTCCTCGCCACGACAATTAATTATATTGATCGGCAGGTTCTAGGTATTCTGGCGCCTCAGCTTCAACAAGAATTTGGCTGGTCTGATTCAGAATATGGTTTTATAGTTTCTTCATTTCAGGCTGCTTATGCATTAGGATTTCTTATCATGGGTCATCTTCTGGATAAAATCGGAACGCGAATGGGGGCAACCATTGCTATCGGATTTTGGAGTATTGCTACGATGATGCATGCTCTGGTAGCCTCTCTTTTTGGATTTGCAGCAGTTCGTTTTCTCCTTGGATTGGGTGAAGCAGGGAACTTTCCATCGGCCTTAAAGGCTGTTTCTGAATGGTTTCCTAGAAAGGAACGAGCCTTGGCTACGGGTATTTTTGTTTCCGGAGCAAGCGTCGGAGCAATTGTGGCTCCATTGGTAGTTCCTTTTATTGCGATCAATTATGGATGGCAGATGACCTTTGTCATTACCGGCGCAATTGGTTTTGTTTGGATATTTTTCTGGATGCTCATGTACCGCTTACCCCAAGACCATCCTAAACTCAGTAAAGCAGAATTGGAGTATATCACAAGTGATCCCCTCGAATCTCAGAAAAAAATTCCATGGCTGCACTTACTTAGATATCGTCAAACTTGGGCTTTTGCATTTGGTACGTTCATGACCCATCCTATTTTTTCATTCTTTCTTTTTTTTCTTCCAAAGTTCTTTTTTAGCAATTATGGAATTGGTATTGCTAAGATCGGACCAATATTGATCATTATTTACCTGATGTCTGATTTTGGCAGCATAATTGGCGGATGGGCATCATCTGCCCTAATTAAGCGTGGGTGGTCTGTAAACAAAAGTCGTAAAACTACCATGTTTATATCTGCTTTGTGTGTTATACCTGTTTACTATGCAGCACAAACCACAGAATTATGGCTCGCTGTAGGTCTGATAGGTCTTGCTTTAGCGGCTCATTCTGCCTGGTCGGCAAACCTGTTTACCCTCACAACCGATATGTTTCCAAGGCAGGTGGTAGGTTCTGTTGTTGGCATAGGGAGCATGCTTGGTGCAGTTGGTGGTCTGTTCGGTGCAACAATTGGAGGCTTTTTGTTACAAACCACCGGAAGTTATGTGTCACTTTTTATTTTCGCTGGCTGTGCTTACCTGATCGCTTTTATTGGAATACAACTGCTTTCACCTAAATTACAATCGATAACACTAGAGAAAATTATTTGATCTTTTTTAAGAGAATATTGCTCTTCTACCGGGAAATAAAAAAATAAAAATTGATTTAATTTGAAGCTATGAATATGATAAAACCTAATTTCAAAAACCTTAAACACTTGCTATTTATAAACTGTATGATTCTTTTTGGTACATCGTGTGCAGACAAAGCTGGAAAAGTACAAGAACCTGAAATTCGTTTGATAACCCTGGATCCGGGACATTTTCATTCTGCTCTCATACAGAAGTCAATGTATCCTGAAATCGACTCAGTGGTTCATGTTTATGCTCCTTATGGTGATGAGGTTAAGGCCCATCTTAATCTGATCAGTTCTTATAATAAAAGGGCAGAAAATCCAACAAAATGGAAGCAAAAGGTGTATACTGATGATGATTACCTGCAAAAGATGTTTCAGGAAAAGGCAGGAAATGTGGTTCTTATTGCAGGAAACAATAAGTTCAAGACAAATTATATCAAACAATCAATCGATTCAGGTTTAAATGTACTTGCAGATAAACCGATGGCAATTGATACGGATGGCTTTAATACTTTAGTTGAAGCATTTAAGTCTGCAGAAAGGAATAAAGTGTTGCTTTATGATATCATGACTGAGCGCTATGAGATCAATAGTATTCTTCAAAAGGAGTTCGCCCATCTTCCGGCTTTTGGGGAGCTAGATAAAGGCAGTCCGGAAAATCCATCTGTCACAAAAATTAGTGTTCATTATTTCTTCAAAAATGTATCCGGCAAACCACTTGTCAGACCAGCCTGGTTTTTCGATGTTAAACAACAGGGTGAAGGAATCACCGATATTACCACCCATCTTGTGGATTTGGTTCAATGGGAATGTTTCCCTGATCAAATACTAGACTACAAGAACGATATTGAGATTGTTTCGGCCAAAAGATGGAGCACTAAATTAACTGCTCAGCAATTTGAAAAGGTGACCCTCAAGAAGGAATTTCCGGAATATCTGAAAGCGGATGTGAAAGGTGGCGTATTGAATCCTTATTCAAATGGGGAAATAAACTACAAATTGAAGGGAATTCACGCTAAAGTCTCTGTAACCTGGGATTTTCAGGCACCTGAAGGAACCGGGGATACCCATTTCTCAGTGATGCGTGGAACAAAGGCGAGTGTTGTAATAAAACAGGGTAAGGAACAGAGCTTTAAGCCGGTATTGTATATCGAACCTGCTGCAGGAACTGATTTAAAAGTGTTTGAAAATGCGATAATGGATGATTTGAAACAGATCAACAAAAAATATCCGGGAGTGGAATTAAAGAAAAACTCAACCGGCTGGGAGGTTATAATTACGGATAAATATAAAGTTGGGCACGAAGATCATTTTGCACAAGTAGCCAAAGCGTATTTTCAGTATTTGAGAGATGGGAAATTACCGGCATGGGAAGTGCCGAATATGCTTGCAAAATACTACACTACAACCAAAGCCAGGGAAGTAGCATTAGCCAAATGATTAATCAGGGGGCGTTAAAAACCCCCTTTTTTTATAGTAGGCCATGGTCAGTATGATCATGCGGTTATAGGATTTCATACCATCAGGTTGCTTATTGGCCTTCAGGTAATTATCGTAAAATAGGTTGCTGAATCTTCTGGTGATACCTCTGTATTCTTCCCAATATGCTTTTTCATTTTTCAAATCGGCCATAAAAGGTTCTGAGATCCGGTCTTTTAGATTTTGAAATACCACTGTATCTAATCTGCCGGTTTCAAACATAAATTCCTGTGCAGCCAGATAATAGGCCGAGTATCTGATCAAGGCATTTTCTGATTCACTTGCGCTTATAAAACCGATAAAATTAGCCTCATCCTCAGCAGCATAGCCCATCGAATGTGCTGTTTCATGGCAGGCAACAAAGGATTTCAAATATACTGGCATTCCGGAATTGATCTGAGCCTCACCGGTAAATGGATTAAAGTAACCCATAGTTCCGAAATAGTTCATTAGTTTGCCAATCAGAGAGTTCTTTATTTTTGGAATCGGATCTATTGCTGCATCATAAGGCGGATGAAGTTTTTTTATCGCTATTGCAGATTCCAGGTAAAGTTCAGGGTCGGTTTGGGGACTTTCCTCCAAATTGATTTTTGATCGGGTAGAATTAGCAGAATCAATAAGAATTCCGGTCATTTTATAAAGGTCTTCTTTAGAGTACTCATATCCGCTCAATTTCAATCTTTCAGCTGCCGGCTGCCGGAAGTAATTTAGTCCCCACAACAGATAGAAAATCAATATGATTATCTCCAGAGAAATAATCAGGTTCAGCGCAATTTTTGCTATATCCTTTAGTCTTTTCTTAAACAAAAAGGTTTTTAGCAATTTAAAAGTTGAAATTAAAATGGCGATACTCAATAGCAGATATAAAAGATCTCCAATGCTGAATGGAATAGTATTGAATATAAATTGAATTCCGGTACGAAGGCCAGGATAAAATCTGGTAGAATAGTATTTTTCCACCAATTCAGGCTGAGATTTTAGCTGGAAAATCAATATGATAAATGCTAAAAGAATTACACTGCTGAATAATTTCAACTGCAGGATTTTATGTGATTTTTTCTGAATCATTTTTTAAATATGCAATTAGTATTGTGAAGCAAATTCCCTGCTTAAGTCAAGGTAGTCGTTAATAATAAACATTAACTTTGGAAAATTACTGACGTAAGTTCTGATTTACATATAAACGCCTATTAAAAATGCTTATAATCAATAACTATACTGAATTTGAATCTCATCTGGGACAGGAACTTGGTGTTTCTCACTGGCATAAAATTACTCAGGATCAGATTGGAAAATTTGCAGATGCTACGCTGGATCATCAATGGATACATATTGATACGGAGCGTGCAGAAACTGAGGGCCCTTTTAAGGCTACAATTGCTCATGGTTATCTAACCTTGTCGTTAATACCCTTTCTTTGGAAACAAGTAATCGATATTCAAAATCTGAAAATGGAGATCAATTATGGGATTGAAAACTTTAAATTTGCACAGGCAGTTGTTGTGAATTCAGAAGTTAGACTGCGGGCAAAATTGGCTTCAATAGCAAACCTAAGAGGAGTGACAAAGGCTGTTCTGGGAGTTGAACTTGAGATTAATGGACAGAACAAGCCAGCTTTTAAAGGTGATGTAATATTTCTTTACCATTTTATAGACTAATTCCATTTTACGCAAACGATTCATAAATCACTTAATTATGTCTATGTTCGTCGCCTAATACTCTGAACAGGAAAATATGCCCGGATCCCGTAAAGCTGCAGTCAGTTTCATTTTTATTACTCTTTTGCTTGATGTCATCGGGCTTGGATTGATAATCCCTGTATTCCCTCAATTAATTGAGGAGCTGATTCAGGGTAATATAAGTGAAGCGTCACAATGGGCTGGATTATTAACTTTTGCCTATGCAATCATGCAGTTTATCTGTGCACCGATCATTGGTAATCTGAGTGATATGTATGGAAGAAGGCCGGTGTTGTTATTTTCATTATTGGGCTTTGGAATTGATTATATTTTTCTTGCATTAGCCCCTACTATCTGGTGGCTATTTGTAGGAAGACTTATTGCCGGTCTTTTTGGCGCCAGTTTTACTACTGCTACTGCTTATATTGCAGATATCAGTACCGCTGAAAACCGCTCCAAAAATTTTGGTATGATTGGGGCTGCATTCGGTTTAGGATTTATTATTGGTCCGGGTTTAGGTGGACTTTTAGGGGAGTTTGGCCCAAGAGTTCCTTTCATGGCCGCAGCTGTTCTAACTTTAATGAATTTAATCTATGGTTATTTTGTTCTTCCTGAATCACTAGCAAAAGAACATCGCAGACCTTTTGAATGGAAACGTGCCAATCCAATGGGTTCTCTTTTACAACTTAAAAAGTACAAGGGTGTTGAAGGATTAATTGTCTCTCTTATTTTTTTATATATCGCGGGTCATGCGGTTCAAAGTACCTGGACTTTTTTCAATATTGAAAAATTTCAATGGAGTAATACTTTGATGGGAATCTCCTTAACTGTTATTGGTTTATTTATTGCGATAGTTCAGGGTGGCCTGATCAGGTATATTAACCCCAAACTGGGTGATGAGAGAAGCATCTATGTTGGTTTAGGATTATACTCCTTAGGTCTGTTTCTGTTTTCTTTTGCAACCGACGGCTGGATGATGTTTGTCTTTTTGATTCCTTATTGCTTGGGTGGTATTGCCGGACCTGCAATACAATCAATTATTTCAGGCAATGTTCCCAAAAATGAACAGGGGGAATTGCAAGGAGTTTTAACCAGTTTAATGAGCGCGACTTCTATTGTAGGTCCTTTACTAATGACCAATCTATTTGCCTGGTTCACAAGACCTGAAGGGGATATAAAGTTTGCCGGTGCTCCTTTCTTTGCCGGTGCCATACTGATGCTGATCAGTGCAGTAATTGCGGTGAGAAGCATGAAAAAGGAGGCATTCCTGAACAGAAAAACTATCGGTAACGAAGAGCCGGCAAGTCCGGTTCATTAAATAATTTTAAGAAGTAACCGATTAGTTTTTAGGCGGAGGACTAATCATAATGTGTGCACTATGTGTTCCCGGATCCATGAGCCAAGGCATGCCGGGAGCATCTGGCTTTAAAGGTAAGCCGGTACTTGCTGCTGTAGCGTAAGGGGTATAAATGACATATCGTAGATAGCCATCTTTAACAGAACCTGTTTCAGGATTATAGTTTTCAGCCTTTGCGGTATAAACAAATAAGCTTGCAGGTTGTTTAGGCATAGGAAACCATCCGCTTTTGGCCTCATAATCACGTATATCACTCACTTCTTTAGGAGTTTTACCTTCGGCTTTTAAATCACGTCCTCTTTTCATGAATGGTTCCAGATCTTGATGATAACAGGCAACACTCAACCCAGGGATTTTCGGATCATCTGCTAAACAGATCATTTCATTGGTACCCTTTCGGAGTATAATGAATTCTCCCTTTTCAGAATAGCCATAAACAGTTGAAGCTCCGCGCTTATCGGCAGGGGCCGCCAGTTCAGCTGTTTGTATTTGTATTGCAGCTGCGGGAATTGTGATCTGCGCTCTTAAAGTAAGTCCCAGACCTATAAGATACATGGATAATAGCGTTCTTTTCATTTGAATAGATATTAGTTTTTCTTATTAATAGTACTCTTTTTTTTCGGGAATAGCAAAATTCAAGGTTTTGAGGCTCAAATGGTTTCTTTCGGGACTAGTTTTATGTCATGATCAGAGATGATAATCAGTCGTTCCTTGTACAGACTCCCAATGGCTTTTTTAAATGCCTTTTTACTAATCTTTAATCGATTGTAAATATCCTCCGGAGAACTTTTATCACCTAGAAGAATTGAACCATTATTTTCCTGAAGATCGTTCATCAGGCTGTCTTTCAGATCAAGGATATGTTTGAAGCCAATCACCTGTAAGCTGAGATCAATCTTATTTCCTTCACGGATTTTTTTTATGAATCCTCGCTTCTGATCTCCGGGTTTAAGATCCTCAAAAACCTCATTTCTGTATAGAAGTCCCATGAACCGTTGGTTGATTATCGCACTGAATCCAAGGTCACTTTCATCTGTGATCAATAGTCTGACCTCATCGCCCTCTTCAAAATCATGTTCATCCTGATTGATAAAATCATTCAGGTATGAGGAGGCTGTGATACGTTCGGTTTTCTCATCATTGTAAAGGAAAACGACATATTTTTGTCCGATTTTCATCGGGCGTTTTTGTTCATTGCCGGGTATAAACACATCCTTACCTATACCCATATCCATGAACGCACCATTTGCATTTTCATCAACAACTTCCAGGAAAGCAAATTCATCAACCTGAGCAATCGGAGTTTCTGTAGTTGCCATTAAGCGTCCGTCGCTATGGATATAAACAAAAACATGAAGATTGTCGCCAATTTCTGCACCTTCGGGAGCATGAACATAGGGCAGCAGCACTTCTTTCTCCCCCTCAGTCAGAATGAGACCATTCTCAGTCTTTTTTATAAACCTTAGCTCATTGAATTTGCCGATTTCTACCATGTTTGGAGTTTAAAATTTATCAAAGATACTAAACTGATATTATTGAATTGCGCAATAGAAAGCGCTGTAATCAACTGGATTCCTGAGTAGGCAATTTAAATCGTAATATTGCATATTTAGGGATTAAACTTAGATATAAATCATTTTTACATTTTAGAAAATTATAAGGTTTAAAATTTTAGGATTTGGCAACAAAGTTATTATTATTAACTCCACCCTTTACCCAGTTGAATACGCCTTACCCTGCTACGGCATATCTGAAGGGCTTCCTTAACACGAAAAATATTTCTTCATGCCAGGCTGACCTTGGAATTGAAGTTATTTTGAAGTTATTTTCAAGTTCAGGATTGGAAGACCTGTTTAATCAGATCATTCACACTGATTCTATTTCTGAAAATTCAAGACGAATAATTGCTCTCAAAACCCATTATATCAATACTATTGATGCGGTAATATCATTCTTACAAGGACATAATCCAACACTTTCACATCTGATTTGTCAGGAAGATTTTCTGCCACAAGCATCCCGGTTTAATCAGCTGGACGACCTCGACTGGGCATTCGGCACAATGGGTACTCAAGATAAGGCAAAACACCTGGCAACGCTATTCCTGGAAGACATTTCTGACCTGATTGTTGAGTGTATCGATCCCCATTTTGGTTTCAGCAGATATGCGGAGCGTTTGGGACGGTCTGCATCCAGTTTCGATGAGTTATATGGAGCCTTGCAGCTCGATTCTACCTATATTGACAGAATCCTCTTGCTTATCCTGGCAGAGAAAGTTAAGAACCTGAACCCTGAACTTGTGACGATCTCGGTTCCATTTCCTGGTAATCTTTATTCGGCTTTTCGTATAGCGCAATGGCTGAAATTACACGATCCTAAAGTTAAGATTGCAATGGGTGGTGGTTTCCCGAATACCGAATTACGTTCTGTTTCAGATGTAAGGGTGTTCGAATTCTTCGATTTTATTTGTCTGGATGATGGAGAAGCTCCGATCGAGCATCTTTGTGAATATTTGGATAGAAAGCGTGGTTTGAATGATCTGAAACGGACCTTTGCATTGGTTGATTCCCAGCTTAAGTATTGCAATGGTAGTATTTCTCCGGATTACAAGCAGTTTGATGTGGGTACACCTGATTATAGCGATCTGCAGCTTGATAGATATATCTCTGTTATTGAAGTGGTCAATCCTATGCATCGAATGTGGAGCGACGGACGATGGAATAAATTGACTATGGCTCATGGCTGTTATTGGGGTAAATGTACATTTTGTGATATTTCTCTCGATTATATTAAAGTTTATGAGCCTGTTGCTGCCGGTTTGCTTTGCGACAGAATGGAGGAAATGATTGCGCAAACTGGTGAAAGGGGATTCCACTTTGTGGATGAGGCCGCACCGCCGGCTTTGATGCGATCACTTGCTTTGGAGATTATTAGACGAAAATTAACTGTAACCTGGTGGACGAACATTCGCTTTGAGAAGAATTTTACCAAGGATCTTTGTTTGCTTTTAAAAGCATCAGGTTGTATTGCAATTTCTGGCGGACTCGAGGTAGCATCCGATCGCCTTCTGGAGCTGATTCAAAAAGGAGTGACCGTTGAGCAGGTAGCTCGGGTTTGTCATCATTTTACCGAATCCGGGATTATGGTTCACGCCTATCTGATGTATGGTTTTCCTACCCAAACTGCTCAGGAGACCATTGATTCATTGGAAATGGTAAGACAAATGTTTGAGGCTGGAGTTCTTCAATCAGCATTCTGGCATCAGTTTGCAATGACCGCTCATAGTCCGGTTGGTATGTATCCTGAAAAGTTTAATGTGGAAAAAGCCTGCAGCACAAGTGGCAGTTTTGCAAATAATGACATCATTCACCTGGATAAAACCGGAACTGATCATGAACTGTTTAGCTATGGTTTAAAGAAATCCCTGTTTAATTATATGCACGGAATTTGTTTTGATTATCCTTTGCAAGATTGGTTTGAACATAAAGTGCCAAAGACGAAGGTTCATCCCAGTCATATAGAACAAGCTCTGATTAAGGATGATTCCTATATAATCAAGCCTGATGCAAAAATTGTCTGGTTGGGTACCAATCCTGAGCTTAAGATTCTCACAAAAAGCAAAAAAGGAAGACATTGGGAAGTAACAGAATTGAAATTCTATGAAAAGAAAGGGTTTTTCAGTATACAGACAGCAAAGGAGCAGGCCGAATGGCTTATCCAATTTCTTCAAAAAATAAGTCCGGATAACAAGCAGTTTATTAATTTCCGTGAGGCAAAGGAAGACTACGAGCGCCTTATAGGCGAGGATTTTGAACCTTTTTGGTATGGAAAGGCAATAAACACATTAAGACAAAACGGTTTGCTGGTATTGTAAAAACGCTGTTCGACATGCCCTTCAGAACATGTCAAACAGCGTTTGGGTCTTTTAATTTACTCCACCTTTCCGAGTTGGGCTGCGTTGTGCAGGCCAGGACATTGGCTGACCTGTTCTTGGACTTAGCGGAAGTATACTTTTTTCGCGGGATGCTGGAGTAGGGTCTTCACTGGCTTTATAAGCCATAATCGCTGTTAGAATTGCATTTTTTTGTACATCATCAAAAACAATTTTATCATAGGTGTCCCTGTTAGTATGCCAGGTGTAAGTCCCATAAGCCCAGCTTAGTGAACTCAATGAAAATGCCGGAACACCTGCTGCTACAAAAGATGCATAGTCAGATCCACCACCACCAGGATTACCGGGGAAGGTCGTTTTTATCTCTGACCTGATTTCAACTGGTACTGCCTGTAACCACTTGCCTAAATAACTATATGCATGTAAAAATCCCTGACCAGAAAGATCAACAACTCTTCCTGTTCCGTTATCCTGATTGAATAAAGCCTGAATATTTCGGACAATATCCGGATGGTCTTCAACGAATGCTCTTGAACCATTTAGACCTTGTTCTTCACTACCCCAGTGTCCAACAAGTATAGTCCTCTTTGGATTCGGGTAAACTTTTTTAAGAATTCTCATGGCTTCAAGCATGGTTACAGTCCCGGTAGCATTATCCGTAGCTCCTGTACCCCCATCCCATGAATCGAAATGAGCAGAAAGCATAACGTATTCATCAGGTTTTTCAACCCCCTTTATTTCAGCTATAGTGTTGAATGCAGGTACCATACCCAATTGTTTTGAGTCGGCACGTAAATCAATTCTAGGATTTACACCTGATTCAGTAAGACGGTAAAGCATACCATAATCTTCAAGCGAAAGATCAATGGTTGGAATTTTTGTGCTTTGGGCACTAAATATTTTGTTTACACCAAATCCCGCAGACCAGTTGGAAGCAAAAATCCCGGCTGCACCAGCGTTTTCTAAAGCTATTGCCAAAGCTTTTGAACTGAGGCCTGTTTTGCTAATACGGTTGCGCCAGGCATTTGTAGCGGCAGTGCGTTCAGCTTTCATTTTTGCAAGTGATTCTTTGGTAGCAAACTCTTCCCAGTTTCTGTCATCTCTTCCAGTAGGCTGCTGCATAGAGATCATAACAAATTTACCTTTTACATTTGGTAACCAATTTTGAAATGCAATTGAGTCGGCAAGGTCAGCCAAAATAATGGTTTCCGCAGTAACAGTCTTGCCATGAGTTGAAGGACTCCAGGCCAGTTGCATTCCTTCGAGGGACTTAGTACGTGGGTGAATCATGTCGATATGGGTTATACCTCTTTCCCATCCACGCCATTCACCCCATTTTTCATTTCTGGCCGGAATTCCCCAACTTTCATATTTTGCAATGGCCCAATCGTGTGCTAATTTCATTTGGGGTGTTCCCACTAACCTAGGACCAATTCCATCGGTTAGCTCATGTGCAAGCTTTTTCAATTGAGAGTTTTCACTTGCTTCTTTAATAATTTGTTGCACAACAGGATCATTATTTTGTGCATATGTAGTGCTAATTGAAACTAAAAGAATTATAACTAAGATCTTGATTGATTTTCTCATGAATAAAAGATTATTTTAAGGTTGGTTCTGAACTGCGAAGATATTAAAAAACCAGAAATTAGAAAATTGTATATAATTGATCATTAATTTATTACGAGGAACTGTATAACATGATTATGTTTTTATCTTTTGAAATTCTTCTTTATTAGAATGATTCAAAAATCATTTTGCCTATGAATTGGGAATGTTCAAATTAGGTTGTAGTTTTAAAACTTATATAATTCCCAAGATGACTATTAATACTTTTTATTTCAATAATAAATTATCCCTATTGGTTTTTAGTCTTCTGACTATTTCAGGTATTTCAAAAGGTAATGCACAGACCAGGTTTGCAGGTAAGGAGGAGTTATTATCTACACCCCAAAAATATACAGTATTCTTTAATTCTGAGTCTCCAAAAATTGATGGTAAACTTGATGATGAGGTTTGGAAGAATGTGGAATGGACAGAAAATTTTAAAGACATTGAAGCCGAACGTAAGCCTCTCCCAACTTGGAGTACCCGTGCCAAAATGACCTGGGATGATACGGGACTTTATATAGCAGCCGAATTACTTGATCCACACGTATGGGCATATTTAAAGAATTATGACGATATCGTTTTCTATGACAATGACTTTGAAGTATTTATAGATCCCGATAATGATACCCACCGCTATTACGAATTTGAGGTTAATGCTTTAAACACAATGTTCGATTTGTTCATGCCCAAACCATACCGCAATGGTAGCGGAGCGATGATTTCATATAATGCACCCGGGATGAAATGGGCAGTAGATGTCCAGGGGACAATTAATGATCCATCAGATATTGACAAGGGCTGGACGCTTGAGATGTTTATTCCTTTTTGGGCAGTTACTATTGGCAATTCCACCAAAGTACCTGTTGATGGTGACTTTTGGAGGATCAATTTTTCAAGAGTGGAATGGAAAACTGAAGTGAAGGATGGTAAATACGTAAAATTAAAAGGAAATGATGGCAGGAACCTGCCTGAAGATAACTGGGTTTGGTCGTCACAGGGTCTGATTAATATGCATTATCCTGAGCGTTGGGCTTACCTTCATTTCAGTAAAAAAGCTTCGGGAGATTCTCAGAATTCCTTTATCATTCCTTACAGTGAAGAGCAAAAGAAGCATCTTTGGCATGTATATTATTTACAACAGGATTATTATCAGAAAAATAATGCCTATGCAACAGATCTGAGAAAACTAGGGATTAATGAACTGGGCTTTCAGGTTGGTAACAAGCAAAATAAGTTATCGATGGAGGCCACGGCGCATCAGTTTACGGTGTTTATAAGCAGCGATGAACAAGAGGTTTTTAGTGTAAATAATGAAGGGTTGGTTCAGCAAAGAAAAAATTCTAATAAATAATAAATTGAGCTAAGCTTAAATTAAATATAGCCTTGTATTTTGTACATAATAATTCCTGTAATTTCATGCATGTAGTTCTCCCATCGTATTATATTTCTGGTTCCGGGGATAAGGATATCAAACACGGAAGTTCCCTGAATACCGTACATTCCATCTGTAGGATGAATAGCTACATATAAACCAACCTTCTTAAAGCAACCTTCTGCTCTTCTCATATGCCAGGCGGAGGTGATAATGATTGCAGACTTAAGACCTTCAGCATTCATGACTTTTTTAGATTCGACAGCATTTTCATAAGT
>CAMCTU010000035.1 GCA_945878525.1 Sphingobacterium thalpophilum
CCCCTACCTGGAACTGGATATCAAATATTACGATCTTGGAATGGAATATCGTGATGAAACTAATGATCAGGTAACTATTGATGCTGCAAATGCGATCAAACAATATGGTGTTGGAATCAAATGTGCAACCATCACTCCGGATGAAGCACGGGTAGCTGAATTCAAACTAAAGCAAATGTGGAAGTCGCCAAATGGAACGATCAGAAATATTCTTGATGGAACTGTTTTCCGTGAGCCAATTGTGATGAGCAACGTTCCGCGTCTGGTTCCAAACTGGACAGCCCCAATCTGTATTGGTCGTCATGCATTCGGTGATCAATATCGTGCAACCGATTTTGTTACCAAAGGCAAAGGAAAATTAACAATCACATTCAGTCCGGAGGATGGTGGTGAAACCCAGTCATTCGAGGTTTATAATTTCAAAGGTGATGGAGTTGCATTGGCAATGTACAATACAGACGAAAGTATATACGGTTTTGCACGTGCTTGCTTTAATCAGGCATTATCCAAAGGATGGCCATTATACCTTTCAACAAAAAATACAATTCTAAAAAAATACGATGGACGATTCAAAGATATCTTTGAAGAAGTTTATCAAAATGAATTCAAAGCTGCTTTTGACAAAGCTGGAATAGTTTATGAGCATCGTTTGATTGACGATATGGTCGCTTCTGCTTTAAAGTGGAACGGTAATTTTGTCTGGGCATGTAAAAACTACGATGGTGATGTTCAATCGGATACCGTTGCACAAGGTTTTGGTTCATTAGGGTTAATGACCTCAGTTCTCATTACACCAGATGGTTCAACTATGGAAGCTGAGGCAGCACATGGAACGGTAACCCGCCATTTCCGTGATCATCAGGCCGGAAAACCAACATCAACTAATCCAATTGCATCGATATTTGCATGGACCAGAGGATTAGAATTTCGTGGTAAATTAGATAATAATCAGGCATTAATCGATTTCTGTCATGTATTAGAGCAGGTTTGTATTGAAACTGTAGAAAGCGGGAAAATGACTAAAGATCTAGCTGTTTGTATTCATGGCAACAAAGTAAGTCATGGTGATCATTACCTGTATACAGAAGAATTCCTGGATGCTATTGACCAGAATTTAAAAGCAAAACTCGCTTAAGTTCAAATATTTATAAACTGAGCCGCCATTAAAAATGGTGGCTTTTTTTTTGAATTGCAATTTTCAATCTGATTGAGTATTATGATTTGTGTACCTGAATATTACTAAATTGCAAGATGAATAATTCAAACCGAATTTGGCTGATTACCGGCGTTTCTGGCGGACTCGGTAGAGCTTTGGCAATAGAAGCCGCCATGCAAGGAGAAACCGTTTATGGTACACTCAGAAAACCTGAGCAAATAAAAGCATTTAATGAATTAGTGCCGGGTAAGACCTTTGGACTGGAACTGGATGTCAACAAGCATGATCAAATCAAATCAGTCCTCGAACAAATATTGTCCAAATCAGGTCGTTTAGATATCCTTGTAAACAATGCAGGATATGGATTATTCGGTGCAATTGAAGAGTTGAGCATGGATGAAGCCAGGATGCAAATGGAAACAAATTTCTTCTCGGTTCTAGCAATGACCCAGGCAGCATTGCCGATTCTAAGAAAACAAAAATCCGGTCACATTCTTCAAATTTCTTCAATGTCTGGTTTGCGCGCAAATTCGGGGACTGGCTTATACAATGCGAGTAAATTCGCACTCGAAGGAATGAGTGAAGCTTTAGCAATAGAACTTCAGCCTCTTAATATTCATTTAACCCTGGTAGAACCCGGTCCATTTCGTACGGATTGGGCTGGCAGCTCTTCTGTGATGGCCAGGAATAAAATTGAAGATTATGAACAAAGTTCAGGTGTACGACTTCGCTTGCTTCAAAATTCAAGCGGAAAACAACCGGGCAATCCTTCTAAAGCAGCCAGTGCTATACTTCTTGCCGTAAATGCAGAACATCCTCCGCTTTGCCTGGTATTGGGTAAAGTGGCTCTTGAAGCAATACGCGATAAATTCAGAACTGTAGAAGAAGAATTATCCAGATGGGAAGCTGTCAGCCTTGATACTTCCTTTGAAGAGTGATATTGGAGTATGGGGTTTGAGGTATCAGATGGATCAACATATTAATCAACTGAATTACTTCTTTTTCTTTGCTCTTAATTTTTAATTCCAAATGAACCAAAATTTAGTCTAGTTTCTTGGCTCCTGGTTCTTAAATCAAATACGAAATCAGTACTAAAAGCCCTCGAATCGCTCCCAAAAACCATCCTTTGGCAAGGGAGCAAAGATATTGACCGGCTCCTGCTTTACTGGATGCATAAACTGTAACCTTCTTGCATGGAGGCAAATGCTTTTTTTGAGACTTCCACGGGGATAGCCATATTTATTGTCACCAACAATTGGACAATTCATTGTAGAAAGCTGCACCCTAATCTGGTGTGGACGACCGGTAATTGGATCTACTTCGATCAGATAATAACCCCCAAGTTCACCAATTAATTTATAATGAAGTTCGGCTCTCTGACTTCCAGGAACCTCTTTTTCATAAGCCTTGGTCACATTTTTCTGAGAGTTTTTGACAAGAAAATGGATCAAAGTACCCTGTTCCACTGCAGGACGATTTCTTACAACTGCCCAATAGGTCTTGTGCATATCCCTGCTTTTGAACATTTTATTAATACGATCTAGGGATTTACTCGTTTTGGCAAATAAAATAACCCCACTAACCGGACGATCAAGACGATGCACTACACCTAAAAATGCCCCGTTGGGCTTCTTATATTTAAGAGCGATATACCTTTTAACTTTCTCATCTAACGATTCATCACCTGTTTCGTCAACCTGAACGATATCACCTGCACGCTTATTAACTGCTATGAGATGATTATCTTCAAAAAGAATATCCTTGTCGGTAATATCAGCAGAAAAGTCCGGAAATTTAGTCTTCTTATATTCAGGAGCTGCCATGAAAAGGATTTATTTAATATTGTTCCTTCTCATCAGGAAATTCGCCACTTTTTACATCCTTAACGTAAGCCTGAACTGCACCATTAATTTGATCAAACAGATTGAGGTATTGTCTTAAAAAGCGTGGCTTAAATCCTTTTGTTAATCCGATCATGTCATTAATTACCAGCACCTGTCCATCGCAATGCGGGCCTGCCCCAATACCTATGGTTGGAATTTTGACAGCCTTTGATACTTCTTCAGCAAGTTTTGCAGGTATCTTTTCAAGGACGACAGAAAAACAACCTGCATCCTGAAGAACCATGATATCCTGTTTTAATTTTTCAGCTTCGGCTTCTTCTTTGGCTCTTACAGTGTAAGTACCAAATTTATAAATCGACTGTGGTGTTAAACCCAAATGACCCATAACCGGTATTCCGGCAGTAATTATACGCTCTATTGACTCCCGAATCTCAAGTCCGCCCTCCAGTTTCACCGCATGTGCACCCGACTCCTTCATGATCCTGATAGCTGAATTGAGGGCTTCTTTTGAATTACCCTGATAAGATCCAAATGGAAGGTCAACCACAACTAAGGCTCTTTTAACAGCCCTAACTACAGACTGAGCATGATAGATCATCTGATCAAGCGTGATAGGCAAAGTAGTTTCATGTCCAGCCATCACGTTTGAGGCTGAGTCACCAACCAGGATAACATCAACTCCTCCCTCATCAACAATGCTTGCCATGGAATAATCATAAGAAGTCAGCATGGCAATTTTTTCACCCTTCTGCTTCATTTCCTGGATCGTATTTGTTGTGATCCGCTTTACCTCTTTTTGTACAGACATTTAGTCGGAATTTAAATTAGTTCAAAGTTAGGATTAAATGAAACAATAACATCTATAAATTTCCTGCTCAGTTCTTGAAACACAATTTAATTTTCATCACAATTCTCTTTTATTTTTGGGAATAATTGATTATTTTTGACTCTTGTGATAAATGAAGTAAAAAACTTCAGTTCAATCCTTAAAACAACGGAAATTCTTCCGAAATCCTTGCTTTTCAATCGATTTTCAAAACACTTTTCAAAATTTAATACATGAATAATTACATCAAATTGCCTGCTGTTCTATTACTTGCAGATGGAACAGTATACCATGGAAAAGCGGCTGGAAAAATTGGAACAACCACCGGCGAAATTTGTTTTAATACCGGTATGACAGGATATCAGGAGATTTTTACTGACCCATCATATTTTGGTCAAATCATGGTGACCACCAATGCACACATTGGTAATTATGGAATTAAAAATGAGGAGATAGAATCAGATAACATTAAAATTTCTGGACTAGTTTGTAAAAACTTTAACATCGCTTACAGCAGAAAAATGGCTGATACCTCTATTCAGGATTATTTTCTTGAAGAGAAGATAGTTGGAATTTCAGATGTCGACACAAGATCACTTGTGAGACATATTCGTGATAAAGGGGCAATGAATGCAATAATTTCATCAGAAATTTTAGACATCGGGGAGTTAAAGATAAAGTTAGCTCAAGTTCCATCAATGGACGGTCTGGAGCTATCTTCGCAAGTTTCTACAAAAGAAGCTTATGATTATGGTGATATAAATGCTCCAAAACGTGTTGCAGTATTAGATTTGGGTGTTAAAAAGAATATCCTTAGAAATTTTGATAGCAGAGGTGTTTTCTCAAGAGTATTTCCGGCAAAGACTTCTTTCGCAGAAATGGAGAAATGGAATCCTGATGGCTATTTTATCAGTAATGGGCCAGGCGATCCATCTGCGATGCCTTATGCTATAGAAACAGTTAAAGAGGTTTTAAAATCTGAGAAACCACTCTTTGGAATTTGCCTTGGCCATCAATTATTAGCATTAGCAAACGATATTCGCACAATGAAAATGTTTAATGGACACAGAGGACTTAATCATCCTGTAAAAAATATCATCATCAACCATTGCGAAGTCACTTCACAAAATCATGGATTTGGCGTAATTCCGGAGGATGTCAGAAATTCAGACAAAGTAGAAATTACCCATATGAATCTGAATGATCAGTCAATTGAAGGAATCAGAGTTAAAGGAAGGAAAGCATTTTCTGTCCAGTACCACCCTGAATCCTCTCCGGGTCCGCATGATTCAAGATATCTGTTTGATGATTTTGTAGCGATGTTGAACAACTAAGTTCATTCAATGATTTAAAAGAAAAAGCTAAAAATATTTTATCCCCAATAAAATCAGTATTTTAGTAACATAATTCAAAGTGTATTTAATACACTATCTAATTAGGATTTATACATTAATAATAAGAAAATATCATGAGTTTAATTATCGACGTACACGCAAGACAAATTCTGGATTCACGTGGAAATCCAACCATAGAAGTTGATATCATTACTGAAAATGGCATTCTGGGCCGTGCTGCAGTTCCATCCGGAGCATCTACTGGTGTACATGAAGCTGTGGAGCTTCGTGATGGTGATAAGGCGGTTTATTTAGGGAAAGGTGTCCTGAAAGCAGTATCTAATGTGAATGAAAAAATTGCTCCGGAACTTAAGGGAATTGATGTATTTGAGCAAAATAGTATTGATAAATTACTGATTGCAATTGATGGAAGTGAAAACAAAGGAAATTTAGGGGCTAACGCAATTTTGGGCGTTTCGCTTGCTGTAGCAAAAGCAGCAGCCCAGGAAAGTCGTCAACCCTTATATCGCTACATAGGTGGTGTGAATGCGAATACCTTACCTATCCCAATGATGAATATTGTGAACGGGGGCTCGCATTCTGATGCTCCAATCGCATTTCAGGAGTTTATGATCATGCCGGCAGGAGCTTCCTCTTTTTCAGAAGCTTTACGTTGGGGGACTGAGGTATTCCATACATTGAAAAAAATCCTGCACGACAGGGGCTTATCAACAGCTGTTGGTGATGAGGGTGGCTTCGCCCCAAAGTTTGAAGGTACAGAAGATGGAATAGAAACTATTCTTGAAGCTATTGAAAAAGCTGGCTATACACCCGGAAAAGATATTTATTTGGCCTTTGATTGTGCCGCTTCTGAATTTTACAAAGATGGAAAATACGATTACACTAAATTTGAAGGTCCGAAAGGAGCAATCAGAACAAGTGCTGAGCAGGTAGATTATTTAGCTTCATTAGCAGCTAAATATCCTATCATTTCAATTGAAGACGGAATGGATGAAGACGATTGGGATGGATGGAAATTATTAAGCGAAAAAATTGGTTCGAAAGTGCAGTTAGTAGGTGATGACTTGTTTGTTACAAATGTAAAGCGACTGCAGCGTGGTATTGATTCTGATATTGCTAATTCTATTCTGGTTAAAGTAAATCAGATTGGAACATTAACTGAGACCATTAATGCTGTTTCACTGGCCCAAAATAGTGGATATACTTCAGTTATGAGCCACCGTTCAGGCGAAACTGAAGATTATACCATTGCTGATCTGGCAGTAGCACTAAACTGCGGTCAGATCAAAACTGGCTCAGCATCACGTTCAGACAGGATTGCGAAATATAATCAGTTACTTCGTATTGAAGAGGAACTGGGCAGCAGTGCACGTTTTCTTGGAAAGAATTTTAAGTACGTAAAATAACTAAGAGCAGCTACTGTAAGATGGAAGTCGGAACTGTTTTGTTAATAAGTTGAAAATAAGCGATCCCGGGATATATAATCTCGGGATATATTTGAAATAATGTACCGTCTTTTAGATTTGATTCGTAATAAGTATTTCATTGCAGGCATAGCATTTCTGACCTGGATGTTATTTTTTGACCGAAATGATCTGATGTCTCAGTATGAATATCGCACCCAGCTGAATAAACTGGAGGCTGAAAAAGAATTCTATCTCCAACAAACAGAAAAAGCAGTAAAAGACCTTAATGAACTGACAACAGATAAGGTGAAGCTTGAAAAATTCGCCCGCGAAAAATACCTGATGAAAAAAAAGAATGAGGATGTTTTTGTGATTGTAAAAGAGGGAGCGAAGTTACAAGAGTAATTTTTTATCAATCTCCAAAGTCAGTAAAGCAATACCGCATTCCTAAATACTTCTTTCTTAATAAGATTAATAATTCTCTAAATATTTCATCCCGAAAGCAACTAAATTATAGAGGCAATGTACAATGCTCGTACAGGTGAAAGCATCCTGTTTTCTACATTTAATAATAAAGAAAAATGTAGCATAAAGCAGTCCAGTAAAAAATGTCACGGCCATATAGATATAATTATATTGGTGCCCCAGTCCAAATATTAAAGCCGAAATAAAAATAGCCAGACTAATGGATTCTTTCTTAAAAAGAAACCTATTCAATGAAATGATCAAATTGATTAGGAAGTATTGACATAGGAAAGTTTCAACAAAAGGTGCAATGATAACCACTACAAGAAACTCTTCCTTAATGCTATCAAATTTTATAGGATTAGTATTTATCTGTATATCAAACAAGTAAGCGAAATAAGAAACCGCGAAGGAAAATATTAAATGCACAATTAGTGCCAGAAGAGTCAGTTTAGGCGTGCTAAACTTGCGAAAAGGAAGAATAAATTTTTCTCTGGAATCCATAAATTATTGCTGATAAGACATAGTTTAAAATTTTAGCTATATAGAATCAATAAGCCTGAAGGTAAATTTATTGCTGAATGCAATAAAACACTCCAAAAAAAACCCTGTTTCAATCTTATATATCCAAAAAATAGCCCCATTGCAAACTGAGGTAATACATACAATGGATAAACGTAGAATATATCATATTGAATAGGACTAAAGTTACTAATGTGAACTAAAGCGAAACTTACAGCAGAAAAATAAAAGATATATGGAAAATATACTTTGTGAATATTTGATAAAAAATCTTCACTGAGTGTTCTTAATAGCAAGAAATAGACAGAGACAGAAAAAACTAATCTAAAATAATCCAAAAAAGATGAGGTGTCGAATTGGGTATAACTGCTACCTAGAAAACGATAAATAATCAATGAAACACAAACTGCAATTGAATTTCTTTTAAAGTTTAAGGCATATCGAAAAACAAACTCTTCTATAATCGGAAAGATCAAAATAATATATAATGGCATTAAAAGCCCAAATTTATTTTGTACCATTTTTGAATTGATTTTGTACAATTCAAAAATTGAATCTTTGCCCATCCATTCCTTTACAAGTATTTTATCAAATAAAAAAACAAACAATCCCAACAAAATTATTGCAGAATAACAAAAAAAAATAGTCTAAAAAAGAGTTTAATCCTCTCATTAAGCGAACCATTATTTGAGAAGACATAATTGGGATTTTTAAGAAAATACAGCATTTTTTTCAGTTGGAGGATTATTCTACAAATTTTTCAGTCCGAAAATAAATAAGTTATATAGTCCATGAACGATCGTTGTACAACTATAAGCATCCTGCTTCCTATATTTAACAACCATGTAAAAAGTATTAAATAACAGACCTGTAACAAATGTAGATGCCATATACATATAATTATAGGTGTGCGCTAGGCCAAATGCCATTGCTGGCATCATAATAGCCAATATTATGTACTCCCTTTTAAATAATAACATGGTCAATGAGATACTTAAATTAACTAGAAAGTATTGAAATATTAGGGTCTCAACAAGAGGGGCAAAAATAACAACTAGAAGAAATTCTTGTTTTAAATTATCAAATGGAGGAAAATTGGCATTCAGGGAAATACCATACATTCTTGCGACAGAAGATGTAGATAAGGAAAAAATTAAATGAATAATTAGTGTCAATGCTATTAACACAGGTGTGCTGATATTTCGAAAAGGGACAAGAAGTTTATCTTTGGCATCCATATAAAACTGTTAGCAGACCTGTCTATACTTAACTTTTAATTAAATATTTGAATTAATAAATTATTTATTAACAAAAAACAGGACTAATATTTTCTGTGTTTAATAGACTTAACTGAAGACAGATTTAAGTTTGTTTAATAAATTTGCTTTAAACAAAAAACAAGCAAATTGCATATCATATGTATAGCAACTGTATATAAAAAAGCATTTTTATTCCTTTTTTCCAAAATCAAGTAAAAAACGCAGTAGGAGAACCCCGAAATCATCATTTGAATCATGTAAACATAATTATCAAAATGACTACTTGCACACGCCATTACGGAAATTAAAATACCCAAAGGAATTAATTCCTTCTTGAATATCCATTTTGATAAAATAATAATGAGACTCATAAGACAATACTGATACATGGTAGTTTCAAAGAGCGGGGCTATGACCGTTACCACAAAAAGTTCTTCATACCAACTATCAAATGGCAAGAAATTTTCCATTATTGTATAAAAAAAATCCTTTCGAATTAATAGAAACAGAAAAGCTGCAGTTAAATTATAGGTGATAACAGAAAGAAAAAGGCTCGGAGTTCTTAACTCCTTAATCTTCGAGAAAATACTTTCTCTTAAATTTTCTTCAGAATTAATTAATGACATGTTTAATGTATAGCTAATTGGACTTGAACGCTTATTGGGGAACTGGAACTAACCATTAAATAGTAAACCCAGCCCTTAGCAATTCACTAAAAATTTAGACCATAATTCAAAAAAAAATATTTTTCCCGGATGAATATCTATGATTTTATTTTAATAGCAGACTATATAAAATAGTCTGCTATTCTTTTAATTATTACTTATAAACCATAGCGTTCCCATAATTGGGATTACTTTTTAATGAATTGGAAATTCCATATCCACAACGCAAGCTACGGACGGTTATATAACAGATATCATAAATTAAATTACCAAGGCCTCCCCCTTCAATATTCATCAATTCATCGGTTGTTAATTCTTCGATTTTCATAATTTGTTTTTTTTAAAATAGTTTCGCAATTAATGTTATTTAAAATTTATTATTATACGTCCCATTCCATCCATCTGAAGCACCTGCTTTTATAGCGTCCCAATTGTTTGCAAGCTCCCATAGAACCCCATAAAAGCTGAATTTTTTCAACCAGCTATCTCCACCACCATCAATATTGACTAATTCTTCAGAATTAAGTTCAACTAATTTTAATTGTTTAAAATCCATAATTTTAAATTTTACTAAAACAGATAAAAAAATGAATTAATTTTTGAACAGATAGCATCTTATCGAGGATGTGAAATAATACAGTCAATTACTGTATTACTCAATGGCAGATTGTTTAGTGCCAATTCAACACTCTTGTTTATGAGTCTGTTTTGCACATAAATTGCTCAATGTCCAAAAACTATATTCAAATTCTTTACTGCTTTCAATTTTTATAACACCTACTCTTTTCAGGCTTTTCGGTTTCTGCCTTCTGCTGTACAGCATCTATCGCGATATTCAAAGTAAAATATCTTCAGTTCAAAAAAACTATAGTGCGGTAAAAAAATTTTCAATGTTAATATCTTTTAATCATCCGGTTAAAGTTGCAAGAAATACTTTAGCCCCATTGAGCTCCCGGTATTTCTGGGTACAGATTGGTCGAAATCTAATGCTTCATGCTTTTAACTATCAATATTATGAGTCACCCATTTGTTAGAACTCTTCGCGCACAACAACATTAATGGGCAGCTATAATTATTGAATCAGAAGGTGCTTAGACCATTTAGAGCAATTTTATTAAGGCAAAGAATTATAACCATCCCTAAAACCCCTTAACATATCTTCCCAATAAAAGAAAACTAATAAAACAAAGACTGCAAACCAGATTGATTTAGCGTACTTTTTCATAGCTGATTGAATTTAAGTGCGTGATTTCAAAATAAAATATTTTAAAATACTATTATTTCACTATTTGAAGAATTATTTAACTGATAAATGAGTGAACGGTAATTGAGGTTCAATGACCATCAATCAGAAATGATCAGCAAACCTTAATTGTAAATCGTTTGCATTTACAACTCAGAATCATAAAACCACTTTCGATGGTTCAACTATCCAGGCATTTCCTCCTCTGTAACTGTTTTAAAATCAATTGATATCTTAATTTGAAAACTGCGACTATAATAATAAGTGCCCAACTGACGAGAATAAACAATTGGAGCATCCCGAAGTTTTAACTCGTCAATTAATTTATAAACCATTGAAGTAGACAAGTTCAATTTATTAGCCAATACACTTGGTGTACCAGTCCGACGATGCTTGATTAGTTCATGCAGCCTATTTATACGCTCAATTTGTTCCAGTAGTTTCATTTTTGGATATAATTTTGAAAGTCCATCGGAATTTGCTGAGACCATAAGTGATAATATTCACCCTGCTTAGAGAGAAGCTCAGCATGTTCTCCCTCCTCCGCTACTTTTCCGTTTTTTAAAACAATTATCAATCCGGCCCTCTGTATACTGCTAAGTCGATGCGAGATCATGATAACCGTCTTCTTCTCAGCCAATAAAAACTCTATTGCATTCTGCACATATCGCTCAGACACCGGATCAAGAGAAGAGCTAGCTTCGTCCAAAATGAGTACCTCAGGTTCCCGATACAAGGCACGTGCAATTGCAATCCGCTGTCTTTGACCCCCAGAAAGGTTTACTCCATTCTCTCCAAGCTGAGTCTGGAATCCATTTGGTAATTCATCAATAAATTGTGTAATTCCAAGCATATTGCAAATACTTATAATCCTTTTTATATCGGGCTGATCATCTCCGATAGAAATATTAGTGATTATATCAGTAGAAAAAAGGTCTATTTTTTGAGGTACAACACCTATAATCCGCCGTAATGAAGTGTTGCTGATGTGCTTTATAGAATAATCACCAATAAAGACCTGACCATTATTCAGCGGATAAATATTCTGTAGAATAGACATAAGGGTAGATTTTCCGGAACCACTTTCCCCGACTATTCCTGTCAGTTTTTGAAAAGGTATCTCTAAGTTGAGCTTATCGAAAACCAAAACCCGGGAACCATACCGGAAGGAAACATCCTCGAATCTGATATTTCCTATGTTAGAATTCGACAGTTCAAACTTATGATCCTCATTTTCCTGCTCCATCTCCATGATTTCAAACAAGCGATCAGACGCAATTATTGCATCCTGAACAGTTTTATTCATTCCTACAAAGGATGAAACTGGTCCGGTAAAATACCCGATCAGGGTATAAAAAGAAAGTAACTCGCCCGGACTGATTTGTTTATCAAGTACAAATCCTGCACCAGCCCAAAGTAAAATAATTGTAAATGAATAGGAAACCAGTTCGGTTGAAGATCCCGAAAAAATTGAATTCATACCTGATTTATACACAGAATCAAGAAGTTTCGAGAATCGTGTTTCCGTTTTCTGATTTGCATGATCCTCAAGTCCGAATCGTTTTATTGTACCTACAGCATTCAGACTTTCAACCAATTGTGATTCCAAATCAGCGGCGTTCTCCATCAATTTGCGCTGAACTTTACTATTCAGCCTGTTGGTCATTAGATAAATAGCAGAGTATATTGGAATTATAATCAAGATGAATAATGCAAGCTTCCAGTAATAGGTAAACATCATCATGAAAGCGAAAAGCAGCATAAAAAAGTTAACTGCTATATTGATAGATACATCATTTATAAATAAACGGATCTTTACAGCATCCCCAATTCTTGATGTTATATCACCTACCCGCATCGTATCAAAAAAATGCTGCGGTAACTTTACGAGGTGCTTATAGTAGCCAAGGATGAGTTGCGCATCTATCACTTGACCCGTCCGAATCATGAAATAACTTTTAAAAATGCCAATGATTACCTGCAGCGAGAGTATGATTAGCATACCAATACTCATGATATTAAGTAAATTCCTATTGCCGTCGACCAGCACAAAATCAACGATTTTCTGAACAAAAATTGACATGGAGAGCCCGAGCAAAGTATAGATGACCGCGCCAAATAAAGTTTGAATAAGAATTGATCTATGGGGTTGTATCAGATTATAAAATCGCCTCAGGGGGCTTATTTTATAAATTCCCGGTATGAAGTTGTCGGTGGGTGCCAACAATACTAATACACCGGTCCATTCTTCTTTAAATTCACTTAGCTTTTTAATAATTAATTTACCAACAGTAGGATCCATTACGCTAATCTTCTGCTTATTTATCCTGTAAATAACAACATAATGCTGCAGCTGACCATTTACTATGATATGAGCAATAGCAGGAAGTTGTATTTGAAAAAGGCTTTCAAAAGCTCCTCTAACCCCTTTTGCCTCAAATCCAAGATGCTTTGCAGCTTCAAGCATTCCAGCGACATTAGTCCCTTTTTTATCTGTCCCGGCATGTTGACGGATTCTTGTTACCGGTACATCAAGATTGTAAAACCTTGCTACCGAAGCAAGGCATGCTGCCCCGCAATCTGAAATATCTCGCTGTTTAACCTGGATGTTCATATTTTAGCTGTTTCCTCAGAAAGATTGGGATTTAGCCAATCGTCAAGCTTATCATAAAGTAAATCGTACAATGAACGCTCAGTGACAAGGAATCGGGCAGTAAAACTCATTCCTTTCCTTAAATTTCCTATGTAATTGTTCCGGAGTGTTAAATATTCCTTATCCAGAATACAACGTACCTTGAAAACCGCATTACCCTGGGCTGTAAATATGATATCATCAGAAATGTCAATTACTTCGCCCGAAATCAAACCCCATTGATTGTAATTATAAGCATCAATCTGAAAGTTTACAGTCTGACCTTTTTTGATCAGGCCGATATCCGTTGGCTTAACATAACAAATTGCGATTAATTGAGTATCCGGAGAAATCTCCGCAATCTTTTGATTTGCAAATACATAAGAACCTGCCTGAATACCTGCCAGATTCTGGACTGAGCCATTGACATGAGCCCTAAGAATAAAAAGTTTCCCCTGCTCTGCAATATCTGCCTCTCGGGACAGCAATTCACTTAACTCCCTTTGAAAGCCTGCAGCTTCAGTTTCCCATTGAAATTTATATCTCTTTATCAGAAGATTCTGATCTGAAACAGCTTTATCATATTCAAACCTGAACTTTTCAGTTTCGGCTAAAGTAACTGCTCCATTTTCGTACAAAGTATTATATCTTCTGAAGATCCGCTCTGCCAGGTCTTTAGTTAAGGAACTCAATTCGAATTCCTGCTGAAACTGCAACCAGGAAGCTTTGTATTGCTCGGTAGAAAATTTCCGAACAGCTGAAAAATTTTCTAAATGATTGGCATAATTCACTATCTGACCTGCATCAGTAAGCAGCTGCTTAAGTATTTCTAAACGCTTGTTAAGGATATTACTTTGTTGTCCGGGTAAGGAGGAATCTATTAGGAGAATCGTATCCCCTTTAAAAATTCTTTGATTATCCTTTAACTTTAAATCAACTACCCTTCCACTTACTGAGGCCAGAAGTTCTGAACGCTCTAAGGAGGACTGTATCATACCCTGACTATTAATACTAATTTCAACAGGTATAAATGGTAAGGAAGTCAAGGCCAATATAGTCGCCGATAGAATAACTATGTAAATCACTCTGCTCCTTAAAACTGAACTATGATTCACAATGAATTTTATTGGTATATGCTGATCATTCCAAGATGAGATTGCCATTTTCAGAATCCTAATTTTTATTATCCAGCGAATTACTTCACAATTAACTGAATAAATATACTAGTGAAGATCTCAGGCCGGAATTTAATGCGAAGTCTTTTAGTAAGCGGTATATCCTGCAAAGTTAACGGCAGGATTAGAAGAAATTTAAATAGCAGCCAGAGACAGGCCTTTAGGAAATGAGATTAAAAATTGATTGTTTATTTAGTCAATCTTATCGAGATGATCCAGCAAATCGTCAAGACCATCCTCTGTTTTAGTGATCAATTTCCTTACAAAAAGATAGAAAGAATCAAGACCCTCAACATCAGGCGAATATCCACCATATTCGAGGATACCAATTTTAGTGTATAAATTATTGAAGAGCTCAAATGAAACTGTACCTGCACTTTTTCCGATGTAGATCTTAAAATCACTGATTGAAGTATAAAATGTATTTCCGTCCGCTTCCTCTTTCCAAAGTAGTTTGCCCTCTTTAGTTAGTTTCTTCACTCTATTGTAAACAGCCAGGGTTTTCTTTGCTTCCATAATATTGTTAAGAATTCAGATTATATTTCGCCATTTCGCTTTCTTGAAAGCCATTCAGTACTCAATAATACAAGTATTAAGAAAAACAATAATTCCAGTTCTATGAGTTCGCTATATTTCGGATTTTCATAAGAAACAGATTTTACCTTCTCATTTGTTCTGATTAATTCAGGTAATTCATCAAGTTGTTTAGGAAACAGCATCTTCCCTCCATTCTGCATGGAAATAGCATACAATAACTGATGATCTGCTATCATTTGTTTGTACTCAGCTTCCTGACTACTGATTATAAACTGACCTTCTGCCTGATATTTTAACTTACCAAGTGAAGTAAGTGCTTTATAATTATATTCTCCTGCAGGAAGTTCTCCTGCATCAAGCTCATAGGAATTTAATGCTCGTGAAAAGACAAATGAATAGCTTCTACCAGCCTTATTCTTCAGAGTAATATTAACATCTGGTGTATTTACCAACTCAAATGATCCATTATACAACTCTGCATTAAGTATCACGTGTTCATTCTCATCAAAATTATTTTTAGACGTGGATACCCTGAATTTTCGCTTATCATCCGAACTAACCAGATATTGAACAGTTTTAGTTATGAGCTCGTCAATTGCCTCATGACTAGAATTCTCCTGAAAATCCTCCAGTCTCCAGCGCCAAATGCCCTCTCCTGTCAGTATTGAAACTCTGCGCTGAACATCTTCTCCAAATATTAGCAATGGTTTTTCAGTAGGTAATTTTCCAATCTGCTGATTTATCAGAAAGCTTGCTGGGCCTTTCAACGCATAATTGCCGAAAGGTGTTAACAAGGGTCCGAAATTATTTATTTTAGATCTGCTGATATCGCTGAGGGTGAACGCATAAAAATCAGATTTAACACTTGCATTTGCTTCCTGAAGCATTCCGTTTGAATTAAGTGCCATTATGTTTTGAGAAGCCGAGAAAGCAGGTATATTACTCTGAGCACCCAGAACATACAGTATTGGTTTGGCTTCACTTAACCTTAAAATATCCTTGGCATTATTACTTACTGAAGGTAACTGATGTAAAATTAACAAACCTGCCTCTTCAATTTCGGCTGGTAAAACCTCCTGAACCATGCGCACCTTCACTGAATAGTTCTTATTAATCTCGATGGATTGCCGGATTGCACTGATATCAGGATGTGGAGCATTGGCAATGATGAGTACGTTCTTTCTCCCATCAATTACCTCGATAAAAATAGTTTGCTTGTTATTAATCAGGGATAGTTCCTTAGCAAGAGGACTAAGTTTGATTGTATAAGATTGCAAACCTTTCTTTTCTGCGGGCAAATTCAGTAAAATGGTTTGTCTGAATTCATTAGAATTAATGGATATTGCTTTGGACAGGATTACCCCAGATTCAGAACTGACGGTCAGCATTGAATTACTTCCTTCAGATTGATATGCTTCAATGCTTATTCCGATCTGAAACTGATTGTCCAGGTAAGCAATAGTATTGTAATTAACATTAGAGATTAGCAGATCGCGTCTGGCTATGGTATCTCCCAAAGCAATGGTATAAATTGCGGCATTGAGATTCTTACTTTCATATTGGGGATTCGAGCCCCTGTTATAAATGCCATCAGTACCCATTATAATTGCACCAATGTTTCGATTTGAAAATTGGTCGTTTATCTGTTTAAAAACTGAGGAAATATCTGTTAGTGAGCCTTTGTAATTTAAATTAAGTCCCTCATCCATTTTTTCAGCAAAATTGAAGGTACGAAGTTCATAATCTGCTGAAAGATTCTTCTCAAGCTTTTTGAGCTGATCAGTAAAACCCTGACTGTTAAACCCTTTGCCTTCAGAAAGAAGAATTGAGGCAGAATTATCTTGTGCAATGATAATCAGTGGTTTCTCAATTGTGCGGCTAATCGTTTTAATGAGAGGAGAAAATATCAGAAAGGCAATTAAAGCGATGGACAAAGCTCTAAGAGCGAACAAAAAATATCTTAAGTTTTTTTGAAGATGTGTAGAATGTCTATATAACAGAAAGGCATATGCAATACCCAATCCCAGGCAGGCAAGGAGCCATAAATAGCTTTCTGAAGTAAATTGAATTTGAAATAATAGCGGCATAGCTAATACAAATATGCCTTTTTAAATTTAAGCTTTCAATCTTTCATGAGATATTAATCTATCTCAAAATTAGCATTGACTACTGCAATTATCTCTTTCCTGATAGAACTGACATCATTAACACCATAATCAGAAATCAGGTTTGAATTTTCTGGGGTGATTTGAAGCACGCCCATTCTCGCACTTTTAAGCGCACCAAGTTCGCGTCCGGTAGCTTCTGCAATCCGTTCTCCCCGAATCATTGCATCTCTAGCAGCCTCCGCTTGTATTTCAATTTTTATATCTCCAATCTTGGTATAATAATATTCGGGCTGATTGACCTGAAAATTAACACCACGCTCAACCAGGGAACTGATCTCAATAGACATCGCCTTGATCAATTGAACATCTGAGGCTGAAATGTCAATTATTTGGGATGTGCTGTAAGAACGTATCCCTGTGTTTTGTCCCTGCTCATTGAATGAAAAATTAGGGAAAGAAGTGATCGTTTGTACATTAACCTTATCAGCCGAGAATCCTTTGGACTTAAAATACTCCATAAGGATAGGCTTTTGCGCCTGCAGTAAGCGATAAGCTTCTAAAGCCGTAGATGCCTCAACACTCAGTGTCCCACGCAATACACCCAGATCAGATACAATAACCTTTTTTGCAGATCCAGTGACAGTGATCGTTTGATTTTCACTTTTGATTTTACGCCATGTACTTGAAAATATGAAAGTAGAGACGATCAGAGAAAGTCCTAAAATGGCAAACGGTAATATGAAGCGATTGTTTATCATGATATTTATTTAAGCAATATATTTAATCAAAATCAATACCATTTTTAAGCTGAAAGCCAAAAGCTTAAAGCCAAAAGCCTAAAGCTGAAAGCTAAAAGCAGAAAGAGAAAAGTATAGGATCCATCTCATATCTCACATCTCATATCTCATATCTCATATCTAGTATATCAGACCTCCGATCTCAGACCTCAACTCTCAACTCTCAAAGCATCCCCCCATCAACCGGAATCACCTGCCCCGTAATGTAAGAACTCATATCAGAGCCCAGGAATACACAAAGGTTAGCAACATCTTCAGTTTCACCGGCACGTTTCAAAGGGATAGCCTGTGTCCAGCCTTCTACAACCTTCGGATCGAGTACTTCGGTCATTTCGGTTCTGATAAAGCCCGGAGCAACTACATTCGAGCGAATATTTCTTGAACCGAGTTCTTTGGCAACTGATTTAGAAAATCCAATAATACCAGCCTTAGAAGCAGCATAATTTGCCTGACCTGCATTTCCCTGCACACCAACAACCGAACTCATATTGATAAAAACACCTTTACGGTTCTTCATCATGATCTTTGAAGCTGCTTTAGTAACGTTGAAAATAGATTTAAGGTTAACGTTTAACACTTCATCCCAGTTTTCTTCGGTCATACGCATCAATAATCCATCTTTGGTTATACCTGCATTGTTTACTACAACATCCAGACTTCCAAAATCAGCTACTATGTCGTTGATTAATTTCTCTGCTTCATCAAATTTTGACGCATCTGACCGATAACCTTTAACCTTAGTCCCAAAGCTTTGCAACTCCTTTTCCAAAGCCTCTCCCTTCTCAACAGAAGACAGATAGGTGAATGCTACATCAGCACCATGTTCAGCAAATTTTTCAGCGATCTTACGGCCAATCCCTTTTGATGCTCCGGTAATTAATGCTATTTTTCCTTCAAGTAATTTCATAATGGATTTTAAATGTCAAATCAGAATTTTACCAAAAATAAATTAATTTTTATCATCAGGAGCATGCTATGGAACAACTTGAACAATTTTATGACGATTTAAGCAGCAACTATACCGATCTCATTAAAAAATGTGTGCCGCGCTATCAGGAAATGCTTTACAGGATGTTCCAATATATTCCTGAAACTTTTAAACCCAAACGTATTATTGACCTGGGATGTGGCACCGGAAACCTGACTCGGGAGATTCTTGATCACTTTCCGGATGCCGAAATTCATGCACTCGATCTCTCGGAAGAAATATTGGATGAATGTAAAAAGCGGTTTCCAAATGCGCATAATATTACCTACATCAAGGCTGATTTCAAACACATGAAGCTCGAGCCTAATACTTATGATCTGGTTATGTCGAGTATTGCCATCCACCACATTGAAGACGCTTTCAAGATACAGTTGTATAATGATGTATTCCGGGCATTGAAAGATAATAGCCTGTTTATTTTTGCAGATCAAACCCGGGGGATCACCGATGAGATCTATTTCAATAATATTGCCTGCTGGAAGGTTGAAGCCCTAAAACTGGGCTCAACAGAAGAAAATTGGAAAATGTGGATGGACCACCAGGATGCTCATGATCATCATAGTCCGGTGGGCTGGCACCTCCATCAACTGGAAGATACAGGCTTCACTCAGGTAGATCTACTCTCCAAATATTTAATGTGGGGAGTATTTTGGGCAAGAAAAACTCAGGTAAACCGCTGAGCTAATTAATCTCCGGAGGGTATAAATTTCATTGAAAGTGAATTCACACAATGACGGGTGTTTTTTGGAGTTAATTTTTCACCCTTAAAAACATGCCCTAAGTGGCCACCACAATTATTGCATAATATTTCTGTTCGATGGCCATCTTTATCGGTCAATTTATTAACTGCACCCTCAATCTCATCGTCAAAACTCGGCCAGCCGCAATGAGAATCAAATTTATCTTCAGAACGGTATAAAGGGCTATTACACTGCCTGCAGATGTAAAATCCGGATTTTTTATTTTCAAGGTACTCTCCTGTATAAGGTCTTTCAGTGCCTTTATGTAGGATAATGTATTCTTCTTCGGGTGTTAATTTGTTGTATTCCATTTCACTCAAAGATAAGCAAGCTTCATAAAAGAGTTCAAATCGCGTTGAGATATGACATGAAGGATACAATTTAAACTAGTTAATGCCAGGTAAAATTGTTTGGTTAAAGCTATTGTTCTTCGACCCTGAAGGGGTCGTATGTTTATAGAACAATCATAAATGCCCGTTTTCCGACCCTGAAGGGGTCGAATGTATTTGAAATTCTCACATGCGACCCCTTCAGGGTCGGGATTTTCGTTTTAATAATACTATAAACATTTGACCCCTTCAGGGTCACTAGAAAAATTCCAACCAAGACTGTATTCAAAAGGGTTAAAAACACCCTAAATCTTGTTATTGCTATTTCAGTTTCAAGCTTATCGGTTTTTGAAGGAGGGGCTTGCTTTTATAAATTCGGCAAAATATCCAATGAAGTATATGAAAACCTATTTATTCAAAACTAAATTTTAATCGCATACGAAATAGAACCAAATAATCTATTTCTTGGCCATTTGATAACTGATTTCAACTTTTGCCACGCCCTTCGTATAAAATCCAAGTTCTTTCGCAGCAGCTTGTGAAACATCAAGGATAAAAGCTTTGGTATGGGGCCCTCGATCATTGACCTTGACAATCACTGTACGACCGTTGTCGAGATTGGTTACCTTTACAAGAGTCCCGAATGGCAATTTAAGGTGAGCGGCAGTCATTTTCTTATTGCTAAATACTTCCCCATTAGCAGTCCGCCGACCATGGAATTTACTGGCATAATAGCTGGCCTTACCCCGGACTATTAGCAGACTGTCATTCCCCAATAATTCAGTGGCGATGCTATCAGTCTGAATAGTACCCTTCTGTAAATCTGTTTGCTGTGCCGAAACTGAAGCAATAGAAAAAAAGCTGAAGAATATAAAAAATAGTACTTTCATCTGCTTTTTAAATTGGTTAGTAGGTGTAAATGTCGCCATTTTAAGGCTAAAAAGCAAATTCAAGTACTAAACTAAATATCTCCATTCTAAAGCAAATTCCCTGATTCATATGAATAATTATGCACCGAAGATCCAATTTAAATTAAGGCATAAAAAGACAATCGTTACCAAAAAGACATATAAAAACCGGCCTCTCAGCCGGTATATTTTACAAAGTGGTATAAAGTCTTGGTTCTTTGCTCCTGGTTCTTGAAACTTCCTATCCCAATTTCGCCAATTCCTCAGCCATCGCTGCACCGATCTCTGCCGGAGATTCAACAACGCGTATTCCACATTCTCGCATAATTTTCATTTTTGCTGCTGCAGTATCATCGGCACCGCCAACAATTGCTCCTGCATGACCCATACGGCGTCCTGGAGGCGCTGTTTGTCCGGCGATAAAGCCTACAACTGGTTTAGTACCCAGCCCGAGCAACTCGTTCTGGCGGGCATTTTCCTTGATCCAGTAAGCCGCTTCAGCTTCCATTCCACCACCGATCTCACCGATCATGACAATACCTTTAGTCTCTGGATCATTCATTAAGAGCATTACTGCTTCCTTGGTTGGTGTACCAATGATTGGATCTCCACCGATACCAATGGCTGTAGTAATTCCTAAACCGGCTTTAACAACTTGATCAACAGCTTCATAAGTTAGGGTTCCTGATTTAGAAACGATACCTACAACACCTTTTTTGAAGATAAATCCAGGCATGATACCAATTTTTGCTTCATCAGCAGTGATGATACCTGGGCAATTCGGACCGATCAAACGACAATCCTTATCTGCAATATATTCTTTAACCAGAATCATATCCTTGGTCGGGATACCTTCGGTAATACAAACAATAACCTTAATTCCTGCTTCAGCAGCTTCCATGATCGCATCAGCAGCAAAAGCCGGTGGCACAAAAATAATGGATACATCAGCACCTGTTTTAACAACGGCATCCTTAACCGTATTGAAAACCGGGCGATCTAAATGACTTTGTCCGCCCTTTCCGGGAGTAACACCACCTACAAGCTGTGTTCCATAATCTATCATCTGGGAAGCATGATATGTTCCCTCATTACCTGTAAAGCCCTGAACAATTACTTTTGAATCTTTATTAACCAGTACACTCATTGAATCTATTTTTGTACAACAAAGCTAAGAGAATCGCTCAGAATGTCAAAAAGTAAAGGAAAAAGATTTAGAGCATGGTTAAATTCATCTAATAATTTGTTTATGCTTCTTTTTGGCTACAACTTCGTTATGTTTTCTTGAGGTAGAAGCTCTGCTATCTCTTCAAAAACATGCCTCGTTTCGCTCAAAAAATAAGCTATAAACATTTTTACAATATAAATTTAAACAGTCTCTTATGTTTTTTATCACTGATGTCCAGGGAAAGCTTGAAATGGAATTTTATGAGAGTTTGGAGGTTCCAGCTTTCGCCCTATGTGATTAAGTTATTCTATTAAATACTTAATATTCTGCACTTTATACTTATTCAGGATTATTATAATACCGTGTGATTTCAAATTTAAGACCGCTCATAGCCGCGGAGGCCTATTTACTTTTTCCTTGATGAAAAAGTAACCAATGCCGAAACGCCCTTGCGGTGAGACCACGAAGACCTATAAAAAACAATAATAAAAACTGAGTAAAATCAAGACTGACCCCTCCAAAAGGTCGGGGC